>DBKZ01000094.1:18335-24312 GCA_002297415.1 Ruminococcaceae bacterium UBA737
CTTAACTGCGGCTTCCCTGAGTTTTCTGACAGACTTAAAAAGCTCGGCGACAGCTTGGGTCTTAAAATCCATGTAATGCATGAGGATATCTTTAAGTCCATGCACAGAATTTAAAAAAGGTTAGGCTTGTTTCATGATAGATATTAAGGATATAATGGAAACGGTCAATATGATTGACCACGATAATCTTGACATCAGAACGGTTACTATGGGTATATCCCTGCTTGACTGTATAGATGCCGACGCTAAGGTTGCCTGCGATAAGATTTACGAGAAAATAACAAGAAAAGCGGGAAACCTTGTTAAAACAGGCTGCGATATAGAAAAGGAATACGGTATTCCGATCATAAATAAAAGAATAAGCGTAACCCCTATCGCAATGATTGCCGCCGCTTCTAAGAAGGCCGATCCTGTTATTTTTGCAAAAACTCTCCAAAGGGCGGCTGACGCAACAGGAGTTAATTTTATCGGCGGATATTCAGCCCTCGTCCATAAGGGCTTTTCGGCAGGAGATCTTGAGCTTATAAAATCAATCCCCGAAGCGCTGAGCGTTACAAATAATATCTGCTCTTCCGTTAATATCGGCTCAACTAAGGCCGGTATAAATATGGACGCGGTAAAGCTTATGGGACAGATTATAAGACAGACCGCCGAGGCGACTGCGGACAGAGACTGCATAGGCTGCGCAAAGCTTGTTGTTTTCTGTAATGCGCCTGAGGATAATCCGTTTATGGCGGGAGCGTTCCACGGTGTGGGAGAGCCCGATTGTGTTGTTCATGTCGGAGTTTCAGGCCCGGGTGTTGTTCATTCAGCTCTTAAAAAGTGTCCTGACGGCGATCTCGGCGAGGTTGCTGAGGTTATAAAGAAAACCGCGTTTAAAATCACAAGAATGGGTCAGCTTGTCGGTACCGAGGCGTCAAAAAGACTCGGCGTTCCTTTCGGTATTGTCGACCTGTCTTTGGCTCCGACGCCTGCTATCGGCGACAGCGTCGCTCATATCTTAGAGGAAATGGGACTTGAAAACTGCGGTACTCACGGAACGACTGCGGCGCTTGCTCTGCTTAATGACGCGGTTAAAAAAGGCGGCGTTATGGCTTCCTCTTCGGTAGGCGGCCTTTCGGGTGCGTTTATCCCCGTATCAGAGGACGCGGGAATGATAGCCGCGGCAAGGTCGGGCAATCTTAAAATAGAAAAGCTTGAGGCTATGACAGCCGTTTGCTCGGTAGGTCTTGATATGATTGCGGTTTCGGGAGATACGCCTGCCGAAACAATTTCCGCAGTCATTGCCGATGAGGCGGCAATAGGTATGGTAAATACCAAAACCACCGCTGTCCGCCTTATTCCGGCAGTAGGCAAAAAGGCAGGAGAAGAGCTTTCCTTCGGCGGACTTCTCGGCTCTGCTCCGATTATGGATATTAACCTTAAAAGCAGCTCTAAAAAGTTTATTGACAGGGCAGGAAAGATACCTGCTCCGCTGCAAAGCTTAAAAAATTAAAAAAATACTTGACAAGTATGTTTTAAGGTGCTATAATAGCAACCGTATTAAGAAGAAAGCGAGGTACGAAGATATGAAAAACTATTTTGAACAGTTGGTAAGATGTAACTTCCGCTGTGGTCGAATGTTTTCTTCTCGGGCGTTTTGTGCGTGCGGGTCGGTTTGTCGTGCCTTGAATAAAGATTGTTAAATCTTTGCACTTCTTTTGACCTGTGAGTTTTCGTCCGAGAGATATCAGCGATATTCTCTCGGATTTTTTTATGCAAAGGGGAATAAAAAATTGATTGAACTAAAAAATGTCTGTAAAACCTTTGAAACTCAAAGCGATACGGTCGAAGCGGTAAAAAATATTTCGCTTACCGTTGAGGACGGGGATATTTACGGAATAATCGGTCTTTCGGGCGCAGGAAAATCAACTTTGGTACGATGTATCAATCTTCTTGAAATTCCGACCTCGGGAAGCGTGCTTATCGACGGAACGGATATCACAAAGCTTAATAAAAAACAGCTTAGAGAAATAAGACATAAAATCTCAATGATATTTCAGGGCTTTAATCTCCTGTCACAGAGAAGCGTAATAAAAAATGTCTGCTATCCGCTTGAAATAACAGGGGTTCCTAAAACACAGGCTTTAAAAAAGGCAAGGGAGCTTTTAAAAATAGTAGACCTTGCCGATAAGGAAAAGGCTTATCCCTCTCAGCTTTCGGGCGGTCAGAAGCAAAGGGTTGCAATTGCAAGAGCGCTGGCTACCGACCCTAAAATTCTTCTTTGCGATGAGGCGACAAGCGCGCTTGACCCTAATACCACGGCTTCGATTTTAAATCTTCTTAAAAAGATAAATGAAGAATTGGGAGTAACGATTGTTGTTATCACCCATGAAATGAAGGTTGTCGAAAAAATTTGCAATAAGGTTGCAGTTTTAAATCACGGCGAAATGCAGGAAAGCGGACTTGTAAGTGAAGTTTTCCTGTCTCCTAAATCAGAAACCGCAAAAGAGCTTATTTTGCCGCAGAGCAGAGCGGTAAGCAGTATTACCGGCGGCAGGAAAATCAGAATCGTGTTTGACGGCAGGTCGACCTTTGAGCCTATTATTTCAAATCTTGCTTTAGAATGTCATACGGCGGTCAATATCTTAGGCGCCGATACAAAGGATATCAACGGCACGGCTTACGGACAGATGCTTATAGGTCTCCCGTCCGATGAAAAGGACGCGCAAAGAGCCATTGAGTATCTTAAATCGCATAATATAAATTTTGAGGAGGAAAATTAAATGAATAGCTTGCTGACCTTAACTGCCGACGGATTTTCCTCTTTCATTGAAAATACCTTCGGCAACGGAATGACCTCTACATATTTAGAAGCAATTTTCCTCACCCTTAAAATCACACTTATCAGTACCCTTGTTTCCTACCTTATCGGTATCCCGCTCGGCGTTATTCTTTACTGTACCTCGTCCGACAGCCTGTTTCCGAATAAACCCGTAAACGCAATCGTCGGATTTATAGTAAATATTCTGCGCTCGGTGCCGTTTATAATTCTTCTTGTTATGTCACAGCCTATCGCAACCTTCCTTATTGGAACGGGAATCGGTGACGACGCATTTATAATCTATCTTATTATCGCGGCAGCTCCGTTTGTTGCGAGAATGATTGAGTCCTCGTTCAAAGAGGTCGATACAGGCGTTATTGAAGCGGCTCAGTCAATGGGATCGACAAATATGCAGATTATAAGAAAGGTATTGATTCCGGAGGCTATGCCGTCGCTGATTATCGGCTCGGCAATAGCAATCACCACAATTTTAGGTTATACTCCTATGACATATCTGATAGGCGGCGGCGGTCTCGGACAGGTCGCGGTTGAATTCGGACTTCATAGGTTTAACAGTAATATCATGTATTTCTCATCGGTATTGCTTATAGTGATCGTTCAGATCATGCAGGTAGTCTTAAGCGCAGTTGCTAAACGCTGCGATAAGAGAATAAGAAAATAATAAAAAGGAGAGTAATTTTTATGAAAAAAATTATCGCACTCACTCTTGCTGTAGCTTTAAGCGCATTCGCATTTGCAGGCTGCGGCAGCAAAAAAGAAAAAGATTTAAGCTCGGCTAAAACTATTACAGTAGCCGCAACCGCAACCCCCCATGCCGAAATGCTCGAGCAGTGCAAGGATATTATGGCTGAAGACGGATATACTCTTAAGATTAAGACCATGTCCGACTATGTAATCCCGAACACCGCTACCGAAAGCGGCGATGTTGATGCAAACTTCTTCCAGCACACCCCTTACCTTGAGGAATTCAATCAGAGCAAGAATACTCACCTTGTATCCGTTGCTAAAATTCACTATGAGCCTCTCGGAATTTATGCGGGAACAAGCAAGTCGTTAACCGAAATTCCCGACGGCGCAAAGATTGCCGTTCCGAATGATACAACCAATGAAGCCCGTGCACTTTTGCTCCTCGACGCAAACGGACTCATAAAGCTTAAGGATTCCACAAGCATCACTTCCACCAAGAATGATATCGAAAGCAATCCTCATAACTATGAAATCGTTGAGCTTGCCGCAGATATGATTACAAAATATATGAACGATTATGCAATCGCCGTAATCAACGGAAACTATGCAATGAACGCAGGCCTTAAGGTTAAGGACGCTCTTGCTATTGAAGACGCCGACTCAACCGCCGCTCAGACCTATGCAAATGTCCTCGTAGTTAAAAAGGGCAATGAAAAGGCTCCTATCGTTGAAGCTCTCGCAAAGGCTTTAAAGAGCGAAAAGGTAAAGAAATTCGTTGAAGAAAAATATCAGGGCTCTGTTGTAGTAGTCGACTAAAGCTTTATAAAAACAACAAAAATCTCCGACTTTTAGGTTGGAGATTTTTATTTCTTTCATAGGTATTGAAATTAAGAAAATATGTTGTATAATAATAGAACAATTAAAATGCTTCGGAGGATTTTATGAAAACAGGTGCATTGGATATAAGGAACGGCCCCGTTCTTAAAAATATCATAATTTATACTATTCCTATAATTCTTACGGGCATTTTGCAGCTGCTTTTTAATGCCGCGGATCTGATAGTTGTAGGATTTTTTTCGGGCAGTGATTCTGTTGCCGCCGTCGGCGCTACTGCGTCTCTTACTAACCTTATAGTAAACCTTTTTATCGGGCTTTCGGTAGGCGCAGGCGTTATTGTCGCTCAGTGTCTGGGCGCAGGAGATTCACAGGCCGCTTCCCAAACCGTTCATACAGCAATTCCCGTCGCTTTTATCGGCGGAGCGATTCTTTCGGTTATCGGCGTTGCTTTTTCAAAAACATTTCTTGAGCTTATGGGAACACCTGCGGGAAAACTGCTGTCGCTCTCGTCCGTTTATATGAAAATTTATTTTTCGGGTATGATTTTCAGTATGCTCTATAATTTCGGCTCGGCTGTTCTGCGTGCCGCGGGAGATACCAAATCGCCGCTGATTTTCTTAAGCATTTCGGGCGTGCTGAATGTAATTCTCAATGTTATTTTTGTAGCCGCTTTCAATATGGATGTCGCAGGAGTCGCCCTTGCAACGATAATTTCTGAGGGTGTCAGCGCGGTGCTTGTTCTTATTGCTCTTTCAAAAAGAAACGATGTCTGCCGCCTTGATTTCAAAAAAATGAAAATTAAAAAAACGGCTTTAGTAAGAATTATTAAAATAGGCGTTCCGGCAGGTCTGCAAAATTCACTTTTCGCAATTTCAAATGTTCTTATTCAGTCGTCTATAAATTCTTTCGGTACAGCGCATATTTCGGGCTCTGCCGCCGCCTCAAGCCTTGAGGGATTTTGCTATGTCGCAATGAACTCTTTCCAGCAAACCTCTCTTAATTTCTGCGGTCAGAATTACGGCGCAGGCGATTTAAAAAGGGTTAAAAAGATCAATAATACCTGCCTTTTGACCGTCTCGGCAGTAGGTCTGCTTACAGGCTGTCTTATCTACTTTTTCGGCAGACCCCTGCTCGGCATTTATATTCATGATTCCGCTTCTGCCATAAATTTCGGAATGGAAAGAATGAAATATATTTTAATTCCTTATTTCCTCTGCGGAATAATGGATGTCGTTACAGGCTCTATGCGCGGTATAGGCTCCTCGGTCATTCCTATGGTAATCACAATCGTCGGCGTCTGCGTCATGCGTATAGTCTGGATTTATACCGTCTTTTCAATGCCTCAGTACCATTCCTTTGCGGGTCTGATGATATCCTATCCTATTTCATGGCTTCTCACTTTTGCGGCGGTTTATGTCGCATATATTATCACTCTTAAAAACAGAGAAAAGAAATTTGCAGGATGAATTTCTAGACATTAGATAAATACCCCTCATACTAGATATTAGACAATAGATGGTAGATATTAGACTCAATTAAATTTTTATTTAATTTTCGTGCCGTTAGGCACACAACTAAGAGTCCCCCTTAGCCTTTAGGGGGATGTCGGCAGATTGTCAAGCAAGTGCA
>DBKZ01000085.1:0-1054 GCA_002297415.1 Ruminococcaceae bacterium UBA737
TGGCTAAATTCTTCCTTGAATTCACGGTTGACGAGTCCTGCGGAAAATGTACACCCTGCCGAGTAGGAACAAAGAGACTTCTTGAAATGCTTGATAAGATTACAAGCGGAAAGGGAACCTTAGAGGACCTTGATAAGCTTGAAGAGCTTTGCATGTACATAAAGCAGAATTCT
This sequence comes from Ruminococcaceae bacterium UBA737, assembly GCA_002297415.1. GTDB lineage: Bacteria > Bacillota > Clostridia > Oscillospirales > Acutalibacteraceae > UBA737. Next base: position 174 of record DBKZ01000085.1, read on the forward strand.
CTTTGCGGTCTCGGTCAAACTGCTCCGAACCCCGTTCTTGCTACACTTAAATTCTTCCGTGAGGAATATATCGCTCATGTTGTCGATAAAAAATGTCCCGCGGGAGTATGTAAGAATCTTCTTACATTCGATATCGACAGAGATAAATGTATCGGCTGCGGTATGTGCGCAAGAAACTGCCCTGTTTCGGCTATTGTCAAGACTTCCTATGTTGCCCCGGGCCATAAGCTTCCGTCTTACTCTATCGACCCCGATAAGTGCGTCAAGTGCGGAGTATGTATGAGCAACTGTAAGTTTAAAGCAGTAAGCAAGGTTTAAGAAAGGAGCCGTAAATAATGGATATGATAAATGTTAAAATAAACGGCATAGATGTCAGCGTGCCGAAGGGCTCCACTATTTTAGAGGCTGCCCGAAAAGCAGGCGTTGAAATTCCGACGCTTTGCTTTATGAAGGATAAAAATGAAATAGGCGCTTGCCGAATCTGCGTTGTCGAGGCAAACGAGGGAAGAGGCTTCCGTATTGTTACGGCCTGCGTTTATCCCGTAAGCGAGGGCATGGAGGTTCTTACCAATTCCGAAAAAATTCAGAAGGCGAGAAGAACTACCTTAGAACTTATTCTTTCAACACACGAAAAGAATTGTCTTTCATGCGTAAGGTCTACTAACTGCGAGCTTCAGAAGCTCTGCCGCGATTACGGGGTAGAGGAATCCGCATTTGAGGGCTTTAAGCCTCACTATGAGATAGATACCACAACTCCCCACCTTGTAAGAGACAATAATAAATGTATTCTCTGCCGCAGATGCGTTGCGGCTTGTAATGAGCAGTTTGTAAGCGTTATAGGCGCAAATGACCGCGGAATTGATACCAATATCGGTCAGGCG
>DBKZ01000085.1:1076-9281 GCA_002297415.1 Ruminococcaceae bacterium UBA737
GTTCCGTGTATCTCCTGCGGACAGTGTACAGTAGTATGTCCTACAGGCGCTCTTACCGAAAAGGACGATACGGCGAAAATCTGGGAGGCTCTTGCGGATCCTAATAAGACCGTTGTCGTTCAGACAGCGCCGTCGGTCAGAGTAACGCTCGGCGAGTGCTTTAATATGCCGATAGGCTCAAATGTTGAGGGCAAAATGGTTGCGGCGCTCAAAAGACTCGGCTTTGATAAGGTCTTTGATACCGACTTTGCCGCCGACCTTACGATTGTCGAAGAGGCAAGCGAGTTAGTAGAGCGCATTAAAAATAACGGAACTCTTCCGATGATTACATCCTGCTCTCCAGGATGGGTTAAGTTCTGCGAACTTTATTATCCCGAGCTTTTAGAGCATCTTTCAACCTGCAAATCTCCCCAGCAGATGGGCGGAGCGGTTATTAAGACCTATTGGGCTGATAAAATGGGAATTGACCCTAAGGATATAGTTTCCGTTTCTGTTATGCCTTGTACGGCAAAGAAATTCGAAATCGGGCGCGACGATCAGTCCGCCGCGGGAGTTCCTGATGTTGATATCGCCATAACAACAAGAGAGCTCGGCAGAATGATTGAAAGAGCCGGTCTTAACTTCTCTTATCTTCCCGATGAGGAATTTGATAATCCTCTCGGTGAGGATACGGGCGCCGCTGTAATCTTCGGCGCAACCGGAGGAGTTATGGAAGCGGCTGTAAGAACCGCGAACGCTTGGCTTAACGGAGCAAATGAGCCTGTTGAGCTTGAAGCGGTAAGAGGAACAGCGGGACTTAAGGAAACCACCGTCAATGTCGGCGGAACAGATCTTAAGATTGCCGTAGCTTCAGGCGCGGCGGCAGCAAAATGCGTTATGGATAAGCTTGCCTCGGGCAATCCCGACGGATGGGGCTTTATCGAAATAATGGGCTGCCCGGGCGGATGTGTAAACGGCGGCGGTCAGCCTATTCAGCCTCAGTATATAAGAGATACCGTTGACTTAAAGGCAATCAGAGCAAAGGCTCTTTATGAGCAGGACGCTTCAATGCCGCTTCGCATGTCTCATGAATCTCCCGTTGTAAAGACGCTTTACAGCGAGTGGTATGACGGCTTCGGCGGACACAAAGCGCACCACGATCTGCATACCTCTTATAAGGCACGCAAAAAATTCACAACCGAATAATTTGGGGCAAAATAAAAAAATTGCCGGCAACCGAAAGGCTTTTATACCTTTCGGTTGCCGACTTTTTCTTAATATATGAAAATTTAGAAGCCTTACTTCTTTTCTATATAAAATACATTTATAATATTTTCAAGCACCGATTCTTCGTTCGGGATAAATTCTATCCATTTTTCGCCCTTTTGAAGAGTTCCTTTGATTTTGTGAAATTTAAAGCTGTTTCCGATATTTCCCGCTAAAAAGTTAGAAGCAAGATATGTTACCTGAGAAAAATCAATGTTTGTATAATAATAAGGCTTCATATTGTTATAAAATGAAGTGAGCCTTGAGGGATTGTTTAAAATTGTGTTCCCGAGCTTTGAGGCAAAGGCGGTCAAAAACTGCTTTTGACGCTCCATACGCCTTGAATTTGCTTCAATATCGTCGTCTCGGCTTCTGATATAGGCAACGGATTTTTTACCGTTTAATTTAGTGCTTTTACCCTCGTAAATTGTGCCTAAGCCCTCAGTTTTGATTGTTTCTATCGGAACAAGCTCAACTCCGCCTATAGAATCGACAACCTTTTCTATGCACTTTAAGTCGACTGTAACATAGGAGCTGATATTTATTCCGTACATAGCTCTTTTAACAGACCTTAATACATTTTCACTGCAGGATTCGGGAGAGTTGCCGTAAGCATAAGAAAGGCAAATCTGCTCTTTTTGCGTTCCGCCGAAATTTCCGCTGTCGGCATAAATGTTGACATCCGCAATAGTCTCTCTCGAAACGGGAATAATGTCTATGGATTTGTCAGATGTGTCAATCGTCATGATAAACAGGCAGTCCGCCTGACCGTTCTTGCCGTAGCCCAAATTCGAAGACAGATTTTCTTTATCAATTCCTATAAACAGGATGCTGATAATATTTTCGTTAAGCTTGTATTTTTTGCCTTGATATTCAATTAAAGAGGGGTCGTTGTCGACCTCGGAAATCTTTGAGTTTTCAATATTTTTATCCGAGCGGTGGAATTTGTTTTTCCCGCTGTAATAAAAAGCAAAATAAGCCGATACTAATATAAGTATAATTCCGAGAATTACAGAAAGAGTTATAATAAGCACTTTTTTCCCTTTGCTCATAAATTTACCGTCCTTCAGCGCGAGAAATTTTATAAAATCATTATATACTATGCTTGTAAGATAAGTCAACATATTTAAAAATAGTAGTTGAAATTTGAAATCGGTAGTAGTATTATATATGTGCTTGAATTTAATATGTCAAAACAGGAGATTTGATATGAATATTGTTGTTGTAGGCTGCGGTAAAATCGGAACATCCTTAATTGCCAATCTTGTAAAAGAGGGACACGATGTCGTCGCCATTGATAACGACCCCGAGGCGATCGCCGATATCAGGGACATTTATGATGTAATATGTCTTTGCGGAAACGGTGCGGATTATGATATTTTAACCGAGGCTGAAATTGATAAAGCGGTTATGTTCATAGCGGTGACAGGCTCGGATGAGCTTAATATGCTCAGCTGTATCATAGCAAAGAAAATGGGCGCTCAGCATACGGTTGCAAGGGTCAGAAACCCCGAATACAATGAAAAAAATCTCGGATTTATAAAGCAGCAGATCGATTTGTCGCTCTCTTTAAATCCCGAGCTTTTGACAGCTCATGAGCTTTTTAATATTTTAAAGCTCCCGAGCGCTGTTAATATAGAAACATTTTCAAGAAATTTTGAAATGATTGAGCTTGTTGTCAAGCAGGACTCGGCAATAAACGGAATGGCGCTTATAGATATGAGGAAAAAATATTCCTGCAATTTCCTTGTCTGCGTGGTTCAAAGAGGCGAAAAGATTTATATTCCGGACGGTAATTTTGTCCTTCAAAGCGGCGACCGCATAGGTCTTACAGCCGCCCCGTCTCAGGTGCAGAAGCTGATAGGAAAACTGGGACTTGCCAAAAAGCAGGCAAAAAATGTTATGATTTTGGGAGCGAGCAAGACAGCGTTTTATCTTTCTAAAATGCTTCTTGACGCAGGCACCGATGTCAAGCTTATCGACCTTAATAAAAAGCGCTGCGAGGAGGTAAGCGCAAAGCTTACGGGGGCTACCGTTATTAACGGCGACGGCGCCGAGCAGGAGCTTTTGCTTGAAGAGGGAATTACCTCATGCGACGCATTTGTAACGCTTACGGGTATGGACGAGGAAAATATCCTGATATCCTATTATGCTATGACAAACGGCGTTCCTAAGGTTATAACCAAGGTAAACCGCACCGAGCTTTGCTATATGGCGGATAAGCTCGGACTTGATACTGTTATTTCGCCTAAAAAGACCGTTTGCGATGTTGTGTCGCGCTATGCGAGAGCGCTTGAAAATTCGCTCGAAAGCAATATCGAAACGCTTTATAAGCTTATGGACGGCAGGGTAGAAGCGGTGGAATTCCTTATTTCACCCGATTTCAAGTATATAAATATTCCGATAAGAGAACTGAAATTTAAGGAAAATATTCTTATTGCCGGAATTTTAAGGAAAAGAAAAGCTATTATTCCTACAGGTGATGACTTTTTTGCGGCAGGAGACAGTGTTGTTGTAATTGCCGCCGACAGGCAGATAAACAATATCTCCGATATAATGAGGTAACTTGAGTATGAATAAAAAGGCCATTTTCGGAATTATCGGAAAGCTTGCAATAATTGAGGCGGCATTGCTTTTGCTGCCGATGGCAGTCAGTGCAGGGTATAAGGAGTGGACGGCGTTAAAGGCTTTTGCCGTAACGGCTCTCGGAGCTTTTGTGTTAGGGCTTCTTCTCACTCTTATTTGCAGGTCGAAAAACCGTGTTATTTATGCCAAAGAAGGCTTTGCCATTGTTGCGGCGTCATGGCTTTCGGCGGCGCTTATAGGCGCCTTCCCGTTTGTCATAAGCAAGGAAATTCCGAATTATATAAATGCTTTTTTTGAAACCGTCAGCGGATTTACGACTACTGGCGCTTCAATTCTTGAAGATGTCGAGGCAATGAGTCACGGAATGCTCTTTTGGAGGAGCTTTACGCATTTTATCGGCGGTATGGGATTTTTGGTTTTCGTTATGGCGATAATTCCGAATATTTCCGACAGGTCAATGCACATAATGCGCGCAGAAGTCCCCGGACCTGTTGTAGGAAAGCTTGTTCCGAAAATCAAGGACACGGCGAAAATTCTTTATATAATTTATTTTTGTATGACGGTAGTCGAAATAATAATGCTTATTTGCGGCGGTATGCCCGCTTTTGACAGTGTGGTTTTATCATTCGGAACTGCCGGTACCGGCGGTTTCGGTATTAAGTCGGACAGTATAGCGTCATACAGTCCTTATTGCCAGTGGGTGATAGGAGTGTTTATGATGCTTTTCGGAATAAACTTCAATGTTTATTTCCTGCTTCTCATAAGGCATTTTAAATCCGCTCTTAAAACAAGCGAAATGTGGTGCTATCTCGGAATTATAGCCGCCAGCACGGCAGTAATCGGAATAGATATCCATTCGCGCTTTGCGTCTGCCGAGGAAACGGCAAGAACCTCGTTCTTTCAGGTTGTTTCAATAATTACGACAACGGGTTATGCCACGGATAATTTTGACGCTTGGCCGATTCTTTCAAAATCGCTGATTTTGCTTCTAATGTTTATAGGCGCATGCGCAGGATCTACGGGCGGCGGACTTAAGGTGTCGCGCGTAATGCTGCTTTTAAAGATTATAAAAAGAGAAATCAAAAAAATGCTTCATCCGCATTCGGTAAGCACAATCAAGTTTGACGGCAAAACCGTCGACGACGATACATTAAGCGGAGTTTCCTCGTATTTCGCGGTTTATATCTTCTGCTTTGTTATCGGATTTTTGCTTATCAGCTTTGAAAATTTCGGAATTGAAACGAATTTCAGCGCCATGGCGTCCTGCTTTAATAATATAGGTCCGGGACTTGCAAAGGTCGGTCCCGATATGAACTTCAATATCTATACGGGTTTTTCAAAAATTATTTTCAGCTTGGCTATGCTTTTGGGAAGACTTGAAATATATCCTCTGCTTATTTTCTTTTCGCCGTCTACTTGGTCTAAAAAATAAGTATTTTACTTGACAAAATCCGCTTTTTACTTTAAAATGTTATTAGTATAAATTTATTTGGAGGAAGAAAATATGATCAGTGCCGGAGATTTCAGAAACGGTGTAACCTTTGAGGAGGACGGACAGGTTCTTCAGATTATCGAGTTTCAGCATGTTAAACCCGGAAAGGGAGCCGCTTTTGTAAGGACCAAAACAAAGAATGTTATAACCGGATCGGTTGTAGAAAAATCTTATAATCCGACTGCTAAATTTCCCACCGCTTTTATTGAGCGCAAGGATATGGAATATTCTTATAACGACGGAGATCTTTACTATTTCATGGATCAGGAAACCTATGATATGGTCCCGATTAACGGAAGCGAGCTCGGAGATAACTTCAAGTTCGTTAAGGAAAACATGGTTTGTAAAATTCTTTCCTATAAGGGAAAGGTTTTCGGTGTTGAGCCGCCGACATTTGTTGAGCTTACCGTTACTAAGACCGACCCCGGCTTTGCAGGCAACACCGCTACTAACGCTACAAAGCCCGCAACCCTTGAAACAGGCTGTGAAATCCGCGTTCCGCTCTTTATAAACGAGGGCGAGGTTATCCGTATTGATACCCGTACGGGCGAATATATGGAAAGAGCATAATTAAAATTAAAGGAGATTTGTAATGGATATCTGTGAAAAAATTGCTTATATAAAAGGCCTTGCAACCGGTCTTGAGCTTGATGAAACTACTAAGGAAGGAAAAATCCTTGCCGCTGTTATCGACCTTTTAGGCGATATTACAGAGGAAATCTGCGATATTGAGGACGCTTGCGACGATATGTCCGAGCAGCTTGACGCGGTAGACGAGGATCTTTCAAATGTTGAAGATATCGTTTACGGCGACGATGAGTGCGATGACGACTGCGATTGCTGCGGCGATGAGGACGACGATCTTTATGAAATCGAGTGCCCTGCTTGCCATGATACTATTTATCTTGACGAGTCGATGCTTGAGGACGAAGGTATGAAATGCCCCAATTGCGGAACAGAGCTTGAATTTGATTTTGACTGCGATTGCGACGATTGCCATGATTGCGGTTCCGATAACGGCGAAGAATAATTTTAAGCTTAATTTATCAGGCACAGCATCTAAAAAGGGTGTTGTGCCTGTTGCTTTAAAGGAGTTTTTATTTTGGCTTTAAAAACCGAGGCTTTAAAATGCGAGGTATGCTCTGTAAATGCCGACGCACTGCCTGTTATAATAGTTGCCGGCGGTTCTTCCGAAAGAATGAACGGAATTGATAAACAGCTTGCCGAAATCTGCGGTATTCCCGTAATAGTAAGAACAATGCTTGCTTTTGAAAATTCTAAGTATATTTCGAGAATAATTGTTGTGACAAAAACCGAAAGTGTTGCCGATATTGATAAGCTTGCTTCAAAATATATGATTTCTAAGCTTACCGATATTGTTTCGGGCGGCTTGACAAGACATGAGTCGGTTTTAAAGGGCATGGCATGCTTAAGTGTTAGCGAAAATAAGGTTTTAATTCATGACGGGGCAAGACCGTTTGTCAAGGAAAAAATGATTTTTGATTGTGTTAATGCCTTGAAAAAAGCAAACGGCTGTCTTTGCGCCCTTAAATCCACCGATACAGTAAAGCTCTGCGAAAACGAAGCCGTTAAATCCACCCTTGACCGCAATATGATTTATCTTGCCCAGACTCCGCAGGGGGTCGACAGCAAGCTTTATAAAAAATTTTGCGAAAGCGGTAATGATACCGAGTTTACGGACGAAGCGTCGGTAATGGAATCCGCAGGCGAAAAGGTTATAATCGTAAACGGCGATAAAGCAAATATCAAGATTACAACGCCGTTTGACCTTATTTTGGCAGAGGCAATCGTCAGGGAGGAAGAAAAATGCGAATAGGCCACGGTTATGATGTGCATAAATTAGTTTCGGACAGAAAGCTTTATTTAGGCGGTGCGGAAATCGAAAACGATTTGGGACTTTTAGGCCATTCGGACGCCGATGTTCTTCTCCATGCTGTATGCGACGCGCTTCTCGGGGCCGCGGCTTTAGGCGATATCGGAAAGCATTTTCCCGATAATGATAATAGGTTTAAAGATATCAGCTCTTTAAAGCTATTAGAGGAAACGGGAAGAATTTTAAGCGAAAGCGGCTTTGAGATTATAAATATTGATTCTACTGTTATTGCGCAGGCGCCTAAAATTTCGCCGTATATAGAAAAAATGCGTGAAAACATTTCAAAAACGCTTGGCATTGATATTTCCTCCGTCAGCGTTAAGGCTACAACCGAAGAGGGATTAGGGTTTACGGGCTCTAAGCAGGGAATAGCGGTGCATGCAGTTTGTCTTATAAATGAAAAGTAATAAAGCTTTAGATTTCCGCATAGGCTTGTAAAGGGATAGTTTTGAAGCTTTATGTTTTGTTTTCTAAAAAGGCAATTGCCGTTTTTGCGGCGCTGTTTTTGCTCTTTCTTGCGCTTTCGGGTGAATTTTCTGCATCTGAGCAAAATAGAATTTCGGGTAAGACCAATGCTTTAAGGCTTGAATTTTTAAGCAGTATCGGTCTTAAAACCGAAGAGGAATGCGAGAGCAAAAAAGAAATTGTAATTCCCGAAAAGTTCTCGGATGTTTATAAAAACTATAATGAAATTCAGAAAAAATCGGGATTTGACCTTTATCCTTACAGCGGCTGTAAAGCCGATGTTTATACATATAAAGTAACCGATACGAAAAAATTCGGTGAAAACACCTATGCGAATATAATAGTTTTAAAAGGTGAGATTATAGGCGGAGATATTTCTTCAAGAGAGCTTTCGGGATTTATGCTTCCGCTTTTCGAAAAATAATCCGGAGTAATAATGGACAGATTAAGACTTGACAAATTTCTTTCAAATCAGCTGAATATATCGAGAAGTGTAATAAAAAATCAGATAAAAAAGGGCTCG
>DBKZ01000085.1:9287-10231 GCA_002297415.1 Ruminococcaceae bacterium UBA737
CTCGGCTGAGGTTAACGGCAGGAAAATAAGCGACCCGTCGGTTATAATTGACGCAGATTCGGACAAAGTTTTATATGAGGGAAAAGAAGTAAGCTATAAAAAATATATCTATATTATGATGAATAAGCCGGCAGGAATTCTGTCCGCAACTGAGGACAAGTCTAAAAAAACGGTAATCGATATAATTCCCGAAGACTTAAAAAGAAAAAAGCTTTTTCCCGTAGGCAGGCTTGATAAGGATACAACGGGACTGCTTATCATAACCGACGACGGCGAGTTTTCCCATAAATGTATATCGCCAGATAAAAATGTAAAAAAGGTTTACACCGCTTTGCTTGACGGCGAGATAACCGATAGTATGATTGAGGAATTTAAAAAAGGACCCGTTCTTGCGGACGGAACGAAATGCAAGCCTGCTATTCTTAAAAGCTTAGGGAATAAAACCGCAAGAATTACAATTACAGAGGGAAAATACCATCAGATAAAAAGGATGTTCGGAACGGTAGGCTTAGGTGTAGAAAAGCTCCACAGAAATTCGATAGGGGAACTAAAGCTTCCCGATAATCTCGGCTTGGGGGAATGTGTTGAGCTTAAAGACGGTATGGAAAAATTTGCCTTGAAATAGGCGGTTTTAAGGGATTTTTCGGCACTTTTTATTACATTTATTTAATTTGACTAAATTGCCGATAAAAACATTGTGTGACTTGATTATAGAATTTTAGGCACTCATTTGTTATAATATTAAAGAAATGAAAGGTGTATTTTTTAGGAGGTTGTCGCAATGGCAAGTTTATCACTTCGTAATGTGTATAAGCGCTATCCGGGCGGAGTCACTGCCGTATCGGATTTCAATTTGGAGATTAAGGATAAGGAATTCATAATTCTTGTCGGACCTTCGGGATGCGGTAAGTCTACCACTCTCAGAATGGTTGCAGGTCTTGAAG
>DBKZ01000090.1:0-713 GCA_002297415.1 Ruminococcaceae bacterium UBA737
AAAAATGCCTGCGCTATAATCAAGGGATTGCGGGCAATGTCGGATTCCGAATATGAATTCCAGATGGCGCTTACAAATAAAAAGCTCAATCCGGATATAGAAACACTTTTCCTTACCACAAGAGCCGAAAACATGTATTTAAGCTCAAGCATGGTAAGACAGATAGCAAGTATGGGCGGTGATATTTCGGGATTTGTTCCGAAAGAAATTCACGGCGATATTGTTAAAAGACTTTCAAAAATATAATCAGCGGTAAATTTCCGCAAAAAGCAAAGGAGAATTATTATGACACTTGATGAATTATTAGAGCAGTTTGACGAGGTTTTGGACAGCGGTATAAAAATACCCGGAAAGAAAACGGTTGTTGATATCGAAAAGCTCCGTGCTGTTGTGGACGATATAAGACTCAATATCCCGAGCGAAATCAAGCAGGCAAGAGGAATTGTTGCCGACCGTGCCGACATAATAACAAATGCCAAGCATGAGGCGGACAATATAATAAGAAGCGCCGAGGAGCGCGCAAAGGCCGCCGTTGCTCAGGAAGCAATTGTTAAAATGGCTCAGGAAAAGGCCGCTGAAATCATCGCTCACGCTCAGACAAAGAGCCGTGAAATGAGAAAGGCCGCTCAGGAATTTGTAGACGACCTTATGTGCCGTGCTGACGAAGAGCTTACCGCAAACTTAGGCGAGATAAGAAAAACCCGCGCCGCATT
>DBKZ01000090.1:792-3111 GCA_002297415.1 Ruminococcaceae bacterium UBA737
GTGTCGATTTTTCGACACTCTCTTTTCAGTTTAATAAATATATGCCCATATTAAGATATCCTGCTATAATAAGCCAGATAATATAAGGAATTTGCAAAAGCCCCGCAGGCTTTGAAATTTTATAAAATCTTACAGTCATCATAATAACCGTTACAAGCATAGCAATCAAAATAAAGAATGCCGCAAGGAAAAGCTTCATTTTAAAGAACACGGGCGACCAAATAAAATTCAAAAAAAGCTGAACCGCAAAAACATTTGTTGCCGATTTTACAGAATAATCGTCTGCATTCGAGCTTCTGACAAGATAGAGCGAAATTCCCATTAAGATATAAAGCACCGTCCACATAAGCGGAAAAAGCCAGCTCGGAGGAGCGAGCGGCGGCTGATTTACAGTTCCGTAAATCTTGATGTCGGAGCCTACTATTAAGGTTGACAGTCCCCCTGCTATCAGCGGAATTAAAATACATATCAGCAATTTTTTTAAATTTATTTTTAAAACCATTAAACTATCACCGATACTATTTTATGTAGCTTAAAGCGTTTTTATTATTTATCGGTGAAATATTTAATTCTTTTAATAATTTAACAGCGTCTTTTTCAGTTTTAATATCGGTAATTTCTTCGCATTCATGTGCGTCAATGCCCAAAACTACATCATTTCCCGCTTGTGCGGCAATTTCAAAAAATTCACGGCACGGATATTTATTTTTAATTCTCATTCCGTGAAGATTGAATTCAAGAGGAATATTAAGCTCTTTTGCCGCCATACAAAGCTTTTCAGCCGACTTTTTATATACAGTGCTTTTCCTGTCTGTAAAGTTTATCAGATCTGGATGAGCAATATAAGTGAATTTTCCTGTTTTAATTCCCTCAATAACCTGAGAAATATATTTTTCCAAAACCCTTTTGTCGCTCGTCGGCGCTCCGCTGTAAATGCCGTCATACTCATTATTCGTAAAATGCTGACCCAAAATCAGATAATCATATCTATAACCCTCAAGGCTTTTAAGAAATGAGTCAAAAAGCTCAGGATAGTATTCCGTTTCAAAGCCTATGAGAATTTCAATTTTATCCTTATATTTTTCCTTTAAGCCGTTTAAAGTGTCAAAATAAATATCCAAATCTTCAGGCTTTAATCTAAAACCGCTCTTATAACCGTTAGGAAATATATAAGGCGCATGCTCTGAAAAGCCAAGCTGCTTTATTCCCCTTTTAATTGCTTCTTTAACATATTCCTCAGGTGTTCCCGAAGCATGTCCGCAAAGATAAGTATGAGTATGAAGATTAAATTTCATAATAATCACCTGAAAAAAGGCCGCGGAAAATTCCGCAGCCTTTAAATTTTATGCTTTTATCAGATTTCAGCGAAATACTTGATTGTACGAACCATCTGGCTTGTATAGCTGTTCTCGTTATCATACCAAGAAACAACCTGTACCTGATAGGTATCGTCATCAATCTTTGTAACCATTGTCTGAGTAGCGTCGAAGAGAGAACCGTAAGTGATTCCGATAATATCGGAAGATACGAGCGGCTCCTCGGTGTAGCCGAAGGAAGCTGAAGAAGCAGCCTTCATAGCGGCGTTGATGCCTTCAACGGTTACGTCCTTGCCCTTAACAACGGCAACAAGGATAGTGGTAGAACCGGTCGGAACCGGAACACGCTGAGCAGAACCGATAAGCTTACCGTTAAGCTCAGGAATTACAAGACCGATAGCCTTAGCAGCGCCTGTTGAGTTAGGAACGATGTTAACGGCAGCGGCACGGGCACGGCGGAGATCGCCTTTTCTGTGAGGACCGTCAAGAACCATCTGGTCGCCTGTGAAAGCATGAACAGTGGTCATGATACCGCTTACTATGGGAGCATACTTGTTAAGAGTATCTGCCATAGGAGCGAGGCAGTTTGTTGTGCAGGATGCAGCGGAAATAATCTTGTCATCCTTAGTAAGAGTCTTTTCGTTTACGCTGTAAACGATAGTGGGAAGATCCTTACCGGCAGGAGCAGAAATAACAACCTTCTTAGCGCCTGCGTCAATATGAGCCTGAGCCTTGTCCTTTGAGGTGTAGAAGCCGGTGCACTCTAAAACAACGTCAACACCGATTTCGCCCCAAGGAAGGTCAGCAGCGTTCTTCTCTGCATAAATCTTGATAGTCTTACCGTCAACGGTAATGCTGTCCTCACCTGCAACTACGGTATCAGCAAGAGCATATCTGCCCTGAGCGGAATCGTACTTAAGAAGATGAGCGAGCATTGCAGGGCTTGTAAGATCGTTGATAGCAACAACCTCATAGCCTTCTGCACCGAACATCTGACGGAAAG
>DBKZ01000090.1:3140-7119 GCA_002297415.1 Ruminococcaceae bacterium UBA737
GCCAGACGGCCGATACGGCCGAATCCATTAATAGCAACTTTAACCATTGGAATTACCTCCTAAATTTTCTTTACTTATTTTAACCCATAATGAAATATTTTTCAAGATGTTTAGGCTAATTTTTAACAATTTTTTTAAATTTAACCGTATTTTTACTTTTTTTCAGCCAAATAATCCGCAAAAACCGCCTCTGCGCACCTCAAACCGTCCACCGCGGCGGACATTATTCCGCCCGCATATCCCGCTCCCTCGCCGCAGGGATAAAGTCCGTTTAAAGAAACCGACTGCATATTTTCGTTTCTTACAATTCTTACAGGCGACGAGCTTCTGGTTTCGGGAGCTGTCAAAACAGCGCTTTTATCCGCAAAGCCCTTGATTTTTTTATCAAATTCGGTTATTCCCTGCTTTAATGCCGAAACAACAAAATCGGGAAATATTTCTTTAAAATCGGCTTCTTTATATTCGGGCTTAACTGAAGGTATGACCTCTTTTATCGGAGTATCCTCCGAAAAAACAAAATTGCCGACCGTTGTGACGGGAACGGCACCGTTACCTGCCTTAAAAGCCGATTGTTCTATCTTCCTTTGAAAATCACAGCCCGAAAGCACATAATCGTCAAGGTCTGACGGCTCGATTCCGACAAGCACCGCGGAATTGGAATTTACTTTATCTCTTTTAGAATTGCTCATTCCGTTTATACAAATTCCGTCCGCCTCATCCGAAGCATTAACAACCTCTCCTCCCGGGCACATACAGAATGTATAAACTCCCCTGCCGTTTTCAAGGTGGCAGGCAAGCTTATAGCTTGCAGCGCCTAAGGCTTTATTGCCGGCAAATTTTCCGTAAAGCGCCTTGTCGATCGCTTCCTTTTTATGCTCAATTCTGACTCCCACCGAGAAAGGCTTTTTAATCATTTCTATATTATTATCATTCAGCATTTTAAATGTATCGCGCGCACTGTGTCCGCAGGCAAGAATAAGCCTTGTACAGCTTATAATTTCGCCGTTTACCGATATTGCCTTTAAAGCGCCGTTTTCATAAAAAATGTCATCAAGCTTAGAAGAAAATCTTATTTCGCCGCCGTTTGAAATAATTTCGTTTCTTATGTTTTTAACGATTTTTCTTAAATTATCCGTTCCGATATGCGGTTTTGCGTCAACAAGAATATCTTCGGGCGCACCGAACTCGGCAAACGCTTTTAAAACGGCTCTGCAGCGAATATCTTTAATACCTGTATTTAGCTTGCCGTCCGAAAAAGTTCCTGCTCCGCCCTCTCCGAACTGAATATTGGAATTTTCTTTAAGCTTTTTACCCTCAAAAAAGCTTTCTACATCCGAAACTCTTGTATCAATATCGCATCCGCGTTCTAAAACAACCGGCTTTAAGCCTGCTCTTGAAAGACTGAGCGCCGCAAACATACCCGCCGGTCCGAAACCGACGATATACGGTCTGTCAGCGATACTTAAATTTATTTTTTTATAAACATATTCGGTTTCTTTAAATTTTGACGCATTTTTAAATTTCTTTAAAATCTTATTCTCGTTTTTTCCCATTTCGGCGATGAAAGAACAGCAAAATACGATATTATCCTTTTTCCTTGCGTCAACCGATTTTCTGTAAAGAGAAGCGCTTAAAACCTTGCATTTAAGATAATTTGAAACTATTTTTTCGGGCTTTTTAAAATCGGAATCAAGAGGACAAAAAACATTATTTATTAAAATCATTCGGTCCCCTTGCTCCTTTTAATTATTTCATCGCCGCAGCAAAAAGCGCTCGACCATGCGAAATGAAGATTAAAGCCTCCGCAGTCGCCATTTAAATCAAGAATTTCGCCTATAGCAAAAACTCCCTTTTCTTTTTTCGATTCTAAAGAGTTCATATCAAATTCCGTTATTTTAAGACCGCCCGAAGTCACCTGAGAATTTTCAAATCCCGTGTTGCCCTTTACTGTAAATTCAAGTCCTTTTACGGTCTTGCAAATTTTTTCTGTATTTTTAAGCTCGCTGACTTTAATATTTAAATCATAACCGCAAAGCTTGATAACCGCCTGACCGACTCTTTTATTTAAAAGACCCGTGAAAAATTCGCCGGAGGGACGGTTTTTAAGATATTCTTTTCTTTTGATAAGCATATTTAACAGCTTGTCATATTCAAAATCGGGCAAAAGGTCAAGCGCAACCTTCATTCCTATGCTTGCGGAGCCTGAAATCTGCATAATCGGGGGACCTGAAAGCCCGTAATCGCAAAAAAGCACCTCACCGAAATCGGTTCTGACTGTTTTATTACCGCAAACAAGCTTAACCGCACACACGGTTTTAATTCCTTTAAGCGACCTTGTAAGCGCGTTATCGGTTTTAAGCTGAACGATTGCGGGATTAACGGGAACAGACTTATATCCTCTGCTTTTCATATATGAAAAGAAATTTCCGTCGCTCCCTAACTTCTTTCCGCCTGAATAAAGCCCTGCAGCAATAACGATATTATCGGAATAAAACAAACCGTTTTCAGAAGAAATTTCAAAGCAGTCTTTCGCCTTTTTATAGCTTAATATTTTTGTATCGGTTAAAATTTCAACTCCTGTTTCTTCGCAGGAAAAACGAAGTGCGTCAACCACAGAGGAAGCCTGCAAAGAATTCGGATAAGCCTTTTTGTCCTCAGAATATGTGAAAACAACGCCGATTTTTTCAAAAAAGCTTTCTATTCTTTTATTGTTATATTTTTCTATAACCGGCATAACCGCTTCAATGTCCTGAGAATGAAAACGGTTTTTTCTCTCATCCGAATTTGTTATATTACATCTGCCGTTTCCCGTGACGATAAGCTTTTTGCCGACCCTCGGCAGTTGTTCCGCCACGGCAACGGAAATATCCGGATTTTTAAGTTTTATGTAAACCGCACAGCAAAGACCCGACGCACCGCCGCCGACAATGAACACATTATATTTTTTCATATCAGTGGCGCTCGTCCTCATTTGAGAAAAGCTCACAAAATCTTCCTGCAAACGAAGGGTCTTCATTATTTGCATAAAGGTGAGAAATATCGCCGAAACCGTTACACCTGAAATAAGCCTTTCCGTTTTCCCTTTCCTCGCTTATAAGCGTTGTAACTGAGGACGGAAGAGCTATAAATCCCTGCCAGAGAACTATCGGAGAAATATTTAATATATGCGAAAGCAAAACGCATTCAACGCCGAAATGGCAGAAGAAAACAACCGTATCATCACAGACGCGAGTGACATTATACATATTCCCAGAGCGCTCATAACCGTATTTCTTCAGAGTGTTATCAAGATTTTCTATAACCCATGAATATTTTTTCTCAACATCGCCCGTTTTTAAAACATGCTGCCCAAGCCAAAGCTTTTTATCAAAAAGCGCTTCGTTTTTCGTCCAGTAAGACGGCATAAAATCCCACGGTATTCTCTTTTTACCCGTTTCGGGGTCAAGAATAAAGCCCTCAAATTCAACGAGCCAATCGCAAACCTCGGCACTTTTGCCCGTAGCTTTAAGATAAGGTCTTGCGGTGTCCTGCGCTCTGCCGAGCCTTGAAACATAAACATCGTCGATTTTGATTTTTTTAAGTCTCTGAGCCAAGAATTCCGCTTCCTTAAAGCCTTTTTCGGTTAAGGAGTCAATTGAATAATCGGGTTCTGCGTGTCTGACAATTATAAGCTTCATAGTTTTTAAATCTCCGTAATTTTTTTATAAAAATTATAGCATAGAATTTATTGAAAAGCAATTATAATAAAAAACAAATTTTTACAAAAACAGCCGTCTGCAAATTACAGACAGCTGATTTTAAATCAGATTGTATTGCGGCGTTTACGCCGCATTTTGTTTTTTCGGCGACATGTGCGGCGAAAAAACACATTGCAAGCGAAAAACCGCTTGATTTAGCGGTTTTTCAAGAACACTGGGGTGGAGTACTCACGGGGATAAAGTGCAGTCCGAAAATCTTTGATTTTCGAGCGAACGGCATT
>DBKZ01000090.1:7140-7355 GCA_002297415.1 Ruminococcaceae bacterium UBA737
CCGTCCAAGAGAGTGTCGAAAAGTCGACACTCTCAAATGTGTCGGTTTTTAAGCGGCAAGTGCTTTTCCGAGGGCGTTGCACTCTGCAAGAACTGCGTCGTCGGGAGCGTCATTGCATATAACGCTGTCGGCAGCCAGTACTGCGCCGTCAGCCTTGCAGGTTTCTTCCCATGATCTCATCCAAGCACCGTCTCCCCAGCCGTAAGAGCCGAAAA
>DBKZ01000011.1:0-232 GCA_002297415.1 Ruminococcaceae bacterium UBA737
TCTAAAGGGGAAGCTTGGGTTTGTGCTGAAACTAAAGAAAAGGCTCCCTTCTTTTCGCGAATGCGAAACAGAGGGGAGCTGTCAGCGTTAGCTGACTGAGGGGTATTTTTCAAGATACTAGACGCTAGATTTTAGACATTAGACAAATGTGCGGCTTTGCCGCTGATATAACCAAACCCTATCGTTTTTGCCCTACGGGCTAAGACTTCCCCTTTCGTCTAAAGGGGAAGCT
>DBKZ01000011.1:265-12525 GCA_002297415.1 Ruminococcaceae bacterium UBA737
GGAAGCTTGGGTTTCAGCAGAGGCTAAAGCAAGGCTCCCTTCTTATGCGTCAGCATATAGAGGGGAGCTGTCGCGCTATGTGCGCGACTGAGGGGTATTTTCTAACATTTGCTGTCTGGCGTCTAATATCTAATCGCGACACAAAAAAGCTTACCTTTAAAACCGGTAAGCTTTTTTTGTTTTAAGATTGACATTATCTGCTTATTATTGTAAAATAATACTGATAGATTTTATATGTTGGGAGATATGAGATGAAACCTGTTTATAAAAGAATACTTCTTAAATTAAGCGGCGAGGTCCTTGCCGGAGAAAAGGGCACCGGAATTGATTTCGATAAGGTTCTTGAGGTCTGCAAAAGCGTCAAGAAATGCGTCGATATGGGAGTTGAGGTCGCCATTGTTGTAGGCGGAGGAAACTTTTGGCGCGGAAGATCAAGCGGTAAAATGGACAGAACAAGGGCGGACCACATGGGAATGCTCGCAACAACCATAAATTCTCTCGCTCTTGCGGACGCGCTCGAGCAATTAGGAGTTACGGCGAGGGTTCAGACCGCAATCGAAATGAGACAGATAGCCGAGCCTTATATCAGAAATAAAGCTGTAAGACATCTTGAAAAGGGAAGGGTTGTTATATTCGGCTGCGGAACGGGCAATCCGTTCTTCTCAACCGATACCGCGGCGGCGCTTCGCGCGGCTGAAATCGGAGCGGATGTCATATTTAAGGCAACGAATGTTGACGGCGTTTATGACAGCGACCCGAAGAAGAATCCCGACGCAAAGAAATTCGATACGCTTACCCACCACGATGTGCTGTCGCTAGAGCTTCATGTTATGGACTCAACCGCCGCGTCGCTTTGTATGGATAATAATATCGAAATTTTAGTTTTCAATCTCAATGACCCTGAAAATATCGTAAAAGCCGTTGTCGGAAAGCATAACGGAACACTTGTAAAATAAACTTTTTGGAGGCAAATTTATGCAGGAATTACTTAAAAACACCGAAGAAAAGATGGAAAAATCCATTGCCGCTTTAG
The DNA here is from genome assembly GCA_002297415.1 of Ruminococcaceae bacterium UBA737. Taxonomy (GTDB): domain Bacteria; phylum Bacillota; class Clostridia; order Oscillospirales; family Acutalibacteraceae; genus UBA737. The sequence goes on from DBKZ01000011.1 coordinate 1,299, forward strand.
AGCGCGAATATAAGTCGATAAGAGCAGGAAGAGCAAATGCTTCTGTTCTTGACCGCATAACCGTTGATTATTACGGTGCGCCCACACCCATTCAGCAGATGGCGGCGGTATCAATCCCCGAGGCGAGAACACTTATGATTCAGCCGTGGGATCCGTCGGTTTTAAAGGATATCGAAAAGGCTATTCTCACTTCCGAAATCGGAATTAACCCTCAGAACGACGGTAAGGTTATCAGACTTAACTTCCCCCCTCTTACAGAGGAAAGAAGAAAGGATATAGTTAAGGAAGTGCGCAAAAAATGCGAGGAGGCAAAGGTTGCTCTTCGCAATCAGCGCAGGGACGCTCTCGATAAGCTTAAAGCGCTTAAGAAAGCTTCCGAAATAACCGAGGACGAGGAATCAAACGGAGAAAAGAAAATTCAGAATCTCACCGACAAGTTCTGCAAGGAATGCGATGAACTGAGCGTAGCTAAAGAAAAAGAGATAATGGAGCTTTAATAATGCCGTTTTTAAAAAAAAGGGCAGCGGTCGAAAGGTCGCTGCCTCAACACATTGCAATAATTATGGACGGAAACGGAAGATGGGCTAAAAAGCGCGGTCTTCCCCGTTCGGCAGGTCATGCGGCAGGTGCTAAGACCTTTAAGCAGATAGCGAGATACTGCAACAAGATAGGTATAAAATATCTTACGGTATATGCCTTTTCCACCGAAAACTGGAAGCGCCCCGAAACCGAAGTCAAGGGAATTATGGACCTTTTCAGAAGCTATCTTAAGGATGTTGACAATTTTAAAGGCGAAAATATAAGACTTGAATTTATCGGGGACAGAGAACCTCTTGCAGACGATATAAAAAAGCTTATGGAGCATGCCGAAGAGGAAAGCGCAAACGCAACGGGGCTTCACCTTAATATGGCGATAAATTACGGCGGAAGAGACGAAATAGTCCATGCCGTAAAGGCTATAATAAAAGAGGGAATTCCTGCCGAAGAAATAACGGAAGATATTGTTTCGGCCCATCTTTATACCGCCGGTCAGCCCGACCCCGATTTTATCATAAGACCGAGCGGAGAATACAGGCTTTCAAATTATCTTATCTGGCAGTCGGCTTATGCGGAATATTGGTTTTCTGATGTTTTATGGCCCGATTTCAAGCCTAAGCATTTAGACAAGGCTTTAGAAGATTTTTCAAACAGAAACCGCAGGTTCGGCGGAGTCTGACGAAAAGGAGCAGTTATGAAAACAAGAATTATTTCAGGCGCGGTTTTAATAGCGCTTGTAACAGGCGTTCTTATTTTAGGCTACAGTGTAAATGAAATTATTATTACATTTTTCTTAAGTCTGCTTGCGGCGGCGGCGGTTTATGAGCTGCTTAAAAATGTTGCCGGCATTAAAGAAAAAACCGCGTATTATACCGCGGGCGTTTATTCTTTTTTTCAGGTGCTCGCATTCAGCTCGGCTACGGAAAAGCTTTTAAGCTCAGTATTCTGCCCAAAGGTCTGGAACTCTGCGCATGAGTTTCCTTCGAAGGCTTATTCTTTTATAAGCGATACGCTTTTTTATCTCGGAAGACCGGGGCTTTTAAGCGTAACGGTAGCCGTTATTTATTTTATTTTCGCGGTAGTTATGATTTTAAGAAATCACGGCAAGTACAGTCTTGCGCAGATAGTTTGTCTTAGCGCAATGCCTTTTATAATTTCAAGAGGCTTTTCTTTCCTTGACAGCATTGTTATAAAGGATACGGGAGACACCTCGGCTAACGGAATTTATTATTTGCTTTTGCTTCTTAATTTTTCCGCCGTTTGCGATACGGGCGCTTATTTTACAGGCGTTTTCTTCGGCAAGCATAAGCTTTGCCCGAATATCAGCCCGAAAAAAACGGTTGAGGGCGCGGCAGGCGGAATTGTATGGAGTATGATAGTTTCGGTTGTTTTAATGCTCAGCTTTAAAATTGACACTTCTAAAATCGCGGTAACGGTCATTCTCACCATTCCGCTTTGTATAGTCGGAATGTTAGGCGATCTGTTCGCTTCGTCATTCAAACGCTCGGTCGGCGTTAAGGATTACGGAAATATAATCCCCGGACACGGAGGAATTCTCGATAGATTTGATTCTATTCTTCTTTTGTCGCCCGTGGTATATCTTTTGTGTTCTTACGGTATACTTTAATGAAGGATTTAGTAATTTTAGGGTCGACAGGCTCTATAGGAACGCAGACCTTGCAGGTCGCGGAAAAATGCGGCTTTAAAATAAGCGCTCTTGCCGCAGGGAAAAACGCGGCGATGCTCGAGGCTCAGGCAAGAAAATTTAAGCCAAAGGCTGTTGCTCTTTTTGATGAAAGAAAGGCAAAAGAGCTTAAAATCGCGCTTAAGGACACCTCTGTTAAGGTGTATTCGGGTGAAAGCGGCGTTTGCGCGCTGGCGGAAGACTTCGGCAATACCGTTTGCAGTTCAATCGTCGGCATAGCGGGGCTTAAGCCGACCGTAAGTGCAATTAAGGCTAAAAAAACTATAGCTTTAAGCAATAAGGAAACCTTGGTTACTGCAGGCGAGCTTGTAAACAGACTGGCTAAAGAAAACAATGTAAAAATTCTTCCTGTTGACAGCGAGCATTCGGCGATTTTTCAGTCCTTGCAGGGGGCGCCTAAAAAAAGTCTTAAAAAAATTATCCTGACCGCCTCGGGCGGTCCGTTTTTCGGAAAAACCTCAAAGGAGCTTGAAAATGTAACCGCCGCCGAGGCACTTAAGCACCCTAACTGGTCTATGGGCGCTAAAATAACCGTCGATTCCGCAACGCTTATGAATAAAGGTCTTGAGGTTATAGAGGCGGTTCACCTTTTCGGTGTTACTCCCGATGATATCGAGGTGCTTGTTCATAGACAAAGCATTCTTCATTCAGCGGTTGAACTTTCGGACGGTGCGGTTATAGCTCAGCTCGGGACTCCCGATATGAGACTTCCGATACAGTATGCTCTGACTTATCCCGAAAGAGGGAGCGCTTTTGATTCCCTTTCGCTTTCCGATGTCGGCACGCTCACTTTCGAAAAGCCGGATACTGACACCTTTAAATGTCTGCCTCTTTGCATAAGCGCAATTAAGCGCGGGGGGCTTTATCCTGCCGCGGTAAACGGAGCGAACGAGGAAAGCGTAAGGCTGTTTTTAGAGGGAAAAATTAAGTTTACGGATATTGCAAGGCTTAATGCCGAGGCAATGGAAAATGCCGAAAATATAAAGGTTTACGATCTGTCGGATGTTTTCGAGGCAGATAAAAAAGCAAGAGAATTTGTAAAAAACAAAATCAGATAAATTTACATTATAAGGGAGTGTTCGTTATTTCCGCAATAGCTCATGTATGGGGTAATGTCTGGCCGTATTTAATAGCGGTGCTGCTTTTCTTGATTCTTATAATAATTCATGAATTCGGCCATTTTATTTCGGCAAAGCTTTTAGGAGTAAGAGTAAATGAATTCGCGGTAGGCTTCGGCCCTAAGCTTTTTTCAAAGAAAAAGGGCGAAACCGAATATAAGGTAAATTTAATTCCCTTAGGCGGTTACTGCGCCATGGAGGGAGAGGACGAGGCAAGCACCGACGAGCGCGCTTTCTGCAATAAATCCGCTTGGAGAAGATTTATAATCGTCGCTATGGGAGCGATATTCAATCTCCTGCTCGGACTTATAATTGTAGCAATAACCCTCGCTCCGTCAAAAAGCTTTGCGACTACTAAAATCGCCGAGTTTGACGAAAACTCGGTAAGCGCAGAGAGCGGACTTGAAAAGGACGATACGATTTTATCGGTTGACGGAAGAAAAATCTTTACAACCTACGATTTAAGCTATGCCTTTACAAATGTGAAGGACGGCAAGATTGACGTTGAGGTTTTAAGAAACGGCAAGAAAAAGGAAATCAAGGATGTCACCTTTAAAACCGAGGAAGAAAACGGCATAAGCTATTTAAGCGTTGATTTCAAGGTATACGGAAAGAAAAAGACATTTGTAAGCTTTATCGGGCAGACCTTTAAAATGTCGGTTTCATACTGCGCCGTTATCTATAGGTCGCTTTTTGATTTAATAGGCGGGAAATACGGTATAAGCGCGGTTTCGGGGCCTGTCGGGGTTACGGCGGCAATAGGAAGCGTGGCGAAGCAGAATTTAAGCTCGCTTTTGCCTATTATGGCGCTTATTACAATAAATTTAGGACTCTTTAATCTTTTACCGATTCCCGCGCTTGACGGCGGAAGGCTGTTCTTTATTTTAATTGAAATGATTACACGCAAAAAGGTGCCTGCAAAATATGAGTCGGCTATCCATGCGGCAGGCTTCATAATTCTTATTCTGTTTATGCTGGGAATTACGGCAAAGGATATATGGTCGCTCATAAAGAGATAAAAAAAGGTTAAAAAGGATAAAAATGTTTGAAAGAAAGTTTACAAAAACCGTAAGGCCGGGAAATGTCCTCATAGGAGGAGGAAATCCTGTTTCGGTGCAGTCAATGCTCAATGTGCCTGCGCATGATATTAAGGGAAATGTCGCTCAGGCGGTTGCCTTAGAAAAGGCAGGATGTGAAATAATAAGAATTTCCGTTCCCGATAACGAATCGGTTAAAACCTTAGAGGCTTTAAAAAACGCGGTTAAGGTGCCGATAGTCGCCGATATTCATTTTGACTGGCGGCTTGCGGTCTTAAGTGCCGAGGCAGGAGCGGATAAAATAAGGATAAACCCCGGAAATATCGGGGCTGATGAGCATGTAAAGGCGGTTGCCGACGCCTGCAGAGCAAAAAACATTCCTATAAGAATAGGTGTAAATTCAGGCTCTGTCGAAAAAGGAATTCTTGAAAAATACGGCGCGCCTACCGCTGAGGCTTTGGTCGAAAGCGGAGCTTATCATATATCTCTGCTTCATAAATTCGATTTTGACGATATAGTTTTATCGCTTAAATCATCCGATACAAAAACCATGTTTGACGCTTACCGTCTAGCAAGCGAGAGGTTTGACTGTCCTTTGCATTTAGGCGTCACCGAGGCGGGAACGGAGCGCTTCGGAACTCTGCGCTCAGCCGCGGGAATAGGAGGACTGTTGCTTAGCGGAATAGGCGATACGATAAGAGTATCGCTTACCGACGACCCGATAAAAGAGGTTGAGGCGGGAATAGATATTTTAAAGGCGGTAGGGCTAAGAAAGGACGGAATAAGATTCGTTTCCTGCCCGACCTGCGGAAGAACCTCGATTGACCTTATAAATATTGCAAAGCAGGCTGAAATCAGGTTTAAAAACATAAATAAAAATATCACCGTTGCCATAATGGGCTGTGTTGTAAACGGACCTGGGGAAGCGAAAGAAGCCGATATCGGAATTGCGGGCGGAAAAAAATGCGGTGTGCTTTTTAAAAACGGAAAAATACTTAAAAGCAATATTCCCGAAGATAAGCTTCTTGACGCTTTGTCGGAAGAACTTGAAAAAATGTAAAAGAAAGAGGATACATAATGCTTAAATTTTCGGAGGTTTTTGAAAATTTAACAGATGAAAATACTTCATCGGCACTAAAAGGCGCCGATCTCTCTTTATGCGATTTAAACACCGAAAGCAGAACTCTTGACATAACGCTTGAAATGTTAAGTTATGTCTCAAAAAATGAGCTTGACGGGCTTAAATCAAAGCTTTTAAATGTTTACAGGCTTAAAGGCGTAAATATGAAACCGCATTTTGCACCCGAAGCCTTCTGCATTGATGCCTGCTCGGATATATGCGAAACGATTAAGGCTAAGAATGCCGCTGTAAACGGGTATTTAAACTCTGCTTTGTTCTCGGTTTCGGGAGACGAGGTCACGGTAACCCTTAAATTCGGAGGGCTTAACACCCTTAAAAGCTGCGGCTTTTGCGAGAAATTCTCAGTTTTAGCGCATGAAATGTTTTCAAGAAATATCAAGGTTTTGTTTGACGGTCAGGAAGAGGATGTTGAAATCGAACTGCCGCCTGCTCCTGCACCCGTGCAGTCCTTTAACAGAAGCTCGGAAAGAAAATCCGAGGAAAAGCCCAAAGAGGTTAAATTCGAGGCAAGGTCGGACAAGCCCGAAAACGGACTCGTTTATCTTGATAACCCTCAGGTTATCTACGGCCCGAGAAATATAGATACAAATATAAAGCAGATGATTGATGTGACCGAGGAGGACACCAAGATCTGCTGCTTCGGCGAGGTCTTTTCAAGGGAAGACCGAAAGATAAATACAAGAAACGGCGAAAGGGTAATCGTTAAATTCAATTTCAGCGACCATACCAACGCTCTGAGCGTAAGCATGTTTGTAAATCCTCAAAAGCTGTCGGCTCTGAGCTCGGTTAAGGACGGAGCGTATATTTTAATAAACGGCGATTATAAGTATGACGATTATAAAAAATCCTTTGTGGTAGACCCGAAAAGCATTGCGCTTTTGCAGAAATATGAAGAAACCGACGATTATGAGGGCGAAAAGCGCGTTGAGCTTCACTGCCATACCAATATGTCCGCAAAGGATGCGGTTTCAAGCGCAGGGGATATTATAAACTGCGCCTATAAATGGGGTCATAAGGCAATTGCCATAACCGACCACGGCGTAGTTCAGAGCTATCCTGCCGCCGCGGCGGCGGTGAGTGCAATCCGCAAAAAAGGCGGAGAGTTCAAGGTTATTTACGGCGTCGAGAGCTATTTTATCGACGATACAAGGCACGATATTTCAGGGCTTAACACAAAGCAGATAGCAAAGCTCAGAAATCATCAGATAATTCTTGTAAAAAACCTTACGGGACTTAAAAATCTTTATAAAATCGTTTCAAACGCGCATCTTGAAAATTTTCACGGCAGACCTATTACCTTAAGAAGCGTTTTAGATGAGCACCGCGAGGGACTTATAGTCGGAACCGCCTGCGAGCAGGGCGAGCTTTATAAGGCAATAGTTGACGGGGCGGACGATGAAGAGCTTAAAAGAATAGCCTCTTATTATGATTATCTTGAAATTCAGCCGCTCGGCAATAATGAATTTATGGTAAGAGAATCGTCTCTTCCCGATAAGGTCAGCGAAAAAACAGGCGCTGTTATAAAGGTAAACCGCTTTAAGCATGTAAAAAGCCTTGAGGTTATAAAGGATTTTAACCGAAAGGTAGTAGAAATTGCCGACGCGCTCGGCAAGCCCGTTGTAGCAACCGGAGATGTTCATTTCCTCCACCCGAGCGACGGAATTATCCGTCAGATAGTTATGGCGGGACAGGGCTTTGACGATATAGAAAATCAGGCTCCGCTCTATTTTAAGACCACTTCCGAAATGCTCTCAAATTTCGATTATTTCGGAGACAGGGCAAAGGAATTTGTTATAGATAACCCGAATAAAATTGCCGAAATGGTATCGGGTGATGTTATCCCCGTTCCCGAGGGCAATTATCCGCCGGTTATCGAGGGCTCCGATCAGCTCTTAGAGCAGATCTGCTGGGATAACGCCCATAGGATTTACGGCGACGAGCTCCCCGAAATAGTTGAAAAAAGACTTAAAAAAGAGCTTGATTCTATAATTAAAAACGGATTTTCAATAATGTATATCTCCGCTCAGAAGCTTGTTGCTTACAGCGAAAAGCAAGGGTATCTTGTAGGCTCGCGAGGCTCTGTAGGCTCTTCCTTCGTTGCGACAATGGCGGGAATTTCCGAGGTTAATCCCTTAGCGCCGCATTATGTCTGCCCGAAATGCAGATACAGCGAGTTTTTCACCGACGGCTCCGTCGGCTCGGGCTTTGATTTGCCCGAGAGGGACTGCCCCGTCTGCGGAGAAAGGCTCAACCGCAACGGACACGATATTCCGTTTGAAACCTTCTTGGGCTTTAAGGGCGATAAGGTCCCTGATATCGACCTTAATTTCTCCGATGAAGTTCAGAACGAGGTTCAGGAGTATACAAAAACGCTTTTCGGCGCGGGAAACGTTTTTAAGGCGGGAACAATTTCTACAATCGCCGAAAAAACGGCCTACGGCTTTGCTAAGGCTTACTGCGAGAAAACGGGCAGGATATTGAGCCCTGCCGAGCTTGACAGGCTCGCAAAAAGCGTTGAAGAGGCAAAGGTCAAAACCACCACAGGTCAGCACCCTGCAGGAATGATAATCGTGCCGAACGGTATGGAGATTTATGATTTCTGCCCGGTTCAGCACCCTGCCGACGATGTAAAGAGCGATATCATAACCACTCACTTCGATTTCCATTCTATTCATGATACAATTCTTAAGCTTGATGAGCTCGGGCATGTTATTCCTACTACATATAAATATTTAGAGGAGTATTCTGGAATTCCGGTAAGCGATGTTTCGATGTCCGACCCTGAGGTTTACAGCCTTTTCACTTCTACAAAGGCGCTCGGTGTTGAGCCTGAGGATATCGATTCGCAAAACGGAACATTCTGTCTGCCTGAATTCGGCACAAAGTTCGTCCGTGAAATGCTTATGGACTGTAAGCCGAAAAACTTTGCCGACCTTTTGCAGATTTCGGGTCTTTCGCACGGTACGGATGTTTATTTAGGCAACGCTAAGGACCTTATTGATAACGGCACCTGTACGATTTCCGAGGTTATCGGAACGCGTGACAATATAATGGTATACCTCATTCATCAGGGAATGGACGAGGGAAGAGCGTTTAAGATAACAGAAACCGTCCGTAAGGGTCTTGTCGCTAAAGAAAAGGTCTCAAAAGAGGACTGGGCGGCTATGGAGGACGATATGAGGGCTGTCAATGTTCCCGAATGGTATATCCAGAGCTGTTATAAAATAAAGTATATGTTCCCCAAGGCTCATGCTGCGGCTTATGTTATTTCGGCGCTAAGAGTCGCTTGGTATAAGGTTCATAAACCGCTTGAATTCTACTGCGCGTATTTCACCGCAAGACCCGAGGATGTCGATGTAGAGGTTCTTATGGGCGGAAGAGAGTCGGTTAAAAGATATCTGCGCGAAATTAAGGCAAAGGGCAAGGAAGCCAGCAAAAAAGAGCTTGATGTTTATGATAATATGCTTATTTTCAATGAAATGATGGCAAGAGGCATTGAGGTACTTCCTATAGATATTAAAAAATCTCAGGCTATGAAATATGTTCCCGAAAACGGAAAAATGAGACTTCCGTTCGGCGCGCTTTCGGGCGTCGGAGAAAAGGCGGCTTATTCTATATATGAAGCCGCGCAAAAGGGAGATTTTGTTTCAAGAGAGGACCTTATCCTTGAATCGGGAGTTTCAAAAACCGTCATTCAAAAACTCGGAGAGCTCGGCGCTTTAAGCGATATCCCCGAAACAAATCAGATTTCAATGTTTTAAAAATAAAAAATTTTCGCTCAAATCCTTTTAAATAAAGGGTTTGAGCGCTTTTGTTTTATAAAAAACCGACTTTTTTATAAAAAAAGGTTGCAATTTTGTAACTTTTAGGTATAATAGAATATATGAGTTGTTACAAAGCTGTAACTTTTAAATTTTATGAAAGGAGTAATGCCTTATCTTTAACGATGTGTTTTCTTGGATTTCAGAGCTCACCGCTCCGTACAGAAAAAAGCTCAGCGCTTTAAGCACTGCAATGCGCGTTCTTATATTTGCGTCGGTTTCGGCTGTAGCGGTATTTATAAGTATTGCCGCTGTAGGCGCAAGATTTGCTTATAAGGTAAGCTTAGAGGGCGAATATATCGCAACCGTTAAAAGCAAGGAGCAGTTCAAGGCCGCTGTTAATATCGTCAAAGAAAAGGTTACCGGAGATAATGTCGAGTCAAAGGTAAGTACTCCCGAATATTCCGCAGTTATAGCTCTTAATAATGATATTGATTCAAATCAGAATGTTGCAGAGGCAATAATCGAAAAAACAGAGGATATCGTTTTAGCAAGCGATATTAAAATTGAGGGCACCGAAATAGGCTATGTTAATAAAGACGAGCTTCAGTCGGTTATTGACGGGATTTATGCCGCAAAGGCTCCCGAGGGAAGCACCTGCAGCTTTGTCGAGAATGTCGAAATTTCGGACGGATACTGTCTTGCAAGCGAGGTTGCCGGCGCCGAGGAAGCGGCGCAGATGCTTTCGGGTCTTAATGTTAAAGCCGTCGCAACTGTTGTTACCGATATTGAAACCGGATTTAAAACCGTTACCAAAAAAACCAATACTCAGACTGTTGATTACAGACAGATTGAAACCGAGGGCAAAAACGGCTTAAGAAGAGTAACGGACGAAATAGTTTATTTAAACGGCGAGGAGCAGTCAAGAACCTGCCTTTCCGATGAGGTTTTAAGCACTCCCGTCGATCAGGTTGTAGTAGTAGGAACCGCTAAAACAAGCGCCACCGCCGCTCAAATGAAGATTGCAAAAAGCTCAGGCTTTATTTTCCCTCTTCCTAACGGAGTATGGCAGGTCAGCTGTTATTACGGAAACGGCGGCCATAAGGGTATAGATTTAAGAGCGCCTAAAGGCACTCAGGTGTTTGCGGTAGCTTCGGGCAAGGTAGTATTCTCGGGCTATGACGGGTCTTACGGAAACTGTATCAGAATTGACCACGGAAACGGACTTGTAACCACCTATGCCCATGCTTCTCAGCTTTGCGCAAGAGTAGGAGAGACGGTAAACGCAGGCGAGGTAATCGCCTTGGTCGGCAGTACCGGTTATTCCACGGGAAATCATCTGCATTTTGAAGTCAATTGCTCGGGAACAAGAGTAAATCCCGCACCGTTTATCGGAATATCATAAAAAATGGGACTGTAAGTAAGTTTACAGTCCCATTGAGAGTGTCGATTTTTCGACACTCTCAAGGCCTAGAATGCCGTTCGCTCGAAAATCAGAGATTTTCGGACTGCACTCTATCCCCGTGAGTACCCCACCCCTGTGTTCTTGAAAAACCGCTTAATTCAGCGGTTTTTCGCTTATAAGGTGTTTTTTCGCCGCACATGTCGCCGAAAAAACAAAATGCGGCGTAAACGCCGCAATATAACCTGATTTATAGTTTGTCGACAGACTGAAGGGACTATAATTAGATTTACAGTCTTAAATATCTTATTGATTTATACTTGACATCTGCGGCTTTGCCGTTTCATCGGGAATGCGCTGTCTGCAGCCGGCAAGCATAAATAAAACGCCTAATATAGTTAAAAAAAGTGCAATAAGTTTTTTCATTTTAAATTACCTCACATTTATTATTGCGTGTCTTTATTATACTTTAAAAAAATAATTTTTCAATACATTTCGGGAGAAAAAGTTTGAAACAAAATGAGTA
>DBKZ01000008.1:0-3046 GCA_002297415.1 Ruminococcaceae bacterium UBA737
TTTTAAGGCTTATTACGGATAAATCAAATCCCGTCAGCGCCGACAGACTTTTAATTGTTACATTCACAAACGACGCGGCGGCGGAAATGCGCTCAAGAATTGAAAAAAAGCTTTATGAAAGCTGTCTTGAAAGCCCTGACGACCGAGGTCTGTTAAGACAGAAATATCTCTTGCAGTCGGCGGATATCTGTACCATTGATTCATTCTGTATTAACCTCGTAAGAGATAATTTCGAACTTTGCGGAGTTTCTCCCGATTTTAAGGTGGGCGACGGCTCCGAGTTAAACGAGGCAAAAAATCTCATTTTAAAAAGCATTTTCGAAAAAAATCTTAACGGGAATAAAAATTTCGATATTCTCCTTGATATGGCAGGCTGTAATTACAATGAGGAAAATCTCTTAAGGCTTATTTCCGATATCTATGATTACAGCCTTAATATGCCTTTCCCCGACGAATTTTTAAATCAACTTGTTGACCTTTATAAAATGCCTTTTGATAATTCCCACCCGTGGTATAAAATGATGCTTGCAAGCGCTAAAGAAACAGCGCTTGGCTTAAAGGAGCATGTAAAAGCGGCGGCGGACGCGTCGGTCTATATAGAAAAAAATAAGGAAAGCTTAAAGCGCGACTGCGAAACCCTTTCCTTGCTTGCCGATGAATTATGCGATATTTTAAGAGAAGGGGATTGGGATAGGGCTGTAAATGCAATGCCTGCCGCAAATATTGCGCGCTCGCCGTCCTTAGAAAAGGATAATCCGTTTAGCGCGGTATATAAATCGCATAGGGAAGAGTTTAAAAAATCGGTTTTAAAGCTAAAGGATATTTTCGAAAAAAGCAGGCAGGAAACCGAAAACGAGCTTAAGGAGTGCTTAGAGCCCGTATCTCTTTTGTGCGGTCTGATAAAAGAATTTTCGGAGGAATTCTTTAAGCTTTGTATTGATAAAAATTATCTTACCTTTGCTCTGAGTGAACAACTGGCATTTAATCTTTTGTGCGAAAATGAAAATGCTAAAATCCGCGAAAGGATAATTTCAAGGTATGACGAAGTACTGGTAGACGAGTTTCAGGATGTAAACGATTTGCAGAGCAGAATGTTCGAAATTCTGTCGGATAACGGAAAGCACCTTTTTACGGTGGGCGATGTCAAGCAAAGCATTTACGGCTTTCGCGGCTCAAATCCCGATAATTTTATAAAAAGAAAAGAAAACGGGTCTGTAAGAAAAATAATTCTTGCCGAAAATTTCAGAAGCCGAAAGGAAATCTGCGATTTTACAAATTTCATATTTGAAAATATTATGGACGGCAGGATAGGCAAAATCGTTTATGACGAAAAAGAGGCGCTGAAGCCTTCGGGAAATTTTAAGGAAGCTGATTTTAATAAAACCGAAATTATCCTTGCGGACGCGGCTTCGGATATCGAATCTGATGATGAAGCAAGGGCTTTGACCGAGTTTGAGGCAATAGCCGTCGCCGATAAAATCGAGGCTTTAATGAATGAAAATATGCAGATAGAAGAAAACGGAAACTTCAGAGCCTTAAAATACAGCGATATAACCGTTCTTCTGCCGACCGTTTCGGGCAAAGCCGACTATTATTTCGACGAATTTTTTGCTAGAAAAATTCCCGTGGCTTTAGGAAGCGAGGATTTTTTTGAAACATACGAAATTTCTTTGTTTGTTTCCCTGCTTAAAACAGTAGACAATCCGAAATCCGATGTTGATATGCTTTGCGTTATGATGTCGCCGATTTTCGGCTTTTCGCCAGACAGTATGGCGCAGATTCGGGCGGAGCATAAAAATATAAGCCTTTATTCCTCTGTAATCGCCGCGGCAAAGGGCGGAGATAAAAAATGTGGGGAATTTTTAGACAGCCTAAAGGCGTTAAGGCTGAGGGCAACCGTTGTTCCGTGCGATAAATTCGCTTACGAGTGCATGGAAAAAACCGAGCTTTTAAGTATCTGTTCAGCGCTTTCGGGCGGAGATAAAAGAAGAAAAAATCTTTTAAAGCTGATGAGCGTTATTTCGGAAATTTCTCCCGACGCGGCAGGCGACCTTTCCTCGCTTTTAAAGCGCCTCGGTGCGCTTAAAAATTCGGGAATTTCGGTTTCCTGCGGTGACGATAACTGCGTTTCCTTAAAATCAATGCACAAATCAAAGGGCTTGCAGTTTCCTGTCTGCATTGTTGCGGGGCTTTCTTCAAAATTCAATAATAAGGATTCCTTGCCTAATATTATTTATGATGAAAGCTGCGGCCTCGGTATTAAGTATACCGATTTTGAAAGAGGCAGAAAAATCTGCAATGCAGGGCATAAGTGCATTGCAGAATATAAAAGGGTGAAAAACATCGAGGAAAGAATGCGCCTTTTATATGTCGCAATGACAAGGGCTAAGGATAGGCTTGTCCTTGTCTGCTCCTCAAAAAATATGGAAAAAGCGGTCAAATCCGCCGCAGATTCCGTTAATGCGGAATCTATGAAATTAAGCGCCGAAAGCCTTAAAAGGTCGGATAATATGCAGGGCTGGATTCTTTCAAGCCTGCTTATGCACCCGTCCTCAAAAAAAATTAAAAAGCTTTATGATGTGAATGTCCCGCAAGCTCCGTCTGATTTTAAGCTCGATATCGAGGTTAAAACTAAGCTTAACCGCAAAACCGCCGAGGATAAAAGCATTAAAGAAATTAAACCGGACACCGAAGTTATAGAGCAGATAAAAAAGAATTTCAGCTTTGTTTATCCCTATGAGCCGTTAAGTAAAATAAGAGCCAAGGCGTCCGTTTCTCTGCTTGCCAATAAAGAGGAAAGCGACAGCTTTGCGTTTACGGCTCTTCCGTCCTTTGCACCGTCAGCTGTAAGCGGAGCAAAACGCGGTACAGCCGTGCATAAGGTTATGCAGTTTTTTGATTTTAATGCGAGCGGTAATATAGAAGGGGAGCTTGAAAGATTAAAGGAATGGCAGTTTATAACAGAAGAGGAATTTGAGCTTGCGGACAGAAATAAGCTTGAATTATTCTTTAAAAGCGAAATCTTTAAAAGAATTAAAGCGTCAGT
>DBKZ01000008.1:3069-3953 GCA_002297415.1 Ruminococcaceae bacterium UBA737
AGAAATGCGGTTTTTAACAGAACTTCCCGCCTCTGAATTGGAGCCGTCGCTTACAGGCGAGTGCGCAAGGGCGAATATTATCGTTCAGGGAGCGGTTGACCTTTGCTTTGTCGAAAACGGCGGCGTTGTAGTAGTCGATTTTAAAACCGACAGGGTCAAAAGCGGCGAAGAGCTGGCGCAGAAATATAAGGAGCAGATTTCGATTTATTCTTCAGCCTGCGAAAAAATATTCCGCATGCCCGTTAAAGAAAAAATTCTTTATTCTTTCGCTCTTTCAAAGAGTGTAAATGTATAATTTAAGCCGCGGATTTAAAAAATATCCGCGGCTTTTATATATTTTTATTTCTGCGCTTTTTGCAGCGTCTTTTTCATTTTTTCTTCGGTCATAGCCTGATATAATTCGTCTACAAAATCAATAACCTTTTGCTGGTCGGGCTTAGCAAGAATATGAATTACCTTTAAAATATTAAGCTCGGATTTTGACGGCAAAAACGGAAGATACTCCGCAAACGGATTTGAAGGCGAGCGGAGCCTCTGCGGCCGCCTCGGAGGCTGGAGCATAGAAGCAAATGTGCAGTAAATGCCCTTGTCGCCGTACAAAAGCCAGTCCGCCGAAACCTTAAAAAGCTCGCTTATCATTTTAAGCTCTTCAATGCTCGGGTTTCCGAGCCGCTCCATTCTCGCATAGGTGTTTCGCTTCATATTCATAAGGTCGGCGGCTTCCTGCTGTGTGTAGCCCATATTTTTGCGCGCCTCGGCTATTCTTTTGTTGGTTTCGCTTGCGTATTCGGTTTTCATAATTCCCTCTTGACTTGATAAAGTTTTATTGTTATAATTATCTTGCTTTTTTAAATTTGCTGAAGTGGCTCAGTTGGTAGAGCAGC
>DBKZ01000008.1:3963-7758 GCA_002297415.1 Ruminococcaceae bacterium UBA737
CTGATTCGTAATCAGCAGGTCGTGGGTTCAAGTCCCATCTTCAGCTCCAAAGCGAAAATCCTATCGCGAAAGCGGTGGGATTTTTGCTTTGTATTTTTAATTATTCATTATTAAGTTTTAAATATTCATTTCTTTTCGGATAGGATTTTCCGGTGTACCTTCGGCACGAAATTTAAAAAAAGCATTCTTTTTAGCGCTTTATTTCTCTTTTAATTGTATTTTATTTGTCAGAAAATGTCAAGTAATTAAACATCGGCGAAAAAAATGTTGTTTTTTTAATAATCCGATGATATAATACATAATATCAATTGTAATCGCAATAACGGAGGTAACAAAATTGAGTAATTCCAATATAGTAATAACCAGCGACAGCACAACCGATTTAGGTCCTGCCCTGCTTGAGCGTTACGGAATATCCGTGCTTCCGCTCGGAGTAACCCTCGGCGATAAAGCCTTTAAGGACGGCGTTGATATCACTCCCGACGATATCTATAAGCACCATGATACTACCGGCGAGCTTCCGAAAACTACAGCTACAAATGTCGGCGAATGCACCGAATTCTTTTCTAAATTCGTAAATGAGGGCAAAACCGTCATTCATTTTACAATAAGCTCCGATATGTCTTCAACCTATAATAATTCCTGTATCGCGGCAGAGGAGCTCGGAAATGTTTATGTTGTTGATACAAGAAATCTTTCTTCAGGCGGCGGTCTGCTCGTTCTCGCGGCAGAGGATATGGTAGAGCAGGGTCTTGAAGCCGAAGAAATCGTAAAAAGAGTAAATGAGCTTGCAGGCAAGGTTGACGCGTCCTTTGTTATAAACAGCCTTGAATACCTTTATAAGGGCGGCAGATGCTCGGCACTTTCTATGCTCGGCGCAAATCTTTTGAAATTAAAGCCCTGTATCGAGGTTAAAAACGGTAAAATGGGCGTAGGCAAAAAGTATCGCGGAAAATTCGGAGATGTTTTGCTTGAATATGTTAAGGAGCGCTTGGCTGATAAGGACGATATCGTTACAAACCGCGTGTTTATCACTCATGCAGGCTGTGACGAGGGAATCGTTAAATCTGTTACAGAGCTTGTAAAATCGCTTGTTCCGTTCGATGAAGTGTTTGTTACAAAGGCAAGCTGTACCATTTCTTCACATTGCGGCGCTGATACCTTGGGCGTGCTTTTCGTAAGAAAAAGCGTTGTTTCGTAACACCCGATAAAACCCCGTCATAGTATGAAGCAGGGGAGAATGGGAATATTCCGAAATTTCGGCGGCGAAAAGCTTTCGTCCTCAGATTACCGAAAGCCCCTTTGAAATATAAGCCCGTACCGTTTTAATAAAAAACGGTACGGGCTTGATCTTTGCTAAAGCCTTGAAGAAACCCAAGCCTCCACTTCAGTTGGAAGGGGAGGTGGCAAAGCGAAGCTTTGACGGAAGGGTTTGGTTATATTCGCGGCAAAGCCGCACATTATTAAATTCAATAGCATTTCTTGCAGGCTTCGTAACCTCTGCTTTCAGCTTCGGCTCTTGAAATCAGGTACGGAGCTTTCATATTGCTGCAGCCCTGCCTGCTGTGAAATTTCTTTCCGCTGTCGGTTATCCAAACCTTATCTGTATTTCCCTGCTGTATGGGCGGCGCAGGGGTGACTGCAGGCTCACTCGGTGCTGATACAGCAGGAGCAGCTGAGGAAGCAGGGGCAGAGGACACCTCGCTTGGCTTTTGTTCTTGAGAATCGGCAGACGAGCTGTCGCCGGTTAAATAGTTTATATTTATATTCGGCTGAATATTGTAAATAAATACGCTAAAGCATATACCATCGCCCTTGTCCTCAATTGAATATGCTTCCATTAAAACTCCGCTGCAAACAAGATTTTCGCCGTCAAATATAGGCGTAACCCTGTAGGCTACATGATTGCGTGTTTCCTTTATGTAATCGGCTGTCATGTTTTCAAAGGGTAACATTCCCTCGGTGTTCATATACCGCGTTCCGGTTATAAGATTTTTCTTGTTTGCGTTTTCAGCAGATAGTTGCCAGCCTATTAAATGACACCTGTTCCATAAATATCCGCCCGAAATTCCGCTGTACTTCTTCTGTAACCACCCTGTAGGCTTTATTTCGCTTATGCTTTTTCGCACTTCGCTTTTTTTCGGCATTGTCTCCTTGCCGCAGATTCCGAAAGCCGCGCCGCACCTGCCGAGCGTGTCAAGCTCCGAAAATTTTAATATGCCTTTTTGGCTTAGCTCCTCGGCTAAAAAATTCGGAGTGTTGTTATTTATCGTTATGTAAGCGCTTCCCGAATATTGCGGAATTTCAGATAAGGAAACCTTTTCAGCTTTTCCGGTACCGACCGGTGATTGCACCGATTCGCTTTTTGAAGAGACTTCGCTCTTGCTTTTAGCCGAAGAGGAGCTGATATGGCTTTCGGCGGTTTTAGGAACAGTCTCTTGTTTCGAAACAGGGGACAGACCTACACCGGTAAATAACAGCAAAACCGAAAGCGCGATTATAAGCCCGTTTTTGCGCTTAAGCTTGTTATTTAAAAATTCCCTGATTTTCGGTATCGGCATTAAAAGCACCGCCGATAAAGCTATCAGTATGCTTGTATAGTGAAACCCGTTTGAAATTGCGCATAGCGCGATAATTATTCCGAATATCCACTGAATTATATTCCCGCTCTTTTTCATTTCTCTGCCCTCACATAAGTCTCAATTGTTATTTTTTCGTGCGATGTTCCCTTGATGTCCTCGCTCTTTTCCTTTTTAAAGCCGTTTTTCTTTAAATCAATGTTAAAAAATCTGTCCGCAGGATAATGCCTGTTCCAATGGCATAGAATTATTTCGTCCGTCGAATCTATTGAATAACCCTTGTCCTCGATAAAACAATAATCGCTTTTTTCTGCCTCTTCTATGTAACCGTCGGTTACGATTATTTTGGGATTTTCTTCGAATTGCTTAGCGGAATATTCGCTCATATAAAGCTTTCCGTTTTCAGTAAGGCTTAATAGCTTTTCTCTTAATGCACCGTCCTGACTTTGCCTTTTGCCGAAGAACATCATTCCTTTTTTACTGTCAATACAAAAAATTAACTTCAAATAAACACCCCGTTTTTTAAATTCGTTTCCTTTTAAGCAACAACATGAATAAAGCTTTTGCTTAAAGTTAACGAGTATATTATAGCATTTCCTCAAATCGAACGCAATAACATTAAAATGTTTACTGTAAATAAACATGGAGTGATGAAATAATGTTTGATTTTGGATTAAGAATTCAGCAACTGCGAATGGCACATAATATGTCCTTAGCAGATTTAGGAAAGAAAATAAACAGAAGTAAGTCAGTTATTTGCGGATATGAAAATAATTACAGAACACCGCCTTTAGATGTGCTGGTTCAGTTAGCCGTGATATTTAATGTTTCGCTTGATTATCTTGTCGGCATTGATAAAAATGAAATGGTTTCGGTGGACGGCTTAAGCGATAGGCAAAAGGAAATTGTCCATGGAATTATTCATGAATTCAAAGCGCCTGATATTAAGTATCCTGGGCTTTCGGACAGTCAGCAAAATCTTTTGAATAAGGTGCTTGTTGAGTTTAATAAAAAGCATAGCTGAAATTAAAACCCCGTACCTTTTTAAGGTACGGGGTCAGACTGTAGACAAACTATAAATCAGGTTGTGTTGCGGCGTTTACGCCGCATTTTGTTTTTTCGGCGACATGCGCGACGGAAAAACACCTTATAAGCGAAAAACCGCTCAATTCAGCGGTTTTTCAAGGGCACTGGGGTGGTATTGGCGGGGATAGAG
>DBKZ01000083.1:0-4526 GCA_002297415.1 Ruminococcaceae bacterium UBA737
ACGGTGCAATATTTCCGTAATACAGATTTTCAAGTATAGTCATTGATTTTACTTCTTTCATAAAAAATATTTACCAGTAAATATTTTACAACAGATGTGTTCATTTGTCAACACTTTTGTTGTAAAGTATGTTAAAAAATAATTGGTGATAAATATGTATTATAATGAAAGAATTCAATTTATAAGAGAAAGCAAAAACATAACGCAAAAAGAAATTGCCGCACATTTGAATATAAAGCAACAGCAATATGCCAGATATGAAAAGGGCGTTAATGTAATGCCGGTTACATATTTAAAAGAAATTTGTTTATTTTTGAATGTTTCAGCTGATTATATTGTCGGCTTGCCTAATGATATGGAGTATCCTACAAAATAGATATTAGAAGAATACCCCTCAGTCAGCTAACGCTGACAGCTCCCCTCTGTTTTCACTATCGTGAAAAAGAAGGGAGCCTGAAGCTTCCCCTTTAGACGAAAGGGGAAGTGGGTCAGCCTGAAAGGCTGAGCCGATAGGGTTTGGTTATATCAGTGCCGTTAGGCACACATTTTAAAGTCCTCTTAGGGCAAAGAAAGCATAAAAAATCTTCCCCTTACCAACAAGGGGAAGATAATTAAAATTATTTTATTGATTTTTGGGTTCTTCTTCGTAAATCGAAATCCCAAGCTTCTTTGCCTCGTCAACCTGCTTAAGACCTAAGTTTATAAAGTAAATAATAACTATCCATGCAAGGACTGTAAGACCGATGGGCTTAATATAATAAGGAAGCTGGAACGGCATATCCCAAATTCCGTGCAAAATACAGGGAATCAGGCAGATAAGCAAAAATCTTTTATCGTTTAAATGCTTTTTGCTTATTGTATCAAAGCCCTTTGCGAGCATAAGAGCCGCACCCTCGATTGCCGCCCATGCGACATGGCCGCCCGGGGCTAAAAACGCGCGGATAACAAGGGTATTAAGCATACTTGCAAGACCCTGCGCCGCACCGTAGCGGTAAATATATCCCGCGGTTTCAAATGCCGCAAAGCCTGCGCCAACGGCGGCACCGACAAGCAAGCCGTTTAAAATAAACTTATTCTTCTTATTTTTAAATATAAACAAAGCAACAATTGCCGCTTTCGGTATTTCTTCGATAAAGCCTACCGTTATCGCACCGATATAGGTGGAGATATCGAAATTAAGATCAAGGGTGAAAAGCAGTATGGCGAATATCAAGGACAGCGCGCCGCCCCAAATAAAATACTGCATAGTCTTATAAAAAGGAATATTTCTGAAAACATTTATCTCAAAGAAGAATATCAGCACGGTAACGGGCATTGCAAACGCGCCGAGAATTATAAGTCCGGGGAGAAAATTCGTATTGCCGAAATTTATATAACCAATTCTCATCGGAACATAAGCAATTATGAAAAACAGTAGTATTTTTAAATATACCCAAGCGCCTGCATTCCTCGGGTCGATATCCTTTATATCGGGAGTTGTTTTATCCGAGCCGCAGACAAAGACATCGTCAAGTTCCTTAGAGGTATGCTTTTTAAAGGTTCCTTTAAAAAGGTCCTTGAATGTTACATAGGTTTCGGATTTTACACCCGTTATCTTATCGAGGTTTTCGGTTATAACACTGTTAACCTTTGCCGTCTTTTTATGAAGCGGACAGCCGCATTCGGGACAAAAATCATCAGTCGCAGATACCTCTTTTCCGCAATCGGGGCAGACATGGATATCATTTTTATATCCGCAATGAGGGCAAGCCCCTGCGGTCGACGACATTTCCTGTCCGCACTCCTTACATTTTATAAGCGCCATTTTTAACTACCCACCTTTAAAGTATTAAACATGATTTTTACGACATTATTGATTTCTTCAGTGTTTTGATTTAACTCATTTGTTGTAATCATAAATATTTCATTATTTATAACCGTTACATATCTGTTATCCACAACGGTCTGACCGGAATTTGTGTACATATACTGAATACCGTATACCATATATTGTCCGACATAAGCATTTATAGGTTCTATTGTTATTTTTATATCGCTGTAGGCTTCTCTCAAAGCATCGGTCAAAGCATTCAGATACTGAACGGGATTGTTATAGCCTGAATCCCAGTTGAGCATTACATAAGGAACCTGAATCTTGTCTCCGTTAAAGGACTTGCCGACATAAGTGAGTTCCTTGCTTCCCGTATAAACCTTATAATTGCTCGGAATCTCATAGCTTACGCCGAGCTTGGTATCTCTGTAAACTACACAGCCCTGATATGTTCCCTGCTCGGTTGACGGAGCGGTTGAAGAGCCGGAGCCCGAGCTTGTATCCGATGAGGTTGGATTTGAGCCCTGCGAGGAAGTACCGTCCTGTTTATTTTCATTTTTAGTATTTAAAAATCTGAACACGACGACAACCAAAGCAAGAGCTATAATTATCGGAGCATATTTCTTCCACTGTTGCTTATTCTTTTCTTTTTTATCTGCGTTTTCCGTAGCTTTTTCCGTTTCGGCGTTCAGCACATATCCGCATTTCGGACATTTCGGCGCCTGATCACTTATATCGTTTCCGCATTCGGGACACTTTATCAATGCCATAAAATCACACTCCCT
This sequence comes from Ruminococcaceae bacterium UBA737, assembly GCA_002297415.1. Classification (GTDB taxonomy): domain Bacteria; phylum Bacillota; class Clostridia; order Oscillospirales; family Acutalibacteraceae; genus UBA737. Next base: position 2,596 of record DBKZ01000083.1, read on the forward strand.
TATATGTATATTTAAAGTATAAATAAAATTACCGCATATAACAAGCAACTTGCCGACTTACGCATTGCATTTGCTGTCAATTTTTTTGGAGGTATCAAAATGAAATTCAGCGAACAATTAAATTTTTATCTTTCTGACCTAAACTGCACATCTAAAAAGCTTTCTGAAATTTCGGGAATTTCGGAATCTGTTATAAGCAGATACAGAAGCGGTGAAAGAACGCCGAGCATGGACAGCGCTCAGCTTTTAAAATTATGCCAAAGTCTAGAGGATCTATTCTCAAAGCAGGAGAATAATAAAATCACCAAAGAGGACATTTTAAAGTCTTTCAGAGCCTGCATAGAAAAAGAGGACGGCTTTAATTATGAAGCGTTCAGCAAAAATTTAAGCTCAATTACAGAATTCCTTAAAATAAATATAAGCGACATGGCAAAATATACCGTTTTTGATGCGTCGCATATTTCGAGAATAAAAAACGGCAAATCAAGACCCTCCGAACCTCTTGAATTCTGCAAAAAGGTAAGCGGTTATATCGCGGACAAATTTTTCGGAAGCGAGTCGGAAGAAAAGCTTTGCATATTTTTAAATCTAAGCAAAAAAGACGGGATTTCTAAGCCGGAGCTGCAAAAGGCAATATATAATTATCTCGCCGAGGAAGCGCCCGACGAAAAAAAGCCCGACCAAATAGCCGAGTTTCTTAAAAATCTTGATAATTTCAATCTTGACGATTATATCAAGTCGATAAAGTTTGACGAGCTTAAGGTTCCTCAATTGCCGTTTTATAAAACGAAAAGCGGAAATTATTTCGGGCTTGAGGGAATGAAAGAGGGCGAGCTTAACTTTTTTAAGGCTACCGTTCTTTCAAAATCGAATGAAGATATATTTATGTGCTCCGATATGCCTATGGAGGATATGGCTGAGGATATTGAGTTCGGGAAGAAATGGATGTTTGCCATTGCAATGAGCCTTAAAAAGGGACTGCATCTTAACATCATTCATAATCTTGACAGACCCTTTAACGAAATGATGCTCGGGCTTGAAAGCTGGATTCCGATTTATATGACAGGACAGATTTCTCCTTATTATTTAAAAGAGGTTAAAAACAGCGTTTACTGCCATTTAAACTATGTTTCGGGAAAATGCGCTCTTACGGGCGAATGTATAAAGGGACACCATGCGCAGGGCAAATATTATCTGACATCCAATTCAGCCGAGCTTGAATATTTCAGGCAAAAATCCGAATTTCTGTTAAAAGCCGCAAATCCGCTAATGGAAATTTGCGATGAAAAAAGCGAGAACAAATTCAAGGCATTTTTATTTGACGACCGAAAGCTTATTTGCGACAGAAAAAGAATTTTAAATTCGCTTCCCTTATTCACACTAAGCGACGAACTGTTTGACAAAATTTTAAAAGAAAATAATGTTTCCGAAATTGACGCGGAAAAGCTCAGAAAATGCAAAAAAGAGGAGCAGGCTCATATTTCATCAATCTTAAAGACTAGCAGGATTACCGACACGGTTTATATAAAAAGCGAGGAAGAATTCAAAAGCTCAGGCAGAGCATATCTTACCTTTGAAAATGTTTTTTCGGATTTAAAGCTTAAATATACTTATGAGGAATATGTTGAACATATAAGGCTTACCGAAGACTTTAAAAATGAAAATTACAGGCTGATAAAAAGTGATAGCAAAATTTTTGATAACATAGTTTTATCCGTCGCTCACGGAAACTATGCCGTTGTTTCAAAGGCGTCCCACCCTGTTATTCATTTTATAATCAGGCACCCGAAGCTTGCGGGAGCTATTGAAAATTTCGACCCGCTTGTGAAATAAACGGTGCTGATATTGATATACTAAATACCCCTCATACTAGATGGTAGATGCCAGACTAAAATGGAATATTATTTAATTTTGTGCCGTTAGGCACACAT
>DBKZ01000083.1:4606-17685 GCA_002297415.1 Ruminococcaceae bacterium UBA737
CCTAAAGGGGGATGTCAAGGCATTTTGCCTTGACAGGGGGATATGCTAAAAATTTTAAATTGAAAATATAGAACATTTCTTTTATTGTAAATGTAAAATCAAAGAAAATCCCTCCACCGCGTGAACGCGGTCCGCCCTCCCTTTAGGCAAGGGAGGCTTGAATACCCCTCAGCCGCGCATAAAGCGCGCCAGCTCCCCCTCTATATGCTATCGCATAAGAAGGGAGCCTAACTTTAGTTTCAGCAGAAACCCAAGCTTCCCCTAAAGACTGCAGGGGAAGTGGATTTGCCGTAGGCAAAGACGATAGGGTTTGGTTATATCCGTGGCGCAAGGCACACATATTTTTATTCATTCTCAAACACCTCTCTTATCAGCCTAACCCCTAACTTAAATCCTGCTGTAAAGGCTCTTACTTCTTCTTCACAGGAAACCTCGGACTCCGCCTTTTCAAATGCTTCAAATAAGGCTTTTTGTTCCTCTGTAAGCTCCGCTTTAAATTTATCTTCAAGAAAAATTGCTTTATCAATCGTTTCACCGTCGGTTATTTTGCGCTCAAACGGCGCAATATTGCCGTAGTACAGATTTTCTAGTATAGTCACTATTTCAACCCCTATTTAAACCTTTATGATCTGTAGACGAACTTTGTCTAATTGTTATTATAGACGAGGTTCGTCTATTTGTCAATAATAATTTTTTATTTATGTTAAAATACCGATATAGAGGTGGTTGTATGAAAACTTACGAAGTATTAAGAATGTTAAGAGAAGAACATTCAAACGGATTAAGCCAAACTGAATTCGGAAAATTACTTAACATGTCGCAAAGAAAGATTTCAAGACTTGAAACGGGTCAGGCAGAGCCTACGCCCGAAGATATCAGAGCCTACTGCAATTATTTCAAGGTTTCCGCCGATTTCATTCTGCAATTGCCTAACGGTTATATTTATCCTAATAAAGAGCAAAGAAAATAAAAGTTGATTTCTTCGCATTAAAAAGACGCTGTAAAGCCGAAAGCCTTACAGCGTCTTTTTTTAATTTTAAGCAATTATTTTTTAGCTTCTTTTAAAGCCTTATGCTCCTTATAGCTTACCCAAACAGGACCTGAAATAAAGAGCGAGGAAACGCATCCCGAAACAAGGCCGAACGCCATCGGAATTGCGAAAGAGCGGAGCGATGTAAGACCGCAGAACTCGGAAACCGCAACTATTGTAAGAACGGCGCAGACCGTTGTAAGCGTGGTTACGATATTTCTCTTTAAAACCTCGGCAATGGTCTGATCCATATTATCTCTTACCGACAGATCGGCATTATACTTTTTCTTTTCTCTTACTCTGTCATAAACAACTATCGTATCGTTAAGCGAGTAACCGAGAATTGTAAGAACTACCGCGATATAGTTTGAATCAATAGGAAGTCTGAATATAACGCAGGTGAAAAAGCTTGTGAGCAGGTCGAAAACAAGGGCGATAAATGCGGTTAATGCCGCGGAAACGCCGCCTATTTTCTTAAATCTTATCGCAACATAGATTGTTACGAAAACGGCAGTGAGGAATATTGTGAAAATACTCTTTGCCATAAAGTTTCCCGCAACAGAGGGGCTGACGGCAGTAGAATCGTAAAGCTCGACGGAATTATCCTTAAACTTTTCGGTTACCGCGTCATTAAGAGCCGATTGTGTCTTATTATCGAGCGCGTTTTTGCCCGAAAGGGTAATAACAATAGTTTTTGTATCGCCCGAAAGAGCCTCGTTTTTACTTAAGGTGAAATCCTTTTTAATAGTATCCTTAACGGTCTTTTCAAAATCGGATTCCTTTAAATCGCCCTTATACGAATAGGAAATTCTTGTACCGCCGCTGAAATTGATATCAAGCTTGGGTCCTAAAATTGCGGTGAAAATAATTCCTGCCGCAAAGAATACCGCATAGATTATAAGAACTACCTTACTGATTTTTTTGGTATTAAGTGTTTTCTTAGCCATTTTTCTTACCTCCGTACAAAGCGGGCTTTCTCAGGAACCTAAACTGAGAAATGCTCTTAAGCATATATTTGGAGGCGAGAACGCCCATTATAAGGTTGAAGATAACGCCGATAAGAAGCGTGTATCCGAACGAATAAATTGAGCCTGTAATCGAGGTGCCGAAAAGCGACATAACAGGTGAGAAAAGCTTTGTCAAAAAGCTGCTCGGAGTTCCGAAAGCACCCATTAAAACGATTGCTACGATTACTATGGTAACATTTCCGTCGATAATAGCGCTTAAACTGTTTTTATAGCCTGCGTCAATCGCGCCGTCAATAGTCTTTCCTCTTTTAAACTCGTCTCTGATACGCTCGGCGGCGATAACATTACAGTCAACACCGACGCCGATAGAGAGGATAATACCCGCAATACCCGGGATAGTGAGCGTAAAGCTTGAGGAATCGGGGAAATAACCCGAAATGCATGCAATTGATGCCGCCAGCTGCCCGAGAAGAGCAATTGACGCTACAACGCCGTTAAGCCTGTAAAGAACTATCATTATAATACATACAATTCCGAAAGCGATAGCGCCTGCTATTACCATAACCCTGAGTGCGTCCGAGCCGAGGGTCGGAGAAACGACCTGAATTTTACTGTTATCGGCGGTAAGCGCAAAGGGAAGCGAGCCTGCGTTTATCTGGTTTGCAAGCGTTTCGGCGGCTTCCTGAGTAAAGTTACCGGTGATAATAGCCTCGCCGCCTGTAATAGCGGAAGAGCAGGAAGCGGTGGAAATATTGTTTTCATCCATATAAATGGAAATATTTGAACCGCTTGATGCCGCCTGAGCGGTAGCCGTTGCAAAAGCCGATGTACCCTTAGAATTAAGCTTTAACGCAACATAATAACCGTTTTCGGTGGTATACTGCATTCTCGCGCTCTTTACAACATCGCCTGTCATAAACGCTTCGGACGAATTATCGTTTCCTAAATAAAAGTAAAGCTTAGCGGAAGCCTGAAGCTCTTCAATTGCCTTCTGCGCATCGAAATCGCTTTCATTTGCCGCCCACGGGAAACGGACAATAATCTGATGAGATGTATTGTCGGGGTAAACCTCATAATCCGTTATATTTTTGTCAACAAGTCTTGTTTCAAGAATAGCCTTAGCGGAATTCATATCCTCCGCAGTGATATCAACGCCCTCTTTATCGGGCTTGAAAACAGCTTCAACACCGCCGCGGATATCAATACCCCAGCGGATATCGCTTGCTCCCTTGACATAGACATTTCGCTTGTCGCCGTAATAATCGTCAATTCCGAAGAAAGCGGTATATGTAAGTAACGCTATCAAACCGAAAATGATGAAGAACACGGGCTTACGAACTCTTTTAGTCTTCATTTCAATCCTCCGTTTTAAACGAAATATATATCTATTATATAATTAAAGCTATATAAAAGTCAATCAATTTTCTTTAAGAAGTTTTTCAAGCACCGCATAGCGGACGGCTGTACACAAAACCTCAGCCGCAATTTCAATCTCTTTGGCGCTCGGATATGACGGAGCAATTCTTAAATTTGAATCGTCAGGGTCTATTCCGTAGGGGAAAGCCGCTCCGGCAGGAGTGAGAATAAGTCCCGCGTTTGCGCAAAGCTCTTCGGTGCGCTTAGCACAGCCGTTTTCAACATTAAGGCTTATGAAATATCCGCCCTTGGGTCTTGACCAAGCGGCAGTGCCCGTAGGCGCGAGGTATTTATCAAAGGCGTCCAAAACAGTCTCAAATTTAGGTCTTATAATATCCGCATGCTTTTTCATGTGATTAAAAAGCGCCTGCTTGGTTTTAAACATTCTTGCGTGTCTTAACTGGTTTAATTTATCGGGACCTATCGTCTGATATTTCATTCTGCTCTTTAAAATATCAACATTATTAGGGCTTCCTGCCTCCATTGCGACTCCTGCACCGGGGAAGGTTATTTTAGATGTTGAGGCAAAAATTATTACAAGGTCGGGGTTTCCTGCTTTTAAGCATTCATCATATATATTTAAAAGCTCGTCATGCTCGTCATAAAGGTCATGAACGGCATAAGCATTGTCCCAGAAAATTCTGAAATCCTTTGCCGCAGGCTTTAAGCGGGCAAATCTTCTTACAACCTCATCGGAATATGTAATTCCGCCGGGATTTGAATATTTCGGAACGCACCACACACCCTTTACAAGCGGATCCTTGATAAGCTCCTCTATTTCGTCCATATCAGGTCCGTCATCATTCATTTTAACGGGGATAAGCTCAAAGCCGAAATACTCGGTTATGGCAAAATGGCGGTCATACCCAGGAGATGGGCACAAAAATTTAAGACCCTTTTGCATGCACCAAGGCTCTGCGCCGAATCCGTGAGTCATTGCCTGTGCAATAGTATCAAACATCATATTAAGGGACGAATTTCCGCCGACTATAATCTGATCGGGCTTAAGTCCCAAAATATCGGCAAATAAAACCTTAAGCTCCCTAAGTCCGTCAAGTCCGCCGTAATTCCGGCAGTCTATCCCGTCTATATTCTTAAAGCCTGTATCGTTTCCGACAAGGTCGAACATATCTACGCTCAGGTCCATATTTTCAGCCCCCGGCTTTCCTCTTGACATATCAAGAGAAAGCGCCTTTGCGCGGTGCTGTTCATACTCTGCCTTTACGGCTTTAAATTCTTTTTCAAGCTCTTCACGGCTCATTTCCTTATACAACGCCATAAGAACACTCCCTAAAAACAAAATCATATATATAATACTACATTTCATATACTAATTCAAGAAAAACAACTGCACTTTTAAAAAAATTAACGGTTTTTTAAAAAAGGTGTTGACAAAGTCAGGCTTATGTGATATTATAAAGCATACAAAGTTGATATGTTTTAAAGGGGCAATTAAAAATGTTCATTTTAAGTAAACGATGTTGTAAGAGTCTTTACCGTTAAAATCATTTTAATTTAAATTTATTTTAGGAGAGACAAAACCATGAAAGTTTATGAAAAAGTAACAGATTTAATAGGAAAAACACCGCTTGTAAAGCTTACTAATTATATTAAGGATAATGAGCTTGAAGCTGATATTTATGCAAAGCTTGAGCTTTTTAATCCCGCAGGAAGCGTTAAGGACAGAATAGCGCTAGCTATGCTTGACGATGCGGAGCAAAAGGGCCTTTTAAAGAAAGGCTCCGTTATAATCGAGCCGACCAGCGGAAATACCGGAATCGGTCTTGCGTCGGTAGCGGCGGCAAGAGGCTACAGAATAATCCTCACCATGCCTGAGACTATGAGCGTTGAGCGCAGAAACCTTTTAAAGGCTTACGGCGCGGAGCTTGTTTTAACCGACGGCGCAAAGGGCATGAAGGGCGCAATCGCAAAGGCTGAAGAGCTTTCTAAGGAAATCCCCGACAGCTTTATCCCCGGACAGTTTGTAAACCCTGCAAACCCTGCAATTCACAGAGCAACAACAGGTCCCGAAATTTGGGACGATACCGACGGAAAGGTTGATATTTTCGTCGCGGGCGTCGGAACCGGCGGAACGGTTTCTGGCGTAGGCGAATATTTAAAGAGCAAAAATCCGAATGTCAAGGTAGTTGCCGTTGAGCCGGCAGGCTCACCTGTTCTTTCAAAGGGCGTTTCGGGTCCGCATAAGATTCAGGGTATCGGAGCAGGCTTTGTTCCCGACACTCTCGACACCAAGGTTTATGATGAAATTATCGCTGTTGAAAATGAGGACGCATTCAAGACCGGCAGAGAAATCGCCAGAAAAGAGGGCGTGCTTGTAGGAATTTCCTCGGGTGCCGCGGTTTATGCCGCAAGCGTTCTTGCAAAGAGACCCGAAAACAAGGGCAAGATAATCGTTGCTCTTCTTCCTGATAACGGCGACCGTTATTTATCAACACCTATGTTCACTGAAGAATAAAATACAATACAATATCCTCCTATACCCTGCTTTTTTAAAAGCAGGGTATTTTTTTGCTTTTTCAGGAAAAAATAGCTTAGAAAGGGTGATTTTATGAGCAAATATAAGGGCACAAAAACCGAAAAAAATCTTATGGCGGCATTTTCCGCCGAAAGCGAAGCGCGAAACAAGTATGATTTTTTCAGCTCCGCCGCAAAAAAGGACGGCTATGAGCAGATAGCCGAATTATTCAAATATACTGCCGAAAACGAAAAAGAGCATGCCGAGATATGGTTTAAGGAGCTCGGCGGAATGGGAAGCAAGACCGAAAAAAATCTTGAATCCGCCGCTAAAACCGAGCATTTCGAATGGACCGATATGTATGAGGCTTATGCTAAGGACGCCGAGGAAGAGGGCTTTAGCGAGCTTGCGGAAAAATTCCGAATGGTCGGAGCTATAGAAAAGGAACACGAGCAAAGATACCGCAAGCTTATAAAGAATATTAAAAACGGCGAGGTATTTAAAAGAGGAAGCATTAAAATTTGGGAATGCAGAAACTGCGGACATATCGCCGTTTCGACCGAGGCACCGAAAACCTGTCCCGTCTGCGGCAAAAAGCAGTCCTACTTCCAGATAAAAGCGAAAAATTATTGATTTTTTTCATTTCAAAAAAACGCACGACCGTTTCTTTACAGCCGTGCGTTTTATTATTTATATCATTTCAATTATTGCGGCGAGATTTCCGCGGTCGTTTCCCATAACTCTATGCGAAAACATCTCCTCGCTGTTACAGCTTGTGCAGATATCGCAGACATCAATATTTTCTTCTTTTATACCGCTTTTTAATAAAATAAGCTTATTGGCAAGGCTTAAATCGAGCATATATTTTCCGTTTGCCTTTGCTTTAAGAATTTTATCGGTATCAAAGCCGACATTTAAAAAACCGCTGAAAACGGGATCGTCCACCTCATAACAGCAGGAATGAATACAGGGGCCTATCGCCGCTAAAATATCGCTTGGTTCACAGCCGAATTCCGAGTGCATTTTTTCGACCGTTTTTCTGCCTATCCGTTTTACCGTTCCGCGCCAGCCCGAATGGGAGGCGGCGATAACTCTTTTTTTCGGGTCGCAGAAGAGGAGCGGCGTGCAGTCGGCATACTGGGTAACGAGCGCTACATGCGGCTCATTGGTTATAAGCCCGTCAATATCCGAAAATTCGGGTTTTTTAAAGCCTGTTCCGCAGTCCGCTTTCGTTACGGTTTTAATATTATCGGTATGCGTCTGCTTGCTGAAAACAAGATCGGCGGTGGGAATTCCCACCGCTTTACATAAAATTTCATAGTTTTTTATGACATTTTCTCTTTTATCGCCGCGGTGAAAGCTTAAATTCATTGAGCCGATATTGCCCTCGCTTACTCCGCCGAGTCTTGTTGAAAAAGCATGTCTTAAAAAGTCTATTTCAGATAAATTCTTAAATGTAAGATATTCAAGAGCACCGCTTTTAATAATATTGGTGTTAAGGCTTTTCATTCAATCACCCAAAATACTTTTTTTAAGAGCCGCCTGCGATTTTAAAAGATTAGAATAATACTTTTCTCCGATTTCGGTTTTAATCTCATTTAAAGCCGCTTCTATTTTAGGCGGCCTTTTTGAAACCGAATGTGAATCCGAGGCAATAACCTGCGCATATCCGCCCTTTACAAGCTTTCTTACAGGCTTTGAAAAGTTGCGGCTGAAAAAAGAGGAGGCGTTTATCTGGCAGACGCATTCTCCGTTTTCAATAAGCTTTAAAAGCTTTTTATAGCCTCTTGCCGGAAAATATCTTTCTACATGCGCGGCTATCGGGATAATTCCCAAATTATCATAAAGCGCCTTTATATCCCTTATCACGGGGGGCTCAAAATCGGTGAATGTAAAATCAATCAAAAGATATCTTGAGCCTGCAAGAGTGACCCTTTCAAGACTTTCGACATTTCCCATATTCGGAAAATAATAAATCTCGCAGCCGTAATAAATCTCAGGATGAACCGTGCCTGAAGCCTTATTTTCAAGAACCGATTTTGCCGCGGCTATTCGGGATAAGAACCCTTCAAGACTTTCGGAATCGGGCGTGAAATGAGGAGTTGCGATAACCTCGGTTATGCCCTGAGCATACATCATTGAAAGGAGCGCTGAAGATTCCTCGGCATCCTTTGCGCCGTCATCCACAGCAGGCAGAATATGAGAATGAATATCTATCATAATATCCGCCCGCTGTTAATTGCCGTATTTACGGTAATACTTATAATATCTGCGGCGATAGGAATATTTATGCTTGTTATATTTAGTGGAATTCTTCATTTCAGCCGCATTCAGCACAACGCCGAGAACCTTTACCTTGGCAAACTCCGCCGATTCAATGGACTGCTTGAGCATTTCGTTAATGGTATAGCCGCAGCGGGCAACCAAAACGATACCGTCGGTATTGGTAGCGACAATCAAGGAATCCGCAACTATTCCGATAGGCGGAGTATCAATAAGAATATACTTATATTTTGTGCTTAAATCCTCAAGAAGAGCCTTAAACCTCGGAGAGCCTAAAAGCTCGCTCGGGTTAGGGGCGGTATGTCCCGCAGAAAGAACATCGAGATTTTCTCCGACATGCTGAACGGTTGCGTTAAAATCGGTGAAATCGGCAAGAATTTCCGAAAGACCGGTTTTATTCTGAAGGTGAAGCTTTTTATGAATTGAAGAGCGTCTCAAATCCGCGTCAATAAGCAAGACCTTTTCTCCGAGCTGGGAAAAAGCGACCGCGATATTAACTGCGGTTGTCGATTTGCCCTCGCCGATATCAGAGCCGGAAATCGTTATAATATTGCCTGTTTTCTTGCTTAAAAGGAATTTGATATTTGTTCTTATCGACTTATAAGCCTCGGCAACAGTGAAAGAAACAGTTGAGCGGTTTTCATCCGCAGAAGACATTTCATTGATTTTGCTTACGGTTTCATTTGTAACATTGCTTACCGTAGCTTCTCTTTTACCTGTACTGTTTTCCATTTCTGTTACCTCCTTTGCCTGTCATAGCCGATTCAAATACCGGAACCGTGCCGAGAAGCGGAATTCCGAATTCTGCCGAAACATCCTCGTCTCCCGAAACGGTATGATTCATATTATGAATTATAAATACAAGCGCATAGCTGATTATAACGCCGAGCAGTGCCGCGCCGACGGTTACAATAGCTGTCCTCGGATAGACCTGAGGAGCGGTATCGGCTGTTGCGACAATCTTAACGCTTGAATTTTTGAAGAATTCGGATGTATAATCCGGAACAAGCTCCGCAAATGTGTTTACAAGCTTTATCGATTTATCCTTAGAGCCTGTGGTGAAGCTGATTTTTACAAAAAGCGTATCGTCGCTCGCTCTCGATATGCTTGCCGCTCTCATAAGCGCCTTATAGCCGTCGCCGTAGGAAGTTTTATTGTCAAGCTGTTTAAAGATATTAGGTGCCTTTAAAAGCTCAACTACGGTATTTGTAAGGTCTAAAGAAGCCGCAAGATCGGTTCCCTGAACCTTTTCATAAACGGTGTTATCGGTAATCGCTCCGTTCGTTACCATTACCGAAGCGGTAGCCGTATATTTCGGGGCAAGGAAAAATGTGCAGGTTCCCCATGCGACTGTACCTGCCACTGCCGCTGTAAGCAAAAGCACCCAGAGCTTTTCCCATGCAAGCGAAAGCAGATCAAAAAAGGATATCTCTTTCATTATGTAACCTCTTTCTTATAATACATATTTTAAATTCATATTTTATTGTAACATTTATATACCTATTTTTCAAGATATTTTTTAAGCTCAAAATATGAGCCGAACAGCTCGCCGTATTTCTTATAGGCGTCGCGGTAGACCTCTATCATAAAATCGCCTTTAAATCCTAACTCTTTAACCGCTTTATAAAAGCCCTTAAAATCAAAATCCCCTTTTAAAGGAAGCATACAGTCCGACTCCGGCGAATTATCGCTTAAATGATAATGCCTTATATATTTTCCGAACTGCTTTACGGTATCAATCGGGTCATATCCGCCTCTTACCGCCTGCTTTATATCAAAGCAGATATCCGCCTCATCCTTAAGAGTATCTGTAAATCTTTTTAAAAATGCCGTGTTCCCTGCCCTGAAATTAACAACATTTTCCTGCAAAAGCACTGCGCCGTGCTCTTTAACGGCATTTGAAAGCTTATAAAATCTTTCGATATATCCATCGTCATCAAGGACCTTATTCGGCTTTCCGCCGTGAAGAATAATATATTTTGCGCCTAAGTCTGCGGCAATCTCGGCATAGCGCCTGAATTCGTCAAAGCCCTCTTTCGTCCGCCTGTCATAAGCAGAAAAGAGCATAAAGGACTCTGCAAGCGACATCGTAGGGTGAATTGAAGAAATCCTTATTCCGTATTCATTTTTAATTTTGCATAACAGCTTTATGAAATCCTCTGTTAATTCGTATTTACAGTTAAAAAAGATTTCGGTGCAGTCAGCGCCCGATTTTGCCACTGCTTCAAGCGCTTTTTCGGTTTCAAGCGGATAAAGCGACGCGGTGGAAATCCCTAAGCTCATTTTTTCATCTTCTTCGGTTTTTATTTTGCGGGGTCAACATATAGGGTCTTGTTGGTTTCATAAATAACCATTCCCGCCTTTGCGCCGTTCGGCTTTTTGACCGACTTTACAAAGGTATAATCGACAGGAACATTCTGCGAAGCGCTAAGAGACGAATTCTTAGCGGCAAGGCTTGCGGCAAATAAAAGCGCACTGTCGCTTACCTGTCTGCCCTCGGTTATCAGGATAACATGAGCGCCTGCGGCGTTTTTAACATGAAACCAGAGGTCTGATTTTGAGGCGAATTTCATTGTAAGCCTATCGTTTTCGACATTGTTTCTGCCGACTAAAATCTTAAAGCCGTCCTCGCTTACAAATTCCTCGGGTCTGAAACCGATTTTAGGCTCGGCGGCTTTTCTTTTGACGCTTTTTTTAATATAGCCTTCTTTAATCAGCTCTTCTTTTATTTCGTTTATATCGGCGGTTGTTTTACACCTTTTTAAGCTGTCCGCAACATTTGAAAGATATTCGATTTCTTCAATGTCAGACTTAATAAGCTTGCCCAAGGTCTGCCTTGCAACACATGCTTTTTTATAGTCTTTAAAATACTTTGCGGCGTTATTCGCGGCATTAAGCGAGGGGTCAAGCCTGATTTTTACGGGCTTTAGCTCAGGGTCATAAAAATTGTCGAGCACAGCACTGCTTTGCCCTGCCGAAATATTATGGATATTCGCTTTTATAAGCTCGCCGAAAATTCTTTTTTCCTCGCAGTTTTTGCTGTTTTCAAGCTCCCTTAACCTTAAAGCCTTTCTTTTTTCAGCTCGGACAAACGCGTTAGAAACTGTTTTTGAAATATCGGATGCGGCTTTTGAAAGCCTGAAGGATAAATCTCTCTTGCTGTAAAATTCATCCAAAAGCGCGCTCGGGCTTTCGAATTCCTTTAATTCATAAAGCGAGCCGTACTGACAAATTTTTGTAAATGAAAAATCCTTAGGCACTCCGTCCTTTAAAAGCATAAAGCAGTTAAAATCACTTAAAAGCTGCGCCTTTATTTTTTTAAGCTCACTTTTTACGGCGGATATTTCACTTTCGCTGTCAATCGGCTCGTCCTTTCCTGCCGCCCTGTCGGCGATTTCCCTGCAAACAAGCGGAGAAAGCCCCTCAAAGCTTTCAAGCAGTGCGGAGCTTAAGGGCTTTTGCAAAGTAAGCTTTAAATCAAGGTCATTTAAATCCGAGGAAATAATATCAATTTTATTCTGCGGCTCAACGGGGGAATAATTCGCCCCCGGCTGAATCATGCGGTCGTTTTTTTCGATATCGCTTCGCTTAACGGCGTCGATTATCTTACCGTTTTCATTTATAAGCACGATATTGCTTTTAGCGCCAATAAGCTCGCAGGCGATTTTTAAGGTTACGCAGTCGCCGAGCTCATTATAAGCCTCGCATTCAATAAAAACGCATCTTTCAAGCCCTGTCTGCACAATATTCTTAATTTTTGCGCCCGAAAAATATTTTCTTGCAAGCATGCAGAGCATAGGCGGCTTTTCGGGATTTTCGGGTCTTGTCTCGGTGAAATGGACCCTTGCCTCGCCCTGACGGGCGCAAAGCAAAAGCCTTTTCGAAAAGCCCGCGCGGCGAAGCAGCAGGATAAGCTCATCCTTAGACGGCTGATATATTTTTTCTATTCTGCTTTCCTTTGCCGACTGTAATTCGGCGACGGTTTTATATAAAAATCCTCCGTCAAGACCCATGGTTTTCCTCTCCGATTGCGTTTTCTATTTCATTTATTATTTTTTTTGCCTTTAAATTCTTTTCTTCGCATTCCCTGATACCCTCGGTATCTAAAACAAGCTTTTTTAAGATTTTAAGCTGTTTTAAAGCATATTTTTTCGCCGTTTCGTCCGATAAATCAAGCTTTCCTATGTAAAGCTCATAATCGGAGAGCTTTCTTTTAACCCCAGAAAACCTGACCTGCATTACGGAATAAAGCTTTCCGTTTTCGGTTACGGCAATTTCCTTTAAGACCTCAAAGCCGTTAATTCCCAAAAATTTTCTTAAATCCTTAGCGGAGGTTGTAGGCTGTAAAACAAGGTTTACCGTCTCGTCCCTTAAAAAATCGGCTTTTGAAATAATATCCGATATTATTTCTCCGCCCATTCCCGCAATGACAACATTATCCGCTTCTTTTCTTTCAACCTTGCTCAGTCCGTCGCAAAGGACAAGCCTTACGCCCTCTGCGTTTAATTCTTTTAAATTCTTTTTTGCGTTTAAAAGGGGCTTTTCTCTTAAATCCGTAGCGGTGACCGAGGTAAAATTACCCGAAAGATATAAAAAGGCGGGCAGATATCCGTGATCCGTACCGACATCACAAACACTTCCGCCCGTCTTAATCAAACCGGATATTACCTTAAGCCTGAGACTTAACTCAGGCATTCTTTTCAACATGCTCATTGAGCTTCTTTAAAAGCTCGTCGCAGTCGGTTCCGTGAACCTCGCATGCCTGCTCAATGGATTCTCCTCTTGAAGCAGGGCAGCCTAAGCAGTGCATTCCGATAGCGAAAAAGTATTCCGCAAGTGTCTCGTCCATTTCAAGTACATCGCCGATAAGCATATCTTTTGTGATTTTCATAATTATATTCTGCCT
>DBKZ01000004.1:0-4514 GCA_002297415.1 Ruminococcaceae bacterium UBA737
CGACTTTTTCGACACGCTCAAGCGCCTTTCGGCGCTTTTATATTTCCCCTTTTCTTATTTTTCTCCTTATACGGTTTAGGTTTCTTTCAAAGCTTCCGTCATTTAAAAGCGTTGTAAGCACAAGCTGTTCAAGAGTAGGAACGGAGCACGAAATTTTTTCCTCATTTTTTTTAATCAACTCCGTAAGCGCTTCGGGCAAAACGAGATAACCTGTTTTAACAGCCGGAGAAACGGTTTTTGAAAATGTATTAAGATAAATAACATTTTGGTTTCCGAGCGAAAAAAGTGTGTCAAAGGGTTTGCGGTATTTATAAAACTCAGAGCCGTAATCATCCTCAATTATAATTCCGTTTCTTTTCCTTGCCCAATCAATATATTCGGCTCTCTTTGCCGCGGTTGCAGTTATTCCGCTGGGATAGGACCTATAAGGCGTGACATGCAAAACCTCCGCCGAAGAGCCTTCAAGCGCCTCGGAATTCAGTCCGCCCGTTTCAAGCCTTAATTTTTCGAAACGGATTTTATGAAGCTTATATGTATTCTCAATTTTTTTATAGGACGGGTCTTCTATCGCGAATATTTTTTCACTGCCTAAAAGCGAGATAATAATTCCGTAAAGCGCAGAGGCGTCGGACCCGATAATAATTCTATCGGGTGCGGTCTTAATTCCTCTGCATCTGAAAAGATAATCGGAAATTGCCGCTTTAAAAACGGAAAGCCCTGTATTTTCAGACTCGGAAAGAACCTCCGCCCCATAATCAGCAAGAACCTTTCTTACAGTTTTAAGATAAACGGATTCGGGAAAAATTTCATTAAACTCTTTTAAAGGCATTACGGGTGCGTTATGATTTTTCGGCTTATTGTCAATAAAATCCTTTGAATTATAAACGACGAAATATCCTCTTCTTTGAGTTCCCAAAATATAGCCCTCGTCCTCAAGCAAAGCATAAGCATGCTCGACTGTTACAACGCTTACGCCCCACCTTTCCGCACATACTCTTTTTGACGGGAGTTTTGCTCCCGATTTATAAACTCCGTCGATTATTTCTTTTTTTATTCTATTATAAATTGAAATATAAAGCTTATCCATATCTGATATTACCAAAATCCTTTAATACATAATTTCTATAATACCAATTATAATCATATAATTTAAAAAAATCAAGAAAAACCGCTGTCGGTTAACCGACAGCGGTTTTAAAACACTTAAATGTTTAATTACATTTTTTCAAGATTGCTCTTAAGAGTATTGAGCTGTTCGCGAAGCTCTTCGGGGAGCTTATCGCCGAACTTCGTATAATGCTCTTCAATCTCTGCGGCCTCTTTGGTCCAGACATCCTTGTCAACCTTAAGAATGCTCTTTAAGGTATCCATATCCATGTCAAGGTCTGTAAGGTCTATATCCTCAGGCTTCGGAACATAACCGATAGCGGTCTCAGTAGCGTCAGCCTTGCCCTCGCAACGGTCAACGATCCAGTTAAGAACACGCATATTGTCGCCGAATCCGGGCCATACGAAGTTGCCCTCGTCATCAGTTCTGAACCAGTTAACATTGAATATCTTAGGAGCCTTATCGCCGAGCTTCTTGCCCATTTCAAGCCAATGAGCAAAATAATCGCCCATATTGTATCCGCAGAACGGAAGCATAGCCATAGGATCGCGGCGAACAACACCGACAGCGCCTGCTGCAGCGGCAGTTGTTTCGGAAGCCATTGCAGAGCCTACGAATACACCGTTTTCCCAGCTCTTTGACTGATATACAAGCGGAGCGCACTTAGCGCGGCGGCCGCCGAAGATAATTGCAGAAATCGGAACGCCCTCGCCCTTATCAAATTCATCGGAAATGCAGGGGCAGTTCTTGGCAGGAGCGGTAAATCTTGAATTCGGATGAGCGGCATAGGTGCTCTTATCGTGCTTATCGAATTTAGAAGCGTCCCACTTGTTGCCCTTCCAGTCGATACAGTTGGTCGGGAGATCCTTATTAAGACCTTCCCACCAAACGGTGTTATCATCAAGGTTAAGCGCAACATTTGTGAAAATTGTATTTTTCTTAGTGCTTTCAAGAGCATTAAAGTTAGAATGAGCATTTGTTCCGGGGGCTACGCCGAAGAAACCGTTTTCAGGGTTGATAGCATAAAGTCTTCCGTCATTTCCTATCTTCATCCAAGAAATATCGTCGCCTACAGTCCAGATTTTGTAACCCTTCTTGCGGAGATACTCAGGCGGAATAAGCATTGCAAGGTTGGTCTTTCCGCAAGCAGACGGGAAAGCAGCCGCAATATACTTAATTTCGCCCTCAGGATTCTGAAGACCTAAGATGAGCATGTGCTCAGCCATCCAGCCTTCCTTCCAGCCCTGATAAGAAGCGATACGAAGAGCGAAGCACTTCTTACCGAGAAGAACATTTCCGCCGTAAGCCGAGTTAACGGAAATAATTGTATTGTCCTCGGGGAACTGGCAGATATAACGCTTTTCAGGATCGATATCGCAGGAAGCATGAAGACCTCTTACCCAGTCATTTGAATCGCCGAGAACATCGAGAACCTTCTGTCCTACTCTTGTCATAATAGCCATATTAAGAACAACATACTTTGAATCGGTAACCTCAATACCTACCTTGGCAAGAGGAGAACCTACAGGACCCATTGAGAACGGGATAATATACATTGTTCTGCCTTTATAAGAACCGCGGGCAATGTCATAAAGTCTCTTATACATTTCCTGCGGGTCGCACCAATTGTTTGTCGGACCGGCATTCTCTTCTTTTCTTGAGCAGATGAATGTTCTGTCCTCAACACGCGCAACATCATTCGGGCGTGTTCTGTGAAGATAGCATCCGGGGAGCTTTTCTTCATTAAGCTTAATCATTTCGCCGGACTCAACAGCTTCCTTGCGGATAGCTTCGAGCTGTTCCTCGCTGCCGTCAATCCAGACGACCTTGTCCGGAGTTACGAGCTCTTTAACTTCGTCCAACCATTTTAAAACAGTTTTGTTTTCAGTCATAACCATTTCTCCTTATATGAATTACAAAATCCAACTTTTGCCGTATACATTATATCCTTTTGCCCTATTAAAGTCAAGCAAAGAAAATGATACTTAATAAAAATTTAACAAAATAATTTATTTGTTGACAAAAAGCCAAACAGCCATTAAAATATTATATATAGTTTGTGTTAAGGGATGAAAAAATATGTCAGTCGGTTTCAGAAAATCTTTTTTCGGTTTCAACTGCGAGGATGTTCTTGAATTTATCGAGAATTCGCACAAGGAATTTGCGGCCAAAGAAAAAAACTTCAATAAAACGGTTTCTGAGCTTAATTCGGAAATTTCCGATTTGGAAGCTAAAATCGCCGAGCTTGAACAGGTTAAAAGCGATATTCAGGACAAGCTGGACGCTTATAATGCACAAAAAGAAGAAATCGACCGAGTATCTAAGAATATCGGAAAGCTTTATCTTGTCGCGCAGTCAAACGCAAGGTCGATAATCAAATCCAATGAAGA
This sequence comes from Ruminococcaceae bacterium UBA737, assembly GCA_002297415.1. Lineage (GTDB taxonomy): Bacteria > Bacillota > Clostridia > Oscillospirales > Acutalibacteraceae > UBA737. Next base: position 3,499 of record DBKZ01000004.1, read on the forward strand.
AAGCTTAGCCGCCGCCCGTGAGGAAGCGCAGAGAAACATTTCTTCTATAGAGAGCGCTCACAGTGTTCTTTCGGAAATCAAATCCGATCTGCTTGAAACCACGGCTAAATTCACAGACAGCTTAGAGGGTCTTTCAACCGAGCTTGACAAAGCGAAATCCGTTATTAAAGAAAACGAAGCAAAATCCGAAGCTAAAATAGAAGAAGTAAATAAGTTTGTAAACAGCTTATAAATTATAAATTAAAGGGTGACAGAGCGGCGGCTCTGCCGCCTTTTTTATTTGCTTTGTCTTTTTTTAATTCTTTTCCAGTTTATAAACCCGTAAATATCATTTACAAAAAACGCCGCAAAGCAAAATACCACCGAAATATATCTAGTATCCGAAAAGCTTGCCAACACCCAAAGCATAATAAGAACGATATCATTTGCGGCATACGCCAAAGCAAAATAATGGCTTCTTCTGAAGGTCAGATAAACCGCAAGAAAGCTTGTTGTAACCGAAATTGTGCTCGGAATTATATTTGCGGTATTAAAGAAATCAAGAATAAAATAAAACGCGGCGGTTATAACGGCGGTAATCGCCCACATAAGCGCAGTTTCTTTTTTGCTTATTGAATTGACCTCAACCTCTGCTTTATTGCCGTTATAAGGGTTTTTAAGCCATGAAACAAGCGCAAAAGCCGCCATCGGCATAGTCATTCCGAGATAGGTAATCATTTCCCCGTAATAAGAAAAGGTAAAAGATATAATGCCGTAAAGCAAGCTGAAAATTATCATTAAAAGCTGTCCGAACGGATTTCCCTTAGCATTAAATATAAGAGAGGTCACACCTATAAGCGAGGCGGATAATGTAAGATAATTCTCCCTGTCGAAAATTATAAATGACACAGCAATAAAAATTACCGACGAACACCAAAGCACGATTTCATTTTTAGAAAAATAACCGTAAAGTTTTTTTAGCATAAGATAATCCCCTTATAAAAAAATAAGCATCCGCATACACATCTTCTAAGACC
>DBKZ01000004.1:4538-4980 GCA_002297415.1 Ruminococcaceae bacterium UBA737
GTAAACGAATGCTTTGCATTCAACTACTCGGTAGCAGTTAAAATATTCTTTGAAAGGATTATAGCACAGCGCAAGCTGAAAATCAAGCAAAATTTTATTCTTTTTGCAGGCTCACATTTTTAAAATTGATTTTTAAATTCTTATCCGGAACATCAAGAGAAATAGGCAAGCCTAAAGGCGAATAAGTGTATTCATAATCAAAATTTTCAACAGTGCCATTTAATATATAATTTCCGTCCTCTTTGATTTCTCCGTTATCAAGATTTGAAATGCAGGAAAACATAATATCCGTTATTGAGTTTAACGGCACTTCGGTTTTCGGCTCATAGGTAATTCCTAAATATTCGCATTTAACCTTTTTGTCTTCATAAGTCACTTTAAGTCCGCTTAAATTAGCAGGCTTTTTAACCTCTGCTTTGATATTCTCGGAATCGGTAATCAC
>DBKZ01000004.1:4991-7176 GCA_002297415.1 Ruminococcaceae bacterium UBA737
TCACGACCTTAAGAAGATAATCCTTAGAATTATATTCCGCCTCAGCTTCAAATTCCAAGCCCGAAGTAACGGGCTTTTTTTCCTCTGTGCTTTTACATCCGCTTAAAAAAATCAAAATAAGAAGCGGAATAAATAATAATTTTTTCACTGATATTAACTCCCCTGTTTTTAATAAGGGATAAATTTCAGCTCCTCGATTAAATCGCTCGCAATCATCGACCGTTTTGTTAGCTTTTTTAAGGCATTATCTCCTGCAAGCCCGTGAATATATACGGCGGTCACGGCCGCCTCTTTTTCGCTGTAGCCCTGAGCGAGCAACGAAACGAGAATGCCCGACAGAACATCTCCGCTGCCGCCTGTAGACATTCCGGAATTTCCGGTCATATTCATAAAAATCTCGCCGTCACTGCAAGCAACAACGGTATTTGCGCCCTTTAATATCAAGGTCACCTTGAACTTTTCGGCAAAATCCGCCGCCGCTTTTATCCTACTGCTTTCAATTTCGGATACGCTAAGTCCCGTAAGTCTTGACATTTCTTTCGGATGAGGCGAAATAATAAGAGGAGCTTTTCTTTCCCTTATTATATTTATATCCTTTGATATAATATTTATTCCGTCCGCATCCAAAACCATTGGAATTTCTGAATTTTTTATAACCGTCTTAAGTGTATTTTCAGCCTTTTTTGAGCGTCCTGTTCCGCAGCCAAACAGTAAAGCGTCCGCACTGTTTAATAGAGAAATAACTTCCTTTTCGGATATATCGGCAAATCCGTCCGCATCCGTTTTATAAAGGCTTACAACCGCCTCGGGAACAAGAGAAGAAAAAGCGGAATAGTTTTTATCGCAAACAACCGCTCTTAAAAGTCCGACCCCGCTTCTTAAAGCCGATTTCGCGCTTAATGCGGATGCTCCGCACATTCCGTAGCTTCCGCAAAAAGTGAGCGCAGTTCCGAATGTTCCCTTATGAGCGTTTTTGGGTCTTTCCTTATAAACCGCATAGGTTGTTTTATAAAGAAAATCTTTCGATTCTATTCCTATATCTGCAACCCTTGTTTCAGCTGAATATTCATTAAAAGGAGGAAGAAGAAAGCAAGGCTTTAAGGCTATAAAAGTAACTGTAAAATCAGCTTTAAAAGCATTTGTCGGCTTAAAATCAGCGTCACAGTCAATTCCCGACGGAATATCAATCGAAATTTTAATCCCCGACAAGTCATTGAGCTTTTTTATAACCTCTTGTGTTTTTAAATCCAAGGGCCGGTTTAATCCGATACCGAAAAGCGCGTCAATAACAAAATCGTATTTACCGTTTATAGCTTCGGTTTCTTTTAAACCCATAATGCTTTTTTCAAAGCTTTTTGCCTGAAAAGAATTAAAATCTCCGAAAGGCCTGTAAATTTCTGTTTCGCAGATTTTTGAAAGCTTTTCCGCTATAACGGCTCCGTCGCCGCCGTTATTACCGTTTCCCAAAGCAACAAGGACTCTTTTCCCTTTAAAGTCATATTTATCGGCAAGGATATCAAAAGCCGTATCCCCTGCGTTTTTCATCATTTCCTCATAAGAAAAAATGCCGCTTTCGGCAGCATTTTTTTCAAGAGACCTTATCATTTTTCTGTTCAGTATTTTCAAAATAAGGCACTTCCCTTTTTAATTTTAAACAGGTTTAAGTTAAAGAGTTCCGTTATAAACAATTCTCGGAATGTATTTAATCATAGCTTCATTTGTGCGTTCATTAGGAGAAATAACTATAAGGAATTTATTCGTATCCTTTCTTACAGTCAGAGCCACGGCGTTTTTATCGTCAAGATCGGCGGCATAGATTTTTTTAGTGTAGCTTTCGCCGTAGTTCTTATTAGGATTAAATTTCTCAACAACCTCGACAGCAGAAAGTTCAAAGGTGATAATACGCTTTCTTGAACTTTTACCGAGTATTTTATCTATATCAAAAGCGCCGTTTGTTATAATATACTCGTACTCAACATAAAGCCTTTTTGTAAGATAATAAGCGCCGAACAACGCGCCTGCCGCGCCGAAGGTCGCAATGAAAGGAATAAACAAAAACAAAGCCGCGCTGACGACAATTGCCGCAAGCCATAAGCCTATAGCGCTGAGCCAATATTTTGCTCCGCGTTTAATAACAACAAGCTGTTCAAGAAATGTATCCATTTTTTTCTTGTATGATATAGTC
>DBKZ01000096.1:0-376 GCA_002297415.1 Ruminococcaceae bacterium UBA737
TTGCGGAATGTCTATAGACCTTGATGTAAAAGCAATCGTTGTCTGCTCGCTTTCGGGAATGACGGCGAGAATGGTATCGAGATTTCGTTCGCCCGTTGATATCATAGGTCTTTGCGTAAATGAAAAAACATGGCGCCAGCTGTCGCTCTCTTGGGGCGTTATGCCTGTAATGAGCGAGGTTTATCCGTCCGTTGAGGTTTTGTTCTATAACGCTAAGAAAACGGCTCAAAAAGCGCTCGGACTTAAAAGCGGAGATAAAATAATTATCACCGGCGGCGCGACAAATGGCCAGTCGGGAAATACAAATACCATTAGAATAGAGACCATATAATCAGCCGCGCATAAAGCTCGCAGGCTCCCCTCTGTATGCTGACGC
>DBKZ01000096.1:451-5310 GCA_002297415.1 Ruminococcaceae bacterium UBA737
GTCTTCCGGAGGAAAAGGTGGCAAAGCGAAGCTTTGACGGAAGGGTTTGGGTTTATTCAGCGGCAAAGCCGCACATTTGTTTTATTTAATTATTACGCAAGGTTCGATTTGCTTTCCGTTAAGCGCAAATTCGGTTGTTTCGCTCAAAAGCGAAAAATCGCAGACAAGCGAATTGTTTTTGCCAAGCGGGTCATCCTGACGGTAAGGTACAAAGAAAATATTTTTGGTATTCTGAAGAATTCCGATGTTCTTATAGGAAGCGCCGAGAGCGTCGTTTGTAGCTATAGCGAGAACTACGGGCTTATTATTTCTTAGGCTTGCTTTAACCGCCATTGTAACGGGCGTATCGGTTATTCCCATTGCGATTTTTGCCGCTGTATTTCCCGTGCAGGGAGAAACGATTATAATATCGAGCAGGTCTTTAGGACCTATCGGCTCGGCAGAGGCAATATCATGAATGATTTTATTGCCGCATATCGCTTCGACTTTTTCCTTTAATTCGTCGGCTTTAATGAATCTTGTGTCTGTTGAATAAACGATTTGCGACATAATCGGGATAATATTTACATCGTTTTGGGCGAGCTTTTCGAGCGATTCAAGCGATTTTTTTATAGTACAAAAGGAGCCGCAGAAGGCGTATCCTATATTTATTTTATTCAATTTTTTTCCCTCCGTAATTTTAATTGCCCGATAACGGTTTGAGCTATTATTTTTCCTGCTGTCTCGGGCGAGGTTTTCCCAGGAAGTCCGGGGAGCTTTTGAATTCTGCCGCCGTAGCTGTCGCAGCAGCCGAGAGTTGAAAGGTCGATTAAGGTTATATCCGATTTACAAAGCTTTTCATATTCAAAAAGCTTTGTATCTGCGGTATTGAAAATCAAATCGTAGTTATCAATTAAATCGGGAACTTTTTTGGTTTCGGTATATTTACAGCCGCTTGCATTTATTTCGGCAAAATCCTTAAGCTTTCTTGCGCTTACGGTTATATCAGCGCCGAATGCTTTAAGTCTTTCTCTTAAGGCTTTTCCTATCCTGCCGTTTCCGATAATCAAGATTTTTGAATTAAGAAGTGTAAAGCCTGTATTTAAAACAGCGTATGCTATTGCGCCCTCGGCTGTCGGAACAGCGTTCATCTGAGCAAATTCGTCAAGAGCGCAAATGTCGGTGAAATTTTCTTTTTCAGCGCCGTAGAGCGAAGAAAATATAAGTGTATTTTTACAAATTCCGTCTAAGCTTTCAAGCGGAATTACTCTTTTTGTAAGCGGGCAAAAAATATTTTCGCCGTCTCTTGTAGTGGGGACGGGCAGAACTATAATATCTGCTTTGTTTATATTTCCGTTATCATTTGTATGAAGCCCCAAGGTCTCTGTTTCAAAACCTGCGTCTCTGAATTCTTTTTCAGCGAATTCGGAGCGTTTGTCTCCTCCTATAAGTAAAACTTTCATTTTAAACAACCACCCAAATAAAAAAATATGCGCCGTAAGAAGGTTTCAATACATTCTATGGCGCATATTTATTTTTAGTTACCCTTATTTATCATTTTAAGCAGTAATTCTTTTCGGTTGAGCTCGGGATTCTTGATAACCATTCTAAGCAGTCTGTAAAGCTCGTTTCCTACCTCTTGTCCGCTTATCCCGAAAGCAGTTATAAAACTGCCGTCTACAGCAAGGTCGCTTATTTTATAAGGCTCTTTATTATTTAAAATCTCATTGTAATTTGCTTTTAATTTTTCGCTGTTAAAGCGCGAATAAATTTTTGCGTAATCAATAAAGTCATCAAAAATTTCGGGATATTTTAATTTTGACAGAACTGTTTTTATATCGGCTTTTTCTTCCGATTTCAGATTTTCTTCAATATATAAAAGGTCGCTTATTTTGTCGGTTTCTTTGCGGCTTAGTTTAAGTTCTTTTGAAGTTTTATAAACATTTTTTGTGCTTAACTTTAAAAACACAAACATTCTAAGCTCCGTATTTTTTCTTATATGCTTTAGATTATCAAGCTTCGGGCAGTTTTCTATTCCTAAAAACGAAAGCGCTTTTGTTTCAAAAAGCGGCATTGAATTTTCGGGGGAATCCGAGCAGACCGTTTTTTTGAGCTCGCTTACAATTCTTTCGGTGCTGATTTTATTAAGCTCATTTGTCAGCGTAAGCGCCGCATTCAAGGTGTTTTTTTCGGGCGAAAAATCAAGAGCCGAGGAAAATCTGAAAAGCCTTAAAATTCTTAAAGCGTCCTCAGAAAACCTTTTATAAGGATCACCGACTGTTTTTATAACCTTGTTTATTATATCTGTCTGACCGCCGAACGGGTCGGTAATCTCGCCGTTTAAAGAACAGGCTATTGCGTTCATTGTAAAATCGCGGCGCGATAAATCCTTTTTAATATCCTTTACAAAATAAACCTTGTCGGGTCTTCTAAGGTCGGTATATCCCGATTCTGTCCTGAAAGTTGTCACCTCAAAAGGTATGCCGTTTTCTATTACCGTTACCGTTCCGTGCTTAATTCCGGTATCTGCGGTTTTATTAAAAAGAGACTTGATTTGCTCAGGTGTTGCAGAGGTTGTAATATCAAAGTCGTGCGGAGCCTTTCCCATAAGGATATCGCGGACGCATCCGCCGACAATATAAGTCTCAAATCCGCTTTGATTCAGGACAGACAGTATTTTTTTAACTTCTTTGGGCAAAATAATTTTCATTTTCTACTCCTGCATAAAATAAAAGGGTTTATTTTTCCAATCAAATGTTGTATAATATATTATGTGTGTAAAAATTTTCTAAAGAGGTTTTAATAATGAAACAGCTTCGCGAAGAGGATAAAATTCTTACCGGTATTAAAAGAGTTCACATGATAGGCATAGGCGGAAGCGGAATGTGTCCGCTTGCGGAAATTCTTCATTCAAAAGGATATGAGCTTACAGGCTCCGATAATAATGAAAGCGATCCGCTCGAAAGGGTTAAAAGCCTCGGAATAAAGGTTTTTATGGGTCATAATGCGGACAATATCAAGGACGCTCAGCTTGTCGTATATTCTGCCGCTATATCTCAGGATAATCCCGAAATTGTCGCCGCAAAGGAGCAGGGAATTCCTCTTATGGAGCGCTCGCATCTTTTAGGCGCGCTTACAAGGCATTATGATAATGTTATAGGCGTTTGCGGAACTCACGGCAAAACCACCGTTACCTCTATGATAACACAAATTCTGATTTTAAACAAGAGAGAACCGAGCGCAGTTATCGGCGGAAAGCTTCCGCTTATAAATTCAAACGGAACAGTCGGCTCCTCGCAGACCTTAGTTTGCGAGTCCTGCGAATTTGTGGATACTTTTTTGCAGATGTCTCCCGATGTTTCTGTACTTTTGAATATTGATAACGACCACCTTGATTATTTTAAGACCATGGACAATTTAGTTCTGTCTTTCCATAAATTTATCGCAATGTCAAAAACCTGCTATTATAACGGGGACGATAAGCTTTGCGTTAAGGCGGCTGATGATATTAAGGCTCAAAAAATCACATTCGGCTTTGAAAGCACCAATGATTTTTATGCGGATAATATCGAAAGCGGGAAATACGGCTTTTGCTTTGATGTTATTCATAAAGGAGAAAAGCTTGGAAGAATGCAAATGCATATACCCGGGCGCCACAATGTTTTAAACGGACTTGCGGCTTTTGCGGTTTGCTATAATGAGGGTGTGAGCGCCGAGGGCATTGCAGACGCCGTAAGTAAGTTTACGGGCGCGGGCAGAAGATTTGAATTTTTGGGCGTTTACAGCGGGTTTACTTTGGCGGATGATTACGCCCACCACCCGACCGAGATAAAGGCTACGCTTTCTGCCGCAAAGGAACTTGACTATAACAGGGTAATAGCGGTATTTCAGCCGTTTACATTCTCGCGCACCGCGCTTTTGAAAGACGATTTTATCAAAGCGCTGTCGATAGCCGACAAGGTTATTATGACGCCGATTATGGGCTCTCGCGAGAAAAACACCTTCGGCATTAAATCCGAGGATATTGCAAATAAGCTTAGCGACGCGGTTGTTGTTGACGGGTTCGAAAATATCGCGGATACGATTTTAAAGACCGCAAAAGAAGGCGACCTTGTGATCACCATGGGCGGCGGAGATATTTATAAAGCGGCACATATCATTCAGGCGAGGTTTAAATGAGAACAGAAAAGCTATTTGAATCCGATTCGCATTTATCGCAGTTTGAAGCTAAAGTTTTGTCATGCGAAAAATCGGATGATAAATATAAGATTATTCTTGATAAGACTGCGTTTTTTCCCGAGGGCGGCGGACAGTACGGCGACATAGGGAAAATAGGCGAGGCTAAAGTTTCAGACACCGTTATAGAAAACGGCGAAATCGTTCATTTTACGGATTTACCGCTTGAAATAAATAAAAGCGTTTTTGGCTCGCTTGATTTTAAAAGACGGTTTGCGTTTATGCAAAATCATTCGGGCGAGCATATCGTATCCGGGATTTTTCATAAGAAATTCGGATTTGACAATGTCGGCTTTCACCTCGGTGAAGATGTTGTAACGCTTGATATTAACGGTCTTGTCGACCGGAAGACCTTGGATGAGACAGAATATGAGGCGAACGAAGCGGTTTGGAGCAATTTAAAGGTCAAGGCTTATTTCCCCGACGAAAAAGAGCTTGAAGCCCTTGAATACCGAAGCAAAAAGGAAATTGACGGAAAACTGCGCATAGTTGAAATAGAAGGAATTGACCGCTGTGCCTGCTGTGCGCCGCATGTAAGCAAAACCGGAGAAATCGGGATTATAAAGCTTCTTGATTTCGAAAAGCTTAGAGGCGGCACACGGATTTATATGAAATGCGGAGAATTTGCGCTTAACGATTACCGC
>DBKZ01000096.1:5328-12470 GCA_002297415.1 Ruminococcaceae bacterium UBA737
AACATAAAAAGCATTTCAAATCTGCTTTCTTCAAAGCAGGAAACTGCCGCAAAATCCGTGATTTCCTTATCTGAAAAGTTAAATCTTGCGGAATTAAAAATCAAAAATCTTAAATCCGAATTAACATTTGAAAAAATCAAAAATCTTGATAAAAACTGCAGAATTTACTTTGAAGAAAACTCGGATATGAAGACTTTACAGCTTATGGCTGATTTTGCATATAAAAGCTTAAAGCATTCGGTATGGATTTTTTCAAAATCGGAAAATTCATATTCATTTGCAGTTTGCGGCGAAGAAAACAGTCTTGCGGAGGACTTTAAAAAAGTTTCTTCTCAGCTTAACATAAGAGGTGGCGGAAGAAACGGAATAAGACAGGGAACTGCAAGCGAAACAAAAGAAAAAACAGAAGAGGTTATTAAAAGCATTTATGGATTGGACTGAAATAAAAGCGACCGTTCCGTCGGACAAAACCGATGAAGCTGCCGCTATAGCAAATATGACCGTTCCTTACGGAATTTACATTGAGGACTATTCTAATCTTGAGGAGGACGCCCTTGAAATAGCTCATATTGATTTAATAGACGAGGAGCTTATCGATAAGGACAGAACGCATTCCGTAATTCACCTTTATATTTCCAAAGAAGAAAATGCCCTCGAAGCAATCGCTTTTTTGAAGGAAAGAATGAATGCGGCTGGTATTTCATTTGAAATAAACAGCGAAACGGTCGACGATACCGATTGGAACGAAAACTGGAAAAAGTATTTTAAAGCCTTTAAGGTCGGAAATAAGCTTGCGGTTTGCCCGAGCTGGGAAAATGCCGACGGGTTTAAGGACAGAAGCGTTATAAGCTTAGACCCCGGAACCGCTTTCGGGACGGGCACTCATGCTACTACCTCTCTTTGCATGGAAGCTTTGGAAAGCATAATAAAAGGGGGAGAAACTGTTCTTGATATCGGAACGGGCAGCGGAATTCTTTCAATTGCGGCTGTTCTTTTGGGAGCAAAGAGCGCCGAAGGCGTTGATATCGACGAGCTTTCGGTTAAAACGGCGATAAATAATGCCGAAAGAAACAAAGTCTCCGATAAATGTAAATTTACTGTAGGCGACCTTGCGGATAAAATTTCAGGCAAATATGATATTATCTGCGCTAATATCGTTGCCGATGTTATAATAAGACTGTTTAAAAATGTCAAGGAATATATGCATGAAAATACGAAGTTTATAATTTCGGGTATTATTGATATAAGAGCATGTGATATTGAGAATGCAATTGAAAAGTTCGGATTTAAAATTGTTAAAAAAATGACGCGTGACGAATGGCACGCTTATATTCTTACAATTTAATTTTTAAAAAGGGAGAAATTTATGCTTGAATTTGAGCAGTTAAAAGCAAGACTTACCGCAAATGAGCAGGAGGTCAGGGATTTAAAGGACGCTATTGGTTACGATAAGCTCAAAAGAGAAATAGAAGAGCTTGAATTAAAAGCCGCGGCGGACGGATTTTGGGATGATATCGAAAATTCGCAGGCGGTTTTACAGCGTACGGGTAAGCTTAAAAACAAGGTTGAAACCTATGACGCAATTGTTTCTCAGTATGAGGATCTGTCGGTGCTTATAGATATGGGCGACGAAGAGGGAGATTTATCCTTGGTTGACGAAATTACCTCTTCTATTGACGAGCTTGAAAAATCGCTTGCTTCTCTTAGACTTCAAACCCTGCTTACGGGTGAATATGACGCAAATAATGCTATTCTTACCTTTCATGCAGGTGCCGGCGGTACAGAGGCTATGGACTGGGTGCAGATGCTTGTAAGAATGTATACAAGATGGGGCGAGCGCCACGGCTTCAATGTCAAGGTTCTCGACTTTCTTGACGGCGACGAAGCCGGCCTTAAAAGCGCAACAGTGCTTATCGAGGGCGAAAACGCTTACGGTTATTTAAAGAGCGAATCGGGAGTACACCGACTTGTGCGCGTTTCCCCGTTTGACGCTTCGGGAAGAAGGCACACTTCTTTTGCCTCAATTGAGGTTATGCCCGAGATTTCCGATGATGTCGATATAGAAATAAAGGACGAGGATATTAAAATGGATGTTTTCCGCTCCTCGGGCGCGGGCGGTCAGCATATCAATAAAACCTCTTCTGCTGTAAGACTTACACATATTCCTACGGGAATAGTTGTTGCCTGTCAGAATGAGCGCAGTCAGTTCCAGAACAAGGATCAGGCTCTTAAAATGCTTAAATCAAAGCTTCTTGAAATAAAGGAAAAAGAGCATCTTGAAAAAATAGAGGATATAAAGGGCGTACAGAAAGAAATCGCTTGGGGCGCGCAGATAAGGTCATACGTATTTATGCCCTATACTATGGTAAAGGACCACAGAACGAGCTTTGAATCAGGCAATATTAACGCTGTTATGGACGGCGATCTTGACGGATTTATAAACGCTTATTTAAAGGCGAGCTCAAAGGGAGACCTTTGATAAAAATAAAACTGTTGTATAGTTTTAAAAAATATGATAAAATATATTTTAGGTTATTTTATGGGGGTGCACTATGCGCAAAGACGGAGTAAGAGTCAAGAAAACCGATCCTATGTATACAGTTGCGGCATATATAATGGATAAAAGAATTGATTCCATGAACATGGTCACAATTGATATTCCTATTGAACCGGTTCAGGATTATATCAATGAAAAGCGCAAGCAGGGGATAAGCATCAGCCACATGGCGGTTTTTCTTGCGGCTTATGTCAGAACAGTTGCGGAGTTTCAGCTCCTTAACAGATTTATTGTCAACAGAAAGCCGTATGCAAGAAACGAGCTTGCGGTTTCCATGGTAGTCTTAAAAGCAGGACAGATGGATCACGGAACGATGTCGAAAATGTATTTTAAGCTTGATAATACCGTTATTGATGTCAACAATATTATAAACAGCTATGTTGACGAAAACAGAAATGCTCCCGATAACAACGGAACGGAAAAAATGATTAAAATTCTTTTGGGAATTCCAGGGGTTTTGCCTTTGGGCGTCGGATTTTTCAAATTTCTTGATAAGCACGGACTTTTGCCGAAAAAGATTATTGATATGTCGCCGTTTCATGCAAGCTTGCTGATATCAAATCTTGCTTCTATAAGAACAAATCATATTTATCATCATGTTTATGAGTTCGGAACAACAAGTATCGGTATAACAATGGGAAACACAAGAGAAGTGCCTAAGAAAAAGCATGGGGAAATTGTTTTCGAAAAATGCATGCCTTACGGAATTGTTATGGACGAAAGAATTTGTTCGGGAAGCTACTTTGCGCTCGCATTCAGAAAGCTTAAAAAATATATGGCTGACCCGAAATTATTGGAAACCAAGCCCGAACATATCGAACCCGATCCGGATTTGAATAAAATTTTAGTTTAATCTTGATTTTATATAAAAAATGATATAAAATAAAACTATAAAAAAATAAACGGAGGTTTAAATCATGTTGGTTTCAGCAAAAGAAATGTTAACAAAGGCAAAAGCAGGCAAATATGCCGTTGGCCAGTTCAACATCAACAATCTTGAATGGACAAAAGCCATTCTTTTAACTGCTCAGGAGCTTAATTCTCCTGTAATTCTCGGTGTTTCCGAGGGAGCAGGGAAATATATGGCAGGATATAAAACTGTTGTAGGAATGGTTAACGGAATGCTTGAGGAGCTTAATATCACCGTTCCGGTTGCTCTTCACCTTGACCACGGCAGCTATGAAGGCGCCAAAAAGTGCATTGAAGCAGGATTTTCTTCAATCATGTTTGACGGTTCGCATTATCCTATCGAGGAGAACATCGAAAAGACTAAGGAATTAGTCGGAATTTGCAATGATTTAGGTCTTTCTCTTGAAGCTGAGGTCGGAGCTATCGGCGGAGAAGAGGACGGCGTAATCGGCGGCGGAGAGGTTGCAGATCCTAAGGAATGCAAAATGATTGCCGACCTCGGAGTTACAATGCTTGCCGCAGGTATCGGTAATATTCACGGTAAATACCCTGCTAACTGGACAGGACTTCGTTTTGATACTCTTGCTGCAATTCAGGAGCTTACAGGCACAATGCCTTTGGTTCTTCACGGCGGCACAGGAATTCCTGCTGACATGATTAAAAAGGCAATTTCTCTCGGTGTATCAAAGATAAATGTTAACACCGAGTGCCAAATAAGCTTTACAGAGGCTACCCGTAAGTATTTTGAAGAGGGCAAGGACCTTGTAGGCAAGGGCTTTGACCCCCGTAAGGTATTAGCCCCCGGATTTGAAGCAATCAAAGCTACCGTTAAAGAAAAAATGGAGCTTTTCGGATCTGTTGGTAAGGCTTAATAAGATAAATAAATTAAATCGGTTGCCTTTTGGGCAACCGATTTTTTTATCCTTTAAAATATAAATTATTTGCAGTAATTTTCAATATATCCGTCAATGGCTTTTTGAATAACTTCTTTTGCGGCATTTGCGTCCATAACCTCGTTTACCGCGGTTTCCTTGTTTTCAAGCTCCTTGTAAACCCTGAAGAAGTGAGACATTTCTTCAAAAATGTGCTTAGGAATTTGAGAAATATCGGTATAAGAATTATATGTTGGGTCATTAAAAGGAATTGCGATTATCTTTTCGTCATTTCTTCCGTTATCGATCATTGAAATAACGCCTATCGGATAGCACCTTACGGTTGTCATAGGATAAAGGGTTTCTGAGCAAAGAACCAAAACATCAAGCGGATCAAGGTCGTCGGCATAGGTTCTCGGAATAAATCCGTAGTTTGCAGGATATCTTGTAGAGGTGTAAAGAATTCGGTCTAGTCTTAAAACTCCCGTTTCCTTGTCAAGCTCGTATTTACATTTACTGCCTTTTCCGATTTCGATAACCGCCATAAAATCATCGCTTGTTATTCTTTTCGGATTGATGTCATGCCAGATGTTCATTTAAATTTCTCCTTTTTCTTCTGTAATATTACCGTTTTCAAATCTTAAGATTTTATCCGGATTGATATTATCGGTTTTGCGGTGTGTTATGAAAAGCACGGTTTTATCCGTTAAGCTTTTTATATTATTAAGAATTTTTATTTCGGTGCTTCTGTCAAGAGCTGAGGTCGATTCGTCCAAAAGCAGAATAGGTGCGTCAAACAAAAGGGCTCTCGCTATGGCAAGCCTTTGAATTTGTCCTTCTGACAGTCCGCCGCCGCGCTCTGTAAGAGCTGTTTCAAATCCGTCGGGCAGAGAAGAAATCAAATCATATATCTCTGCGATTTTTGCCGCCTTTATTATTTTTTCTTCTTCGATTTCGCTGTTAAATAGAGTTATGTTTTCTTTTATAGTTCCCGAAACTATCATATTGCCCTGAGGGACATAGGAAAACATCGGTCTTACCGACGCGTCAATCGAACGGGAATTATCAAAGAAAAGCTCGCCTTGGCTTGGAGTATACAGTCCTAAAAGAAGCTTGAACATTGTCGATTTTCCGCAGCCTGATTCACCGCTGAAAAGCGTGAGACTTCCTTTTTTGATTTTAAAGGAGCAATCGGATAAAACATTTTTATCCCCGTAGGAAAAGCTTAGGTGGGAACAGATTATGTAATTGAATTCCGCTTTCAGCTTTTTTATTTCCTCTTCGGGAAGTGCCGGTGGCTCGTCCGTCTTTTTATCAATTTCCATTATTCTTTCGGCGGAAGCGGTCATAGAATAGTATTTTGGGAGAATTCCCGAAACGCTTTGCAGGGGAGACCTTAAAATCGTTATAATTTCAAGTAGATAGTAAATCGTTCCGTAAGAAAGACCTGTGCTTACAGCCCAAATTATAACAGCGTAGTAGCCTAAAGAAAAGCTGGCATATAGGCTTAAATTTATTGCGGAGGAATATATCCGCTGTTTTATTCGCAGCCTTAGGTTGTCCGTCATCAGTCCGTTTGCTTTTTTAGATATTGTTTTTTTACCGGAAAAGGATTTTATAACGGTTATATTTTCAAGGCATTCCTGATAAAACGATCTTGTTTTTCCTTCGGTTCTTAATACCTCTTTATGTAAAAGCTTATATTTTTTGCTGAAAAAACGCCCTGCGAGAGGGATAAAGAAGCCTACAATAACAACTATAACCGCAAGCAAGTAGTTTTGCTTTATAATAGCATAAAGACCTGCGGCAATTTTTGTCATCACCGTGCAGATTTCGGGAATCAGCTCAACGGCTCCGCGCGCGGTCTGCGCTACATCGTTTGTCATTCGGTTTAAAATATCGCCGGAGTGATTTTTTTCAATCTGACTGTATTCTTTTTTTATAAGCTCCGAGAAAATATGCTCGCGCAAGGCTATGGTTATTTTCCCCGATGAATAGGCGGAAAGATAGGACACAGAAAACTGCAAAACAATCTGCAAAACAATAATTCCCGCTACAATTAAGGATTTTGAAATAAATCCGCTTTTAGAGTCAATAATATTGCTGCCGATATATGCAAGCAGGATAAGCAGCAATGAAAGGACAATGTTCAGCGCGGATATTGCCGCTATATGCGGAAAGAAGCTTTTTGTGTTGTTAATAATCCACTTTAATTCGTTTTTTTGTTTCTTCATTCGGTAAGTATTCCGTTCTCTTTTAAGATTTTTAAAAAGATATCTATTTCATTAAGCGCCAAAACCGAGGATATCGTGAAATTGTCGGTTAAAGCGGTAAATAGCTGTTCAGCCGTTTTTTCTCCCTCTTTAAGTTCTCTCCATAAAAAGGCGGCTGTTGAATTGAGCTTTATAAGCTTGTTAAAATTTGAGCTTTTGTCAGAGCATACGACTATGTTTTCCCCGGAAATATTTTTAATATCAAAACTGTCTTTAATCTTCAAGGTTTTTTCCTCCGTAAAAATAATATATTATTATACTATGCAGTTTTGGGGTTAAAAATATGCTGTTTTTAATGCACTTGATAAAAACACTTGCATTTTTTTCAATTATATACTAAAATAGAATATATTTCAAGATATATTAGTGTGACAGGACTCGAACCTGTCACGCCTACGAAACAAAATTTTGCATAATACATTGCCTCAAAACTTGGAATACGGCAGTATTCCTGCGTTTTATTGGCTTCGTCTTATAACAAAATTTTTAGTTTCGGTAGGTTAAAAGTTTCTGCCGCCGAATTTTGATTTC
>DBKZ01000067.1 GCA_002297415.1 Ruminococcaceae bacterium UBA737
TATCCGTAATAAGCCTTAAAACACGCTCAGCCAAAACCGCCGTTTTTCCCGAGCCTGCCGCCGCGGAAACGATAACCGAGCCGTCCGACGAAATAGCTTCGCTTTGCGAATTAGTATAACTGATTGCCATTTTGCGAATTCTCCTTTTTTATTTGTTCCATACACTCTTCGTTTGAAAGCTTTTCGGCTTTTATATGCTTTTCGTCTTTAACCCTGCAGATTGCGTAAAACTCGCAATACTCGCAGGCGGTTTTCGCTCCGCCTGTACCGTCCGTAGGAGCGGCGCTGATATCGCCCGATTTTATAAGCCTTCCCGAATTCCTGATTTTTTCTTCGACAAATTTAAAAAGCTCGCAGAAATCGTCATTTGAAATAAAGCTGTTCCGGCTTCGCTTTGAGGGAATAAATTCCCCCGACGATTCGCTTTCAAGCGCCTTTAAAACCTCCGGGTCATCGGACATCAGTCCGTTCATTCTAAGCTCCGAAAGCTCAATTCCCCTTTTAGCGTGCAGATAGAATATACCGGCAGGCAGATTCTCGCCGTTTTTGCTTTTTATAAGTGCATAAAGGTAGACTAACATCTGCATATTCTGCCCCACAAGGACATCTGGGAGTTTAAACACCTTTGAGCCTGTTTTATAATCTATAATTCTTATATAATTGTTATATTCGTCCACCCTGTCTACAGAGCCTGTTATTTTTACATTCGTTTCATTGTCTACGGATATTGTAACGGCTTCTATATCCGCATTTTCCCCGCCGATTTTAAGCTCACATTTTACAGGCTCAAAGCCCGACTGAGCAAGATCCGCCGCAATAAACCGAGCGGTGAATTTAACGGACTTTAAAAGCACGGATTTAATATATTTTAAATATGCGTCCTCAACCGTTCTGTAGCCCTTGATTTTATCGAGATATTCCTCCGCAAAACATTCTACGGCGCCGTCTAATTCGCTATAAGACATTTCACAGATTTTCTTTTTATAAACGCTTATAAGCCTTTCAAGGCAGTAATGAACAAAGGTACCTCTTTGCATATTATCAAAGAGCGCAGGCTGTAGGGACTTGATATTAAGCCCGTATTTGCAAAAGAACATAAATCTGCACGAGCTGAAGGTTTCTAGCTTTGAAGCGGAAAGATAAATACTGTCCGAAAAAAGCTTTGAGGAATTTTCGGGGGTCAAAGAGAAATTTCCCGATTTGCAAAAGCCTTCAAGCAGGTCGGTTTTTCTTTTAAACTCTTCCTTTTCGCTTAACGCGGCTTTTAATTCCTCGGCGAATTCGGGATTTTCGTTTATGCTTTGCCCAAGCTCATAGAAAGCCGATTCAAAGGTCATGGGAAGACTGCTTTTATAATCCTTTGAGGGGATTTCCTGCTCTGTTATATCAAGCTTTTCCTTAATTATCTGCACAAAGGCGGAGCATTTAGAGGGCTTTCCGTCAGTATCCGTTGTCCTGTAGGATATGTAAACTCCCCTTTTTGCGCGGCAGACATTTGAATAAACCAGAAAATCCTCATCAATATAGGATTTAAAAACCTTATCCGGAATATCGAGCCCTAACTCTATAAGCTCTGTTCTTTCAGAATTGCTGAATATTCCGCTCCTGCCGAGCATAGCAGGAAAAATGCCCTGATTTGCGCCTAAAATAAAGACATATTTCGGGTCGGAAATTCTTATGAGGTCGGCGGCGCCGAATGTAACTTTGTCTACAGATTGAGGAACTACGCCTATAGACGATAATGACAGCACCGTACTTAAAGCCTCTTCAAACTCTTTTGGGGTAAGCTCGGTTTCCCCATAGCACTCTGCAATTGAATCGAGAGCGGAAATAAAGCCGTCATAAGACCTTCTTACAGCGTCCGCCATAAGGCTGTCGCCCGAATTTTCCAAGCTGTCGCAAAGATTTAAATAGCTTTTTTTAAGCTCTGTTTTTTCAAACAGCGAAATGAGTCCCAGTGAAATTTTTGCGGCAGAGGATTTTTTGATTTTGCGAAATTCCGATAAAGGCTTAATTGCCTTTTTTCTTAATATATTTAATCTTTCAAGCTTTTCTCCGTCGTCCTTTTTTATTCTGTCGGTTAAGCCTGAGGGGTTCATATCCCATTCGGTTTCCCACATTTTACCGCTTATATTCCAGATATAAGCATAATTTTCAAGGTCGCAAAGCTCATTTTGGGTGAAATATTCAAGACCCGATTTATAGAATTTCAAAATGTTTTCTGTTGTAAGCTCGTCGAGCAGTCTTACGGCGCTTAATGCGCAAATGCTGATGGCCAGCAGACTTAATGCTATTCTGTTATCAGCGAAAAGCGGGACTGAATTCCTTTTAAAAGCCGCCTCTAACGGTCTTAAATAAGGTTCGGGGTCGCGCGCTATAACAACAATATCATTATATCTTATGTTATCCTGCATAACAAGCTTTCTGATATTTCTTGCAACAAATTCCGCCTCGTCATAAACCGATTCCGCCTTACAAACGGTTATTCCGCTTCCCATTCTGCTTTCGGGTGCCTTACCAAGTATTACAGCCTCGAGGTTATTAAGGCACGGATTATCATAAAAGATTTTATCAAGCACCAGATCCTCGGAAATTTCCGCGCCGTATTTTACTGCGATAGCGGTTATTCTTTTTTTAACGCCGAGGATATTTGAAAACACGCCGAATTCGCTGTCCGAATTTTCATCGCAGCAAAGAAGAACCGTTACATTATCAGCGCTTGATATTATCCTCTCAAGAAGCTTATATTGCTGACCCGTAAAGCCCTTGAAAGCGTCAATATAAATATTTTTGCCTTTAAAATAATTCCTGCCCTCCAAATCATTATAAAGCTTAGTCAGTCTATCGGACGGGTCAATGAATTTCTCTTCTAAAAGCGCATTATAGCTTTCATAAATAACAGCGGTATCCTTAAGCTTTGCCGCAAGGTTTTCGGAATTAACGGCCCTTGCCGCCTCTTCAAGCTCTTCGGCAGTCACCGCATTGAGCTTAAGCTCAGAAACTGTATCAGCCATGCTTTTAACAAATCCGCTTTTAAGCGACTGATTTTTAAATACGGAAAGTCTGTCCGCATTTTCTGTGGCAGCGCGCTTTGTAAGCAAAATCTTATCGCTGTCGCCTATCGTTCTGCCGGCCTCGCCGCCGTTAAGTCTTTTATACTCGTCGCAAAGCTTTGAAAAGCTCATAACGGGAACTCTTTGCGCAGAGCTTTCGCCGAGCGCCCTTAAAACCGTCTTTTCCGACTCGAAAGAAAACTGCTCGGGGACTAAAACCATACAATCCTTATTATCTTCAATATCTTTTTTTATCATATCGAGCATCAGCTGAGTTTTTCCGCTTAATACTCTTCCGATAATAAATTTAAGCATCGGTTTTCTCCTTTTTTCTAAATCCTGTAACCATTAAAAACTATCCGGTGTACAAAAATCTGTACACCGGATGAATTGTCACTAAACTGAAAAATACTGACCTACGGTTCTTATTAAAGTATTCTTTTTAAAGGAATACTTATTTATCGCGCGTATTTTCTCGAATTTATTAAGCCGGGGCATAGCCGCATAAACGGAAACTAGCTTTTTCTGCTCAGGCGACATTTTATCGGAAAAAGCCTTAAGCAGGGCATTTGCCTGAGAATAAGCCGCTCTGTAATTCGACACGACCTGTTTTCTGTTTTTAAATTTCGTGACGAGGTAGTCCATACCTCTTGCGTTTTTTGCGCCCACCTGATTATCCCCGTGCTGACGGTAATACATCAGCGGTTCGTTTATAAACACCGTTTCTCCGAAAAGGCAAGCTGTCAGCGCTATCCACCAGTCGTGCATAACACAGCTTTCGGGCTTAATTCTTAAAAGCTTTAAAAGAGCATTATTTATCATACATGTACAGCCCGTCAGATTATTCTGTACAAGAAGATTGTTAAGGCTCTTAAATTCAGGCGAAATCGCCTGATATCCGATAAAGGAATTTGAAATAATATTCAAATTTTCGTCGGCAACATAAGCGTCACAGTGGACCAAAACGGGAGTGTCCGTTCCGTACTCAGCTTCCGTTTCAAGCATTTTAGAAAAGGTCTTTGCTATTTTTTCCTCGCACCAGAAATCGTCCTGATCGCAAAGCATTGCGTATCCCGAAGGGCAGGCGGCTAAAAGCTCAAAGAAATTGCCCTTAGAAGAGCCTGTAGGCTGACCTTCTATCACCTTTATTTTATCGGGATATCTGTTTTTAAAATCCCTTATGATATCGTTTGTCGAATCGGTTGACCCATCGTCACGGATAATAATTTCAAAATCCTTATAGGTCTGATTAAGCAAGGAATCAAGCTGTTTTTCTAAATACTTCTCACCGTTATAGGTTGCAAGCAGAACACTAATCATATCAGTAAAGAATCCTGCCCTCTGCAACCTTGCGCAGATGCTGACCGTAGGGAGACTTGCCGTATTTATCGGCGGAAACAAGAAGCTCATCCTTTGTTATCCAGCCGTTTTTATAAGCGATTTCTTCAACCGCGGAAATCTGAATTCCCTGTCTGTTTTCAATTACCTTTACAAATTCGCCTGCTTCGGAAAGTGCGTCCATAGTTCCGGTATCGAGCCAAGCATAGCCTCTGCCTAAGGTTACGACATTAAGCGAGCCGTCCTCAAGATAAAGCCTGTTAAGGTCGGTTATTTCAAGCTCTCCTCTTGCAGAGGGCTTAACCTTTTTTGCAAGCTCTACTACGCGGTTATCATAAAAATAAAGTCCTGTTACACAATAATTTGACTTCGGATTTTTCGGCTTTTCCTCAATAGATATAGCCTTGCCGTTTTCATCGAATTCAACTATACCGAATCTTTCGGGGTCATCGACATAATAGCCGAAAACAGTAGCTCCGTTTTCTCTTTCGGCGGCTTCCTTAAGATGCTTTTTAAGTCCGCTTCCGTAAAAAATATTATCTCCGAGCACCATAGCGCAGCTGTCTCCCGCTATGAAATCCTCGCCTATTAAAAAAGCCTGAGCAAGTCCGTCCGGAGAGGGCTGAACCGCATAGGAAAGATTTATTCCGTAGCTTGAGCCGTCACCTAAGAGCCTTTCGAAATTCGGGAGGTCGGTAGGAGTGGATATGATAAGAATATCTCTTATTCCCGCGAGCATAAGCGTTGAAAGAGGGTAATAAATCATCGGCTTATCATAAACAGGCAAAAGCTGTTTTGAAGTAACCATTGTAAGAGGATAAAGGCGGGTTCCGCTGCCGCCTGCCAAAATAATTCCTTTCATAATTAAAAATCCTTTCTGTTTTTAGTTTTCTTTTATTTCAATTGAATTTATAATAACATCTTCTATAGGCTTATCAGCCGCTCCGACTTCTGTCTCCGCTATCTTATCGACTGTATCCATTCCGTCGAAAACCTGACCGAAAACGGTGTGTCTGAAATCAAGCCACGGAGTTCCGCCGTTTTTCTCATAAAAATCGACTATATCCTCGGGGAAAGAATCGGGCATTGAGCGCATTTGGTCAATCATATTATCGGGAACGGCTTTCGCCTGAACAATAAAGAACTGACTTCCGTTTGTATTAGGGCCTGCATTAGCCATTGAAAGAGCGCCTCTTAAATTATGAAGAGATGGGTCGAATTCGTCTTCAAAGCTTGAGCCGTAAATCGACTCTCCGCCCATGCCGGTGCCCGTAGGGTCGCCGCCCTGAATCATAAAATCATTGATTACTCTATGAAAAATAAGACCGTCATAATATCCGTTTTTCGCGTGGGTTACAAAATTTTCAACGGTCTTCGGAGCCTTATCGGCAAAAAGCTTTATTTGAATATCTCCCATATTTGTGTGCATAACGGCTACAGTATCGCCGCCGCTTACAGGTAAAAGCTGAACTGATGGCATAATTTAACTCCTTTAAGATTTATTAAGTTTATTTTACCAATTTTTTGTTCGTTTGGCAACACTTAATTTACATATTATGAAAATAATTATAAACATTCTCGGCGCTTTTAAGGTTCATTCCCTCGGTCCTTGCCAGCTCTTCGGCTGTCGCATTTTTAATTGCGGAAATTGATTTAAAGGCTTTAAGCAAAGCCGCCGCCCTTGATTTTCCTATCCCCTCGATATTTAAAAGCTCGCTTCCGAGCATTTTTTGCGTGCGTTTTTTTCTATGGTAACCTATAGCAAATCTATGAACCTCATCCTGAATCTGAGTAACCAAGGTATAAGCGGCGCGGTTTGACTTTAAGGTTATATCCCCGCCTGAAACCGCGATTGCCCTTGTTTTATGCTTAGAATCTTTAACCATTCCGAAAAGCGGAACATTTATACTGTGCTTTTTTAAAATCGGCTCAACAGCGGAAATCTGCCCCTTGCCGCCGTCAAGCAAAATAAGGTCGGGCAGGGTTTTAAAGCCCTCGTCCTCACCCTTTTCATATTCGGTGAATCTGCGGTCAAGCACCTCTGCGAGAGATCGGAAATCATCCTGTCCGACAAAGCTTTTAATTTTAAATTTCTTATAGGCCGCCTTAAACGGCTTTCCGTTTTTAAACACAACCATTCCCGCGACATTTTCATCGCCCGCAGTATTTGAAATATCATAGGATTCGATATATTCGGGGAGACTTTCAAGCTTTAAAAGGTGCGCAAGCTCGGAAAGTCCCGACATATATTTGCCCGTCTGTTCAAGCCGTGAAGCGAGATTGTCCGAAGCATTTTTTCTGCACATATCGCAAAGCGCCTTTTGCTCTCCTGCCTTAGGAACCGTGATTTTTACCGCCTTGCCCGATTTTTCGCTGAGCCAGCGCGAGATCACCTTTTCGTCGGAAATTTCGGTATCAATAAGAATTCTCGGCGGAATTTCTCTTAAATCCGAATAAAAGCTTTGCAAAAACTCGCTGTAAAGCTCGGAAAAATCCGTAATTCCGTCCACAAAAAAGTGCATTTTATCCGTCAGCCTGTTAAACCTGAAAACAAGCACACTCATACACGCGGTTTCTCCTATCACCGCGCCCGAAATAACATCCTGAGAGGAATATTTGCACATCACAACCTTTTGCCGCTCGCTAAGCTTATTTATCGCGTTTATTCTGTCCCTTAATTTTGCCGCGGTTTCGAAATCAAGCTTTTCCGACGCTTCAAGCATCTGCTTTTTCATTTCTTCGACGAATTCTTTTCCTGTTCCGCGCTTAATAAAATCAAGCGCCGCCGAAACGGAAGAATTATACTCCTGCAAAGAAACATTTCCCTTACAAGGCGCAAAGCATCTGCCGATATGATAATTAAGGCACGGCTTTGAATACTTATCAAAGGATCTGTTGCAATCGGGAAGCTTATAAATTCTCTGAACCTCGTCTAAAGTATCTCTTACAATATAAGAGGAATAATACGGACCGATATATTTCCCGTCGCTTCCAATCTGATTTGCGAGCACGAGCTTTTTCCATTTATCATTTGTAACCTTGATATAATGATAGCCCTTATCGTCCTTTAAAAGAATATTATATTTAGGAAGATTTTGCTTTATAAGCGAGCATTCAAGCACAAGCGCCTCAAATTCGCTGTCGCAGATTATATATTCGAAATCGTCAACTCCGGCGACCATTTTTTTGACCTTTTCGGTATGCTGATTTCCCGAGCCGAAATACTGGGTCACCCTGTTTTTTAAAGCCTTTGCTTTTCCGATATAAATGATTTTGCCGTCCTTATTCTTCATAATATAAACTCCCGGGCTCAGCGGCAGACGGTTTGCCTTTGCTTTTAAAGCCTTAAGCTTTTCGGGATCGGCATAAATATTCAAAAGAAAAACTCCTTTTTATTGATTTTTGTTTTTAAAAAGATTATAATCTATCTGCGAGGGGATTTTTTATGTTTAAAAAGCTAATTATTTTAACCGTTTCAATTTTAATGCTTTGCCTTTGCGGATGTACTAAGCAATCGGACGAGCCGCTTTGCTCCGATACCGCACCCGAAGTCATCGTTAAAACCGATGACAGCGGAAATATCAACGGCTACAAGCTAAAAGAGCCTGAAAATGCAGGCGACGGCGTTTATTATGTGAATATTTCCACCAAGAAATATCACAAAAGCTCCTGCAAGTATTCTAAATCCTCAAAACCCGAAAATATCATGGTTTATTATGATAAGAGCAAGCTTGCCGCAGAAGGGTATTCCGCTTGCAAGGTATGCAAACCGTGAAAAAACAGCCTTTAATTATATTTTAATATATTATTCCTTTAAAATCAACAAAAAGCCGCACTGAAAAATATCAGCGCGGCTTTTTGAAAAATTTTGAAGGATTTTATTATTTTACAATGCAATTACGCACGGCAAAATCAAGCAAAACATTGATAAGCTCATTTCTTGAACGCTTGGTTTTTTTAGAAAGATCGTCAAGAGACGCAACGGTATCGTTCTTAATACGGATAGAAAAGGTTTTAAACCCGTCTTCTCCCTTTAAATTTTTCTGTCTTAAAATAAGTTTCTCCTGCATAACATACACCTCACATTCAATATAACGGATTTGAGGTTAATAATATATGTTAAGTTTTATAACATAGAAAAACCGTAAAAAAATCTGCGCCGTCTAAAAAAGGAACGGCGCATTATTATTCTTTGCAAAAAATAATATTTTTCTTATGCTTTGGCATTAAGCTTTGTCATAAGAGCTGATTTTTTTCTGGCGGCATTATTCTTATGAATAAGACCCTTAACAGCTGCCTGATCAAGCTTTACAACTGCGGCCTTTACTGTTGCGGCTGCATCGGCAGAATTTGCCTCAAGAGCAGCGTCTGCTTTCTTAACAGCTGTCTTTAAAGCAGAACGGTAAGCCTTATTGCGCTCATAATTAGCTTTGCTGATTACAACACGCTTTTTTGCAGATTTGATATTAGGCATTGCGGCACCTCCCAACCAAGCGGCATAAACCGCCTTTATCACAGTAATATTTATAATACCATAACAATCATAAAAATGCAAGACATTTTTTCAAATTAAATATCATTTTTTTACGGGAAGCTTTTTTCTTGAAAAAATACCGATAAATGCCTTTGCATTAAATGGAATAACGGGATAAAAATAGCCCTTGCCCGAAATGGTTTTATTAAGGCACAAAACCGCTATCCAGAATATAAGTCCCGCTATCAATCCGTAATAAGAAAACAGCTGAGTTAAAATAAGGAGAGAAATTCTTTCGAATTTCATAGCATATCCCATTTCAAAGCTCGGCTGAGAATATGCGGCTATTGTTACAAAAGCGGTTAAAAGAATTGTTTCTCCCATAAACCACCCTGCGCTCACGGCAAATTCCGAAAGAATCAGTCCCCCGATAATTCCCAAGGAATTTGAAAGCGAATCGGGTGTATTTATAGACGCGAGCCTTAAGCCGTCCACAATCAGCTCTAACAGCAAAAGCTGAAAAATTATCGGAATATCGCCGATTTTCGCGTTATTTAAAAACTTAAGAAACTCGGGGATAAGCTCCCTGTTATTCATTAGCATAAGATAAAGCGGAGAAATGACAACCGTACAGAGGGTCACTATAAATCTTAAAACCCTTGTATAGCAGGCTATTACTGGAAGAAAATAATAATCGTCCGCCTCGCGGAAAAAATCGGCAAAAGAATCGGGAATAATTACCGCCGACGGCGAATTATCAAGCAGCATTACAATTTTCCCGTCAAGCACGGCAGCAGAGGCAAAATCGGGTCTTTCGGTAAATCTGAACTTAGGAAACGGATTTAAAATTCCGTGCGGAATAAGGCTTTCGCAAATCGCCTGACTTGTCATAGAAGCGCTTTTTATTCTTATCTTTGAAATTCTGTCCTTTAACATCGAAAGGGTCTTTTTATCCGCAACACCGTCGATATAGGCTATAGCAATATCGGTTTTTGAGTTTTGACCTGCCTGCATATATTCCATTCTGAGCTTTTCGGTTCTTATTCTTCTGCGCAAAAGCGCTGTATTGAACATCAGCGTTTCAACAAATCCGTCCCTTGAGCCGCGAAGCGATCTGTCCTTAGAAGGCTCCTCTATTCCGCGGACGGGATATGTTCTTGTATCAATTATCAGCTGACCCTCAATGCCGTCGACAATAAGCATGGCGGGTCCGCACAAAACGCTTTTTGCCGAGGTCAGTATATCATAGCTTGCGTCGGTTTCGACATAAGGCAGACCGAATTTTGAAAATTCGTCCATATCCTTTGTTTTTTCAACCTTTTCCTGAGGCAATGTAAAAAGGTATTCAAGGATTTTTTCGAATACCTCGTCCTTTATAAATCCGTCAACAAAATATAAGACCGCGTCTTTTCCGCCTACGGAAATCTTTCTTTTAATAAGGTCAAAGCTAAGCTCGGGCTTTAAAAATTCATCGGTTTCTTTTTGATAAGCAAGGAATTGATTATTCAAAAAAAGCGCCTCCTTCGGTACTATAATTCCCGAAAAAGGCACTTTTAATATTTTTTATTGCGGATTTTCTTCCGCTTTAGCTTTTGATTTTCTTTCCTTTATAAAATCTACCGCCACCGCCGCAATAACGGCTGTAAACAAAGCGATTGAGCCTGCTATGAGCACCGTCTGCCAGACAGGAAGAGACGCGGTATCTGTTTTTATATCAAGCGATTGAAAAGTCTCGGATATTTTTTTATCCTGCTCATCACCCCGATTAAAGCAGGAAAGGACATAAAACTCTCCGTTTTTAACGGTGATATATCTTGAAGAAACATATCCGCCGTCGGTATCGGAAACCTTGGTTTTAACAAAAATAAATTCAGTTTCATTATTTGTTACTATTTTATAATTTTCAATTCCTGCGGCAGAAGCATAATCCCTTATAATATTTTCATCATTCGAGGAAAAAGACTGGATTGCCTTCGAATAGGTGTTTTCAAATCGGCTCAGCTTTATCTGAACGGAATTATCGCTGTTAACCGCCATTAAAGCGAGCTTATCCTCATTAAAATAGCTTTTTATTTCCTTGGTTTCAACACCCAAAGCCTTTGCAAGCCCGTCAGCCTCTTCGGTTGAATATGCCACCGTAAAGCCCTTAGGAATACCGATACTGTAATCAGCCTTAGGAGCGCAGGAGGCAAAAGTAAGACATAAAAAAGCGGTAAGAATTATTATTGAAACTGCTTTTTTCATAATTATATTCTGCCT
>DBKZ01000050.1 GCA_002297415.1 Ruminococcaceae bacterium UBA737
ATATCTTAAGAAGTCTCGCATTTACTCGCTTTTTTCTGTTTTGCTTTGCTGAAAAATTTTTAATCCCAATCTCAGCTTGAATTTTGGGTTTTTCGACAGACTGACAACAGGCGGTGTTTAACCGCCTGTTGTTTTATATACTTTCTATTATTTCTTTATTTGTGATATAGCTTATATCACAAATGCCCGATATTTTTTTGCAGAAATCTTCAAATCTTTTCCAGTCGCTCTCGGTCACCAATTCATAGGAATGACCCCATATATAAAATATCTTCGGTGTGTCGGGCTTTAAATTTATAAACTTATCTGCAAGCTCAAATATTTTTTCGTCCTTAAAGTGGCATGTCGGATTCCAAAGGTAGGGATTTTCGGGGCATTCAAAGCTGTAAGTGCTGTTTACTGTTCTTGAATATAAAATTTTGCATTTTTTAAGTATCTCTATAACTTCGTCGTTAAATGTTCCGTAAGGATATGCCATGCCGTCAACCTTATATCCGAATAAAAATGAAAGCAATTCCATATCAAGCGCGATTTCATTATAAATGGTATCACGGTCTTGCTTTGTTAAATCCGGATGAGTATATGTATGGCACGCGACCTCGTGACCAGAATAAATATCCTTGCTTTCAAGAAGATTGATATGATTAACTTCTTTTTCTCCGTAGTTCCATACCGAAGCTTTAGTAAGCTTTCCCGAATTCAGGTTGAAAGTGCCTTTAAGTCCGTATTTGTTTAAAATTCTTATCAGTCTGATATCGTCAACATTTCCGTCGTCAAAGCTGAAAGTAACTGCTTTTAAGTTTTTATTTTCAAACATTTTCATCACCTGATTTATTATAACTCATTATTTTAATTTTGTATAGACTTTATTTGTATCAGGCTGTATAATATAAAAAAACATAAGGAGATTATTATATGATTATATCTTGCTTAGGCGACAGCTTAACCGAGGGGGATTACGGAATTTTCGGAAAAAGAGGCATAGCAAATGTTCACGCCGAAAACTATCCTTATTTTCTTTCAAAGCTTACGGGCTTTGAAGTGAGAAATTTCGGAAAATGCGGTTATACATCATCGTCATATTTAAGCTTTTATAAAGACGGAAATGTTAATGTGAAAAATTCCGATAAAATAATTATTATGTTAGGCACCAACGGCGGACTTAATCCGAATGAAAATGTTCGGGGCAATGACGATTATAAGGAAATAATCGAGCTTTGCAATAAAGACGAGCCTAAAGCGGAAATTATTCTTTGCACACCGCCTCACGCTACGGAAAATCCCGAATATTCAAATTGCGGATATATGCCTAATATTAAAAATGCTGCTGAATTTGTCCGCAAATTCGCAAGGGAAAAGGGATATAAGCTTATAGATATTGAAAAGTGCCCCGAATTTTGCGCAGAAAATGAAAAGCTTTATCAGCCTAACGACGGTCTGCATTTCGGTAAAGAGGGCTATATGAAGCTCGCTCAGATTATAAGAGATAATATGTAATGGAATATAAGGTCATAAAATCACGAAGAAAAACAATATCGCTTGAAATTTCGAGGGACGCAGAGGTCATAGTCCGCGCTCCTTACGGAACAAAGGATAAATTTATCGAAGAATTCGTAAATTCTCATAAATCTTGGATAGAAAAGCATTTAAACGGCAGACTTAAAAAAGCCGAAATGTTTAAATTTGCGGAGGAAAATTCGCAGGCGCTTAAAGAAGCCGCAAGGGAATATATTTTTAAAAGGGCAGAGGAATTCGCAAAAATTATGAATGTTAAATACAATGGGATTAAAATTACCTCTGCGAAAACCCGATTCGGCTCCTGCTCGGGCAAAAACAGCCTCTGTTTTTCTTATATTCTTATGCTTTATCCGAAAGAAGCGATAGATTATGTCATAGTACATGAGCTTGCGCATACGGTTGAGCATAACCACTCAAAACGCTTTTATAAAATTATCGAAACATATCTTCCGGATTATAAGCAAAGAGAAAGAATGTTAAAAAAATAACAAAGATTAACAAAATCTTATTTTATAAAATAAAAAGAATGTTAAAAAAATAACTATATTGTTGACATACCTTCATACTGCAAATATAATGTTATTATCATGCCGCGGTAAGCGGCGCAATATTTGCCTGTATGGAGGTTTTATTATGGCAAGAGTTTATAATTTCAGCGCGGGTCCTTCGATGCTTCCCGAGGAAGTTTTAAAGACCGCGGCGGACGAAATGCTTGAATACGGTACAACCGGTCAGTCGGTTATGGAAATGTCTCACCGCTCTAAGGAGTACGGAGAGATAATCAAGACTGCCGAGCAGGATTTAAGGGATATAATGAATATCCCCGATAATTATGAGGTTCTGTTTTTGCAGGGCGGCGCTTCAACGCAGTTTGCAATGGTTCCGTTTAACCTTATGAATAAAAATCATAAGGCTGATTATATAATAACCGGTCAGTGGGCTAACAAGGCTTATAAGGAAGCCGCGCGTTACGGCGAGGCAAGAATAGTTGCTTCCTCAAAGGATAAGACCTTCTCATATATTCCTAAGGTTAAAGCCGAGGATTTTGACAAGCAGGCCGATTATGTCCACATCTGCTTTAACAATACTATTTACGGAACAAAGTATAATTACATTCCCGACACCGGAGATGTTCCGCTTGTAGCCGATATTTCAAGCTGTATTCTCTCTGAGCCGATTGATGTAAGCAAATTCGGAGTTTTATATGCCGGCGCTCAGAAGAATGTCGCTCCCGCGGGTGTTACGATAGTTATTATCCGTAAGGACCTTATCGGCAACGCTATGGAAATTACTCCTACAATGCTTAATTATGCTACGCATGCCGAAAACGGCTCTATGTTCAACACTCCGCCTTGCTACAATATTTATATTGCGGGTCTTGTGTTCAAATGGATTAAAAAGCTCGGCGGACTCGAAGAAATGAAAAAGAGAAACGAGGAAAAAGCAAAGGTTCTTTATGATTTTCTCGATTCAAGCAAGCTGTTTAAGGGAACTGTTGTCAAGGAGGACCGTTCGCTTATGAATGTGCCTTTTGTAACAGGTAACGAGGAGCTTGACGCTAAGTTTATCGCAGAGGCTAAGAACAACGGCTTTGTTAATATCAAGGGCCACAGAACAGTAGGCGGAATGAGAGCTTCGATTTACAATGCGATGCCGTTAGAGGGCGTTAAAAAGCTTGTTGAGTTTATGAAGAAATTCGAAGAGGAGAATGCCTGATGTATAAGATTAAAACCTATAATAAGATTTCAAAAACAGGTCTTGCCGTTTTTGACGATAAATATACCGTAGGCGACGAGGTTGAAAATGCCGACGGCGCTATAGTCCGTTCCGCCTCGCTTCATGATACAGAGTTTTCAAAATCGCTTCTTGCCATTGCCCGTGCGGGAGCCGGAACAAATAATATCCCGATCGACAGATGCACAAAAGAGGGAATAGTTGTATTCAATACCCCCGGGGCTAACGCAAATGCCGTTAAAGAGCTTGTTATAGCGGGTATGCTTATAGGTTCAAGAAGAGTTGTTTCGGCGATTGAGTGGGCTAAGACCTTAAAGGGTCAGGGCGACGAGGTCGGAAAGCTTGTTGAAAAAGGCAAAAGCGCTTTTGCGGGTCCTGAGCTTAAGGGCAAAAAGCTCGGCGTTATAGGTCTCGGCGCAATAGGCGTTCTTGTGGCAAATGCCGCGAACCACCTCGGAATGAAGGTTTACGGTTACGACCCCTATCTGTCCGTAAATTCTGCTTGGAATCTTACTCACAATGCAGTTCATATATATGATATCAAGGAAATTTTCGAGCAGTGCGATTATATCACTCTCCATGTTCCGCTTACCGAGTCTACCAAAAATCTCATAAATGCCGAGGCGATTGCCAAAATGAAGGACGGCGTCCGCATTATGAATTTTGCGCGCGGCGGACTTGTTAATTCGGCTGATATCAAGGCGGCTTTGGAGTCTGGAAAGATTGCGTCCTATGTTACGGACTTCCCGTCGGACGATCTTCTTTGCACCGACGGAGTAATCGCCATTCCTCACCTCGGGGCGTCAACTCCCGAATCCGAGGATAACTGCGCTCAGATGGCGGCGACCGAGCTTATAGATTATATTGAAAACGGAAATATTACAAATTCGGTAAATCTTCCCGAAATCACACTTCCGAGGAGCGGAAAATACAGAATTTGCATTATTCATAAGAATGTTCCTAATATGATTACCGCTATTACCGGTATTGTTGCGACAAACGATATAAATATCGAAAATATGCTCAATAAATCGCGCGGCGATTATGCTTATACCATGCTTGATGTTTCCGATGTCGACAGCGAGCACATTATTGCAAAGCTTGAAGAAATTGACGGCGTTATCAGAGCAAGAGTTATTTAATGCTTGTCACAAAATAAAAAATCGGCTTCGTTAAAAAAACGGAGCCGATTTTTGAATAGCAAGAGTTTTCTTCATCACTTTAGTGCAATAAAGCGAACAAAACGGTGTTGAGCTTATTTCTTTTGTGCAAGGCTACAAATATGCGAAAAAATGTAAAAAAACACTTTACAACTTTAGCTTGGTGAAGTATAATAACATCATCAGATAAAAAACCGGAAGGGAAATGAGAAAAATGAAAAAGATATTAGCAATTGTTTTGGCGGCGTTCACGGTACTTAGCCTTGCGGGCTGCGGAAGTAAAAAATCAGACAAGAAAACACTTACAGTCGGATTTGACGCGGAGTTCCCGCCTTACGGCTTTGTAGCAGAGGACGGAAGCTATGACGGATTTGACCTCGCTCTCGCAAAAGAGGTCTGCAAGCGTTTAGGCTGGAACTTCAAGGCAGAAGCTATCGACTGGAACTCAAAGGATAAAGAGCTTAATGCCGGAAACATAACCTGCATCTGGAACGGATTTACATATACCGGCAGAGAAAATGAGTACACATGGTCTGATCCTTATGTAGATAACAGTATTGTTGTTGTTGTCAAGGCCGATTCGGGAATTAAATCTCTTGAAGACCTTAAGGGTAAAAAGGTAATGTCTCAGTCGGGTTCATCGGCAACAGATGCTATAAACGACAACAAAGAGTTTAAGGACAGCTTAAAAGAGGTTGTCGAGCTTGCCGATTACAATACCGGATTTATGGACCTTGAGCAGGGAAGTGTCGACGCGGTTGCCGCTGATATCGGAGTTGCAAAATTCCAGATAGCAAATAAGAGCGATAAATATGTAATCCTTGAAAAGCCGATTTCCACCGAGCAGTATGCAGTAGGCTTCAAAAAAGGAGATACCGAAACTCGCGACAAGGTAAACGAACAGCTCAAGGCTATGGCTGAGGACGGAACAATGAAAAAGATCGGCGAGAAGT
>DBKZ01000012.1 GCA_002297415.1 Ruminococcaceae bacterium UBA737
CTTTTCATAGCTGGTCTCCTTTTAAAAGTTTTTTAATGTCCTCGGTTATCTGTTCTTTTGTAAGACCGTTTTCCTTTAAAAGCTCAGCAGGCTTAAATCTGTCATAAAATGCTTTCTTAATTCCGTAAACCTTGACTGACATATCGCTGTCGGAATAGAACTCGGCTATTTTTTCACCGAAGCCGCCGTCTTTTATTCCGTCCTCCAAGGTTATAACAGCCTTATGATTTGCCTTAAGTTCCTCAAGCAGTTCCTTATCAATTCCGGTGATAAATCTCGGATTGATAAGCGTGGCTTTTATATCAAGCTCAGCTTTTAACTGTTTTATTACCTCTTCACCGAGCTGATAAAAGTCTCCCAGCGCTATTACCGCAACCTCGCTGCCCTCGATTTCGGTTTTGAATTTATTAAGAGAAGAATAATCGGTGTCGGCCTTTCTCGAATCGGAAATTACACCGTTGCACGGAACTCTTATAGCGACAGGGTGCTCGGTCTGCCCAATACTCCAATCAAGCATAGCGAAATATTCCTGCTTTGAGGTTGGCGCGAGATAAACCATTTCTGGAATATTTGAGATAAGAGGGATATCATAAAGACCCAAATGCGTTATATCATTAAGCCCGAAAACAGAGGCGGTATTAACAATTATCGTAGCAGGGCTTTTGTTTATGCAAAGGTCCTGCGACAGCTGGTCAAATGTTCTTTGCATAAAGCTTGAATGGGTGGCAAAAACAGGCTTTCCGCCGTTTTTGGCAATTCCCGAGGCTAAAGCTATTGCATGCTCCTCGGCTATTCCGACATCAATAAACTGCTTGCCTGCCTCTTCCCTTTTATCCTTAGTAAAGCCGATATTTGTAGGAACACCCGCAACAATTGCGGTTACGGTCGGGTCGGCTTTCATCTTTTTAAGAAGAAAATCGGCGGTTAAGGTGCCGTAATCCTCGCCGTCAAAGGAAAATTTAGGTTTACCGGTTTCGATATCAAACGGCATCGTCCAGTGCCAGTCTTCCTTATTATCTTCGGCAGGCTTATAGCCCTTGCCCTTTAAGGTGTTGATATGAACAACTATCGGATGATCTATATCCTTAACCTCTTTAAAGGCCTTGACAAGCGATGGAATATCGTTTCCGTTTGATACATATTTATAGTCAAGACCCAAGGATTTAAACAGATTGCATTCGCATTTTCCGCCGCTTTCGCGAAGAGCCTTTAAATTTTTATAAAGTCCGCCGTGATTTTCGGCTATTGACATATCATTATCATTAACCAAAACGATAAAATTTGTTTTCTGCTCGCCTGCAAAATCAAGACCCTCAAGCGCCTCTCCGCCTGAAAGAGAGCCGTCCCCGATAACGGCGATAACATTATAGCTTTCATTTTTTAAATCCCTTGCCTTTGCAAGACCGGAAGCAAGGCTTACAGAGGTAGATGTGTGGCCTATTCTGAAAAAATCATGGCCGCTTTCGGTAAAATCGGTATATCCCGAAACATTGTCATATTTATCCTCGTCAATAAAAGCGTCCTTCCTGCCGGTCAGAATTTTATGAGGATAGCTTTGGTGGGAAACATCGAAAACTATTTTATCCTCAGGTGAGTCAAAAACATAATGGAGCGCGATTATGGCCTCGACCATACCGAAATTCGGTCCGAAATGGCCGCCGTGAATGCTGAGCTTTTTTAAAAGAGCCTCTCTGATATCCGAGGCAAGCTCTTCTAGCTCCGAAAAATCAAGCTTTTTTACATCTTCGGGTGAATTTATTTTATTTAACTGCTTAAACATTTCTTCCTCCTGTTGACTGTAAATTTATTTTTTGTTATAATAATTTTACAACTTAAAGTTAACTTTAAGTCAAGACCTTTTTTATAAATTTTTTATGAACGGGAGAAAGCTATGAGTTACACTGTAGGAGAAATGGCAAAAAGAATAGGCGTTGCACCCTCAACGCTCAGATTTTATGACAAGGAGGGGCTTTTGCCTTTTGTTAAAAGGACCTCGGGAAACATAAGAACATTTTCGGAGGACGACACCGAGTGGCTTAAAATAATAGAATGTCTTAAAAAAACGGGAATGCCGATAAAGGATATTAAAAAATTCGTAGACCTCTGCTCTAAGGGAGACGAAACGATTTCGCAGAGGCTTGAGCTGATAGACAACCAGCGAAGCGCCGTTTTAAGGCAGATAGCGGAGCTTGAGGGCACGCTTGATATTTTAGAATACAAGCACTGGTACTACGAAACGGCAAAAAAGGCAGGTACCTGCGATATACACAAAGGAATGCCCGAAGAGGACATTCCCGAAAAAATAAGAAATATTAAAAATCAGATTAAATGCGAGTGACGCTTTTCTTCTGAACCACCCTAAAGGCGATAATACATATTATTACCGATACAAGCGAGCCTAATGCCGTTGCGAGTCCCATCGGGAAAAGCGTAGTTTTAAAAGTTTTTGAAGCAAGATAAACTGCGGGAATTCTTACAAATGCAATCGAGATAATATTATGAATAAACGAAAGCTCAGAGCGCCCCTTAGCGCAAAAATATCCGCTGAAGCTGAAATGAATTCCCGCAAAAATGCAATCGAAGATATATCCCTTAAGATAAAGGCTTCCCGCAAGGATAACTGCCGTATCCTTAGTAAACAGCGAAACGGCATTCATGGCAATAAACTGAGTTAAGACGCAAACCGCTATTCCGAAGCAGACAGAAATCAAAACCGCATATTTAAGCGTTTTAACCGCCCTATCCTCTCTTTTTGCGCCTATATTCTGAGCGCCGAGCGCCGAAACGGAGCTTAGCATTGAGGACGGAACAAGGAACACGAAGCTTATAATTTTTTCAACTATTCCCACCGCCGCCGCGTCGGTAAGACCTCTGCGGTTTGCAATAACGGTTATAACTATAAAGGCTATCTGAATTAAACCGTCCTGCAGAGCTATCGGAGCTCCGATTTTAAAAATAGAAGCGACAATCTCCTTTTTCGGTTTAAAATCCGCTCTGCTAAGAGCTATCATTTTCTTTTTTATTATAAAAATCAAGGAAATAATAACGCTTACGGTCTGCGACAGAGTGGTTCCGAGCGCCGCGCCCGCGGCACCCATGCCGAATTTGCCGATAAAAAGAAAATCAAGCGCTATATTAACAATGCAAGCAACCGCTATAAAATACATCGGGCTTTTTGAGTCGCCCATGCCTCTGAAAACCGAGCTTATAATATTATAGCCCGTAATAAACGGAATACCGATAAAGCAGATTTTAAGATAATCGACCGTTCCCTCAACCGCCTGAGCAGGGGTTGAAACAAGAGATGTTATAGGTCTTGTAAGCAGTAAAAGAACAAAAGTAAGAGCTACTGAAACCGCGGCAAAAAAGGTAACCGTATTCCCTGTAAAAAGCGCGGTTTTTCTTTTATCCCTAGAGCCTACAGCCTGAGCGATATTTACGGTCGTTCCCATTGCGAGGCCGACTATCATTACCGTTATCATGTGCATAACCTGCGAACCGACAGAAATGGCGGTGGTAGCGTCCACCCCGTTATAAATGCCTATTATAAGCAGGTCCGCCATTCCGTAAAGCGTCTGCAAAAAGTATGAAAGCAAAAAAGGAAGCGAAAATGAAATCAGATTTTTAAAAACGCTTCCGTTAGTTAAATTTTTCTCCATTTTTGTTCACCGAAACTAAGATATATTAAATAAATTAAAATGTCAAGTGTATTGACAAAATTTATTTGTTTTGTTAAACTGTAAATATAATAAAAATCATATTTCAGGGGGTTATTATACTATGAAATGCAACAATTGCGGATTTGAGCGCGAGGAAGATTTCGTCTTTTGTCCTAACTGCGGAAGCAAGGCGGACGGAGCTGCAGAAAACACTGCGGAAACCGCAGCTGCCGAAAGCTTTACGGAAAAGGTACAT
Source organism: Ruminococcaceae bacterium UBA737 (assembly GCA_002297415.1). Lineage (GTDB taxonomy): Bacteria > Bacillota > Clostridia > Oscillospirales > Acutalibacteraceae > UBA737. The sequence continues at coordinate 3,916 of DBKZ01000012.1, forward strand.
AAAATGCTTAACAGCAGCATGTTTTTATGCGTCTGCATTTTAGAAAGCGTTTACACAGCCTTTTCATTGGCTTCTAAAAACATACCGCTTTTAAACATTCTTTTGACGATTTTCCTTTGGCTTCTCTTTTCTTCCGCCAAAAAAGGCTTTGCCGACCACGGCAAAATGCGCTGTATAAGCGGAACTGTTTTTGCAAGCTATGTTATATACTGGGTAGTAAGCGGTCTTCTTATTCTTTTAGGCCTTATTTCCGCCTTTGCGGTTTCCTACATTGCTTCTGTTCCCGAGTTTACAAACAGCTTAGCGGACTTTATAAACAGACAGTTCGGAAATTACGGAAATCTTGCCGCCTCACTGCTTTCTTTATCGGCAGTGGTAATCGCGGTTGTTTTCCTGATTGCGGCGGCAGTTATAATCATTTTCAACTGCATAGGAATCCGTTCAATTCACAAGTTTGTTCAGTCGCTGTATAAAAGCGTTGAAACAGGCGTTCCTGCTTTGGTTAAATGCAAAGCGGCGTCCGGCTGGTGTATGACCTTCGGTGTATTTGCAGGAATTTCGGCGCTTTCCGCTCTTCCGAGCTTTACAGCTTTCGTTGCAAGCGGAAGTCTCTCGGCAACACTTATTATCACAAGTATTCTTATAAAGAAAACATTTTCGGAAAACAATTAAAAATAAGCTGATTAAAACTCCCGCCTTATTCAGACGGGAGTTTTATTTTTACATCAAAAGCAATGATTTAACCGAAGCATTATAGCTTTCGCTTTTAAAATGAATTATCAGTTCCTCTAAAGAAGCGGTAATTCCTAAGCAAACGGCAAAAAAAGCATAGAATGTTTTAACGGGAGTAATCAGCATAAAGGGAAGAATAAAAACCGCCGCTCCGGTAAGCTTATTAAGATATGTATGCATTGAAGAAAACCTATGATATTTACAGGCGGCAACAAGATAAGAAGCAAGTCTTACCGCAAGCACCAAGGCTACAAAGCACCAAATAAGCTTTGGCATTTCCTTTATAAGAACGGGGAGAATCTTAATCATCATCACCGTATAAAACAAAAGATCGGCGACTGAATCAAGCTTTGCGCCGAAATCGCTTTGAGTACCCGTTTTTCTTGCAACAAAGCCGTCAAGCACGTCGGTAAGTCCCGTAAAGGCATAAATCACAAAGAACAAAACCGAAAGCGGTTTTATAAAAAGCAAAACTATTGTACCGAGAATTCTTAAAAATGTTATTGAATTCGGGACAGTTAAAATTTCCGTTTTTTCTTTTGTACTCATCGTTAACCTCTTAGCTTACTGCAAATTCCCCTTATAAGCGCTTTAAAATCTTTTTCTGCCGCTTTTGAGGTTTTTATAACCTCTTCGTGATTTAAAGGCTTATCCGATATTCCCGCCGCCATATTCGTAAGACAGGAAATTCCGAGAACTCTTATTCCGCAATGATTTGCGGCAATCGCCTCGGGAACGGTAGACATTCCGCATGCGTCCGCCCCTAAAATTTTAAGCGCGCGAATTTCGGCAGGCGTTTCATAGCTGGGACCCGATGTATAGCAATAAACGCCTTCTTCAAGCTTTATACCAAGCTCCTGCGCCGTTTCCTTTGCAAGAAGGCGCAAATCCTTATCATAGGCATTGCTCATTGACGGAAATCTCGGACCGAAGCGCTCATCATTAGGACCTGTAAGCGGATTTCTGCAAAACAGCGAAATATGATCCGATATAAGCATAAGCTCGCCTGCCCTAAACGACTTATTTATTGCGCCTGCGGCATTTGTAAGAATAATATTTTTTAATCCGAGCAGAGAAAACACCCTGATATAAAGAGTTACATCCTCGGTTGTATATCCCTCATAAAGATGAAATCTTCCCTGCATGGCGATAATCGCCTTGCCGTTTACCCTGCCGAAAACAAGCTTTCCTGCATGGCCCTTAACGGTGGAAACCGGAAAATCCGGAATATCCTTATAAAATATTTCTTTTTCCTTTTCGATTTCTTCTCCGAAATTACCGAGTCCGCTCCCTAAAACAACAAGGGTATCGGGAATATTCTTGATTTTCGATTTTAAAAATTCAGCAATTTTTTCCGCTCTTAAAAAAACATCGCTCATTTGCTTCACCAATTTAAAGTATATAATATTTTTTTAATAAAAGCAAGGGATAAAGCCTTTATACATAAAGAAATTTTGTACAAGTGTCAATGATAGGTGACACTTGTACATTAAGATTTGCTTAAGATTGGACGGTTTTGCTTGATTTTAAATCAAACCGTGATATAATGTAACCTATGAATATTTTAAGATTAGCGGTCAGGCTGATAAAACTTGTATCGGGCTTTGTTTCAAAGCTCATGCTTTATAAAATCATTTATAAGCTGACAGGTATTGTCGCCACCCGAAAATTCAAAAAAGCCGCCGAAAAACATAAATATGCTATTCTTATAGCCGCGAGAAACGAAAGCGCGGTTATCGGAAATTTAATCGACAGCATAAGAAAGCAGGACTATCCGAAAGAGCTGCTTGATATTTTTGTTGTTGCCGATAACTGTACGGACGACACCGCCGAGGTTGCAAGAAGGCTGGGCGCCAATGTCTATGAGAGAACGGATACCGAGCACCGAACAAAGGGCTTTGCCTTACAGTATCTTGTAAAATGTATAGACAGGGATATCGGCGTTAAGTCCTATGAGGCTTATATGATTTTTGATGCGGATAATCTTTTAAAATCCGACTATGTTTCTAGGATGAACGATTCTTTTGACGCAGGCGAAAAAATCGTCACCTCATACAGGAACACTAAAAATTTCAGCGATAACTGGATAGCCGCTTCCTACGGAATACACTGGCTCAGGACGATAAGAAACGAGCATAGGGCAAAATCCCTTTTCAGACTTGCGACAAGAATTCAGGGAACGGGATTTCTATTTTCAAACGAGCTTATAGAAAACGGCTGGAATTACACCTCGCTTACAGAGGACAGAGCCTTTTGTGCGGACGCGGTTGTTAAGGGCTATAAAATTTCCTATAACAATAACGCGATATTCTATGACGAACAGCCTGTAAATCTTAAGGTTGCGCTAAGGCAGAGAATAAGATGGGCTAAGGGTCATTTGCAGGCATTCGCAGAATCGGGCGGAAAGCTTTTTATCCATATTTTTCACACCGAGAAAAGCGCAGAAGCCTGTCTTACGGAAGAGGAAAAGAAAAACCTTACGCCGATTAAAAAGCTTTTAAACAACATAAGACTCCGCTTTATGAGCTTTGATATGCTGACGGTAATTTATCCGAGACCGATTTTCTTATTCTTTAAAAAGCTTTCGCTTTTTATTTTAAGAACAATTCTGATTTTGCACGCTCAGCTGTTTGTAACATATATGTATGCGCCGAGATTTTTAGCGCATTTTCTTAAGAGCATCGGCGTAAGTCTCCACGGACTGCCGAAATCATGTATGATAGGCGTTTTATTCCTTTTTATGCTTTCATGGACGCTTGATACCTATATAAAAGGAATCTTAACCGCAATTTACATTTTCATTGTTGAGCATAAAAGAATTATGCCGATTATATGGTATAAAAAAATATGGTATTGCATAACATTTCCGATTTTTGATTTAATAGGAAGAATTTCGATGGTAATAGCGCTTTTTTCAAAGGTCGAGTGGAAGCCTATTCCGCATAACGCGGCGATAAATATCGACCAGATTTCAAACAGATAATTTTTAAGGGACTGTAAAAATTTTTACAGTCCCTGTTTTTATGATATTTTTTCAATTACCGAAATGACATAATCGCTGAATTCTTCGGCTGTTGCGCCCTGCGCGGTACCGTCCGCAATGACCTTTTTTTCAATCTCGGTGCAAATACTGAGCGCATTATCGAGAATATCGGCTTTTCCGATAAGCCCGATATGTCTGAGCAGCATTTCCGCGGCTTTAAACAGGCTCGTCGGATTTGCCCTGTCGCCGAGGCCCTGTTCGATAAGTCTCGGCGCGCTTCCGTGAACCGCTTCAAACATTGCGTACTTATCGCCTATATTAGCGCTGCCCGCCGTGCCGACGCCGCCCTGAATCTGAGCCGCCTCATCGGTGATGATATCGCCGTAAAGATTAGGAAGCAGAAATACCTGAAAATTCGACCTGATATCCTTATTGACAAGATTTGCGGTCATTATATCAATATACCAGTCCTCGGCTAGGATATCGGGATAATCCTTTGCGACCTTATGAGCAATTTCCGAAAAACTTCCGTCGGTCTTTTTCATTATATTTGCCTTTGTTACAATTGCGACATTTTTCTTTCCGTTATTTTTTGCATACTCAAAAGCCGCTCTTGCTATTCTTTCGGTTCCCGATTTTGTAGTAACCTTAAAATCGAAAGCGAGGGTCTCGGGAATTTCAACTCCGCGGCTGCCGAGAACATATTCGCCCTCGGTGTTTTCTCTGAAAAATGTCCAGTCGATATTTTCATCGGGCACTCTTACGGGGCGGACATTCGCATATAAGTCAAGCTCTCTTCTCATAGCGACATTTGCGCTCTCTAAATTTCCGCCCTTAAGGGTTGTTGTCGGTCCCTTTAAAATAACATTGCATTTTTTGATTTCTTCTAAAACATCATCGGGGATAGCCTTATTTTTTTCTATTCTGTTTTCGATTGTAAGGCCCTCGATTTCTTTAAGCTCGATTTTTCCCGATTCAATTTCATTTTTAAGCAAAAATTCAAGAACACGCTTTGCCTGCTTTGATATAATCGGACCTATTCCGTCTCCGCCGCAAAGACCGATAACGATTTTATCAAGAGCGGAAAAATCGGTAGCTCCGCTTTCCTGCTCCATTTTCTTTTCTCTTGCTATCTGCTCTGTTAAAAGCTGTCTGAACTGTTCTACGGCACTGTCTATATAATTTTGCATTTATTTACCCTCTTTTGTAAAAGCAAGCAAACCGCCGGCCTTTAAAATATCCTTCTGTCTTTGCGTAAATCCGCAGGAAAGCGCGATTTTAACACCGTTTGTCATATCCTTTAAAACCATGCTTCCCTCGTCCATTCCCTCGAAAACATTTTCAAGGCAAAGCTCGTCGCCCTCGTTTATTTTGTCATAATCCTCGGGGTTTACAAATGTCAGCGGCATAATTCCCGCATTTATAAGGTTTGCGGCATGAATTCTCGCAAAGCTTTTTGTTATAACCGCTCTTACTCCGAGATACATCGGCACCAAAGCCGCATGCTCTCTTGAAGAGCCCTGTCCGTAATTCGAGCCGCCGACGATTATGCTTTCTCCGAGACTTTTTGCGCGCTCGGGGAAATCCTTATCGCAAACCGCAAAGCAGAACTGCGAAAGGTGGGGAATATTTGACCTGTAGGGAAGAATTTTAGCGCCTGCAGGCATAATATGGTCGGTAGTAATATTATCGCCGACCTTTAAGGAAACCTTAGCGCAAAGCGTGTCGCTTTGAGGCTTAGATTCGGGGAACGGCTTGATATTCGGTCCTCTTAAAATCTCAACCTTATCCTCTTCGGCGATAGGAGCAGGATTTAAAACCGCGCTGTCATCAACATCGAATTCCTCGGGCATTTTAATCTCAGGCATAACGCCTAAAAGTCTCGGGTCGGTAATCTCGCCCGTTAAAGCCGCCGCAACAGCGGTTTCGGGGGAAACAAGATAAACTCCCGCGTCCGCAGTTCCGCTTCTGCCTAAAAAGTTTCTGTTAAAGGTTCTGAGGCTTACACCCTTTGAATTCGGCGAAAAGCCCATTCCTATGCACGGACCGCATGCGCATTCCAAAAGTCTTGCGCCCGAAAGAAGAATATCTGAAAGCGCTCCGCATTTTGAAAGCATTGTAAGCACCTGTCTTGACCCGGGGGAAACAGAGAGAGAAACATTATCATTTATTTTCTTTCCCTTTAAAAGCGCCGATACTTTAAGCATATCAAGAAGCGAAGAATTCGTACAGCTTCCGATACATACCTGATCGACCTTAGTCCCCTTCAGAGAAGCCACGGTTACGACATTATCGGGAGAATGCGGACAGGCGATAAGCGGTTCAAGCTCGCTCATATTTATGTCTATGATTTTATCATAGTGAGCGTCGCTGTCGCTTTCAAGCGGAATATAATCGCCCTCTCTGCCCTGCGCTCTTAAAAATTCGCGTGTGATTTCGTCGGACGGGAAAATAGAGGTGGTAGCTCCAAGCTCCGTTCCCATATTCGTGATAGTAGCGCGCTCGGGAACCGAAAGGGTCTTAACACCCTCGCCGCCCCATTCGATTATTGCGCCTACTCCGCCCTTAACAGACAGAATTCTTAATATTTCAAGGCTTACATCCTTTGCGCTTACAAACGGCTTTAATTTGCCCGTTAAATTAACCTTATACATTTTAGGCATTGTTATGTAATATGCGCCGCCGCCCATTGCAACGGCTACATCAAGTCCGCCTGCTCCCATTGCGAGCATTCCCATTCCGCCGCCTGTAGGAGTGTGACTGTCAGAGCCGATAAGGGTTTTTCCTGGGCGTGAAAATCTTTCAAGATGAACCTGATGGCAGATTCCGTTTCCGGGGCGGGAAAAATAAATTCCGTGCTTTTTCGCAACAGATTGGATATAGCGGTGATCGTCCGCATTTTCAAATCCCGACTGCAAAGTGTTATGGTCGATATAAGCAAGGCTTTTTTCGGTTTTAACACGGTCAAGTCCCATAGTCTCAAATTCAAGATAAGCCATGGTGCCGGTTGCGTCCTGAGTTAAGGTCTGGTCGATTTTAAGAGCGATTTCGTTTCCCTGCTTCATTTCTCCGCTTACAAGGTGCGCCTTTATAATTTTTTCTGCAATTGTGTAGCCCATCAGTTATTTCCTCCCTTGAAATTCTCTGCGATATGTTTATATGCGTTTTCAACATGCTTTACTGTAAGCTCAGCCGCCCTTTTTGCGTCATGATCCTCAATAGCCCTGCAAATATCGCGGTGCTCTTTAACCGACGCGTCGGCTCTTGAATTGCTCTCAACAGAAGCGCGGCGGTATTTCTGAGCCTTTTTAAGAAGCGGCATAAGCACATCAAAGTAAACAGGGCTTGAGCTTGCCTTATAAACCGCGTCATGAAATCTGCTGTCCATAAATCTTATATGGTCCGCGTCATGCTTTGTGTTATAGAATTCCTGCAGATCCACCGCGTCATGAATAGCCTTAATCTGCTCAGAGGTTGCATTAAGCGCGGCATCATAAGCCGCCATGCCCTCAATTTTTGTTCTTATCTTATAAATATCCGAAATGTCCTTTTCCGTGATGCCCGTTACAAGCGAGCCCTTTGCGGTCTCCTCGATAAGATGCTCTTGGCTCAGCCTTCTTAACGCCTCTCTTATCGGAGTTCGGCTAACACCCAGCTCCGTGCAAAGTCTGCTTTCGGTGAGGATCTCGCCTCTTTGAAATTTTCCGCTTAAAATTTCCGATTCAAGTCTTTCAAACACCTGATCGGCAAGCGATACGGTTTTATGCTCTAACATTTATTTTCCACCTCAAAGCCTTTTAAATTTTCCGTTTGATACTTTTTCAAGCATTTCTTCAAGCTCGGCAGTAGAAAGCGTTGTCTGTCTGCCGTCCTCATATTCCTTGTCGATAAGAGCCTTAAGCTCTATAACCTCGTTGCTTTGCTTTGAAACCTTTTCATCGCCCTTTAGACCGTAATTCTGATTTATCCAGTAAGCGATTCCCGCAAGTCCCGATGCCTTTCCTATAAGCACGGAAACGGGGCGGTTTAAAATCTTTCCTGTATTGAAAATATTATAAATTTCCTCGTCCTTCATAAGTCCGTCGGCATGAATTCCCGCTCTTGTGACATTGAAATTCTTTCCTACAAAAGGTGTCATCGGAGGAATTTTATATCCGATTTCGGATTTGAAATAATCCGCGATTTCGGTAATTACCGTCGGGTCCATTCCGTCAAACGAGCCTCTGAGCGACGCATATTCCATAACCATTGCTTCAAGAGGAATATTGCCTGTTCTCTCGCCTATTCCGAGCAAGGAGCAGTTAACGCCCGAAGCGCCGTAAAGCCAAGCGGTTGAGGCATTCGCGACGGCCTTATAAAAATCGTTGTGACCGTGCCATTCAAGCATATCGCTTGTAACGTCGGAATAATGCTGCAAGCCGTAAACAATTCCCGGAACGCTTCTCGGCAGTGCAACCTCTGGGTAAGGCACGCCGTAACCCATAGTGTCGCAGGCTCTTATTCTAACGGGGATTCCCGCGTCCCTTGACATTTTCATAAGCTCGTTTACAAACGGAACGACAAAGCCGTAAAAATCGGCTCTTGTGATATCCTCAAGGTGGCATCTGGGCATAACCCCTGCTTCGAATGCCTGAGCGACGGACGCAAGATACATATCCATTGCCTGTTTTCTCGACATTTTAAGCTTTTTAAAGATGTGATAATCGCTGCAGGAAACCAATATTCCCGTTTCTCTGATTCCTAAATCCTTTACAAGCTTGAAATCCTCTTTATTCGCTCTTATCCAAGTTGTGATTTCAGGGAATTTAAGACCCAATTCCTGACATTTTTCAATAGCCTTTCTGTCCTTTTTGCTATAGACAAAAAATTCGGTCTGTCTTATAATTCCGTAGGGTCCGCCGAGCCTTGACATAAACTTATAAAGCTCGACTATCTGTTCTACCGAATACGGCTCAACCGACTGCTGACCGTCTCTGAGAGAGGTATCGGTTATCCATATATCCTTAGGCATTCCGAGAGGCACTCTTCTGTGATTGAAGGCAATTCTCGGAACATCGTCATAGCTGTAAAAATCACGGTAAAGATTAGGGTCCTTTACATCCTGCAGGGAATATTTATATGTATCCTGCTCAAGCAGGTTTGTTTTATCCGAAATTTCAAGCATAAAATTCTCCGTCCTTAAAAACCGAGTAAATCGGCTGTATGAAATGATGTATACAATTATACACCTATTCATATATACTTGTCAAGGGAGTTTTTCGGTTTAATCAGGAGTAACGGAGTACTCGGATTTCGTTATGATATCCGCAAGCTTTTTAAATGCACCGGCGGTCTGCGAGGTCGTTCCGCCCTCGCTCATTATCACAGCGACATATTCGGGCTCTTCATAAGGGAAAAATCCGCAAAACCAGCTGTTATTTATTTCCTTGCCCGAATTATTGTATCTTCCCGTCTGAGCGGTGGCGGTCTTTCCCGCGGCGGTGCAAAGCTCGGGTCCGGCGGCGGTTCCCGTTCCTGTTTCGACAACCGCCTTTAAAGCCTCTTTTAAAAATTCCGCCGTTTCCTTTGACATAACCCTCGTCGGCGCGCTGACGGGGAATTCCTTTACCGTTCCGTTTTTTACCGTGCTTTTAACAATTCTCGGTAGCAGGTATGTTCCGCCGTTTGCAACACAGCAGTATAAAGTAAGCATATTAACAGGACTAAGTGACAGATATCCCTGACCTATGCTGAAATTGGCAAGCAGCGCAGGGTTATCAAGCGAGGTTAAATCGGGCAGACTTCCCTCAGCGGTATAAAAATTATCGGCAATTTCTATAGGTCTTCCGAAATTAAGAGCAGAGGCGGTATTATAAACCGCCTGCTTTCCGACGCTTAATCCGAGGTTATAAAAATAAGTGTTGCAGGAATTTTCAAGCGCGCTTTTTAAAACCATAACGCCGTGGCCGTCCCTTTTATGGCAGTTAAAATCCCTGTCGATTATTTTTGCTTTTCCGACGCATTCATAGATTATATTTTCCTTATTCTCCGAAAAAGCCGCCGCGGCAACGCAGGGCTTGAAAACAGAGCCTACGCTGTATGCCGAAAGCGCGCGGTTTAAAAGCGGCGAATCGGTTTTATCTAGGCTTAACGCAACATTATTCAGGTCGAAATCGGGCTTGCTCAAAATTGCGTAAATCTCACCCGTTTTCGCTCCGCAAACCACTACCGCGCCGTGGGTTATATCCTCTGCCGCCTCTATGGCGGCCTTTTGAATATTAAGGTCGAGAGTTGTGATAACGCAGTCGGAATTTTTCTCGGTGTTTTCAAATTCGGGCTCTATTCCCGTAAGCTGTTCCCCTTTTCCGTTTAAATAAAAAACGGCGCTTGTATCGTTCTCATTAAACAAAATACCGTCATAAGCCATCTGTAATCCGGAAACTCCTCTGTCTGTCGCATCGGTATATCCGATAATATGCTTAAAATAGGCATTATCCTTATCATCCTCCCTCACGGCGAAGCATTTAATCCCTTTTGCCGAAATTTCCTTTTCAACTTCGCACACGGCAGGCTTTTTCTGCTTTAAAATGTTTAATACTCTTTCCTTTTTCTCGCCCGAAAGAGCCTTTGAAACGGCTGTAATCGCTTCGGGGACAGGGGACACCGCCGCGATTATTTTAACGGAATTATTAGTAAGCAGAACACGGTTTCTGTCATAAATACTTCCCCTGTTTTTGCCGACCGTGATTTTATATCTGCTTTGTGTTAATTGAGCCTGTTTATATTTATCCGAGGATGCTATTACCGCAACTCTCATAATACAGCTTAAAAGCATAAGCATAACCGTAAAGAAGGCAGTTACAGAACGCCTTGCAAAAATTTTTCCGTTCATAAAAAAAGCCCTCCCTACTGTCTTATTATTGACAGCAGGAAAGGTTTTAATCTTATCATATTAAATTTTAATTCTGAGCATTGAGCCGGCTTTGATTTCCCTTTCAAAAGGAATTTTAAGCTTCATCATCGGATGAGGCGCGCTCTCAATCGGCTCGCCGTTTTCGTCTGCTAAATTATCGGTAGGAACCTTAAAGGGGGCGGAGCCTGCCTCTAAGCATTCAAGCATATCGCCTCTTAAGAATTTATTTTTTAAAACCGCTGTTATGCAACCGTTTTCATAGCCGATAACAAAAGCCGCAACGGCATAATTTCTTATATATCCCGCATCCTTATAGGTCTGCGAATTTTCGGGCTTTCCTAAATAAAAGCCGGTTGAATACGCTCTGTGGCTTATTGTGTCAAGCTCGCTTACGGTCCACTTCGGCGCCGACCAGTTATAAGTTCCGTTTTTCAGACTGTCAAGCGCGCCGCGGTATGCGTTTGCCGTGACTGCGACATAATATTCCGATTTGGCTCTTCCCTCGATTTTTATGCAGTCAATTCCGATTTTTGAAAACCTGTCAAGATAATTTATCATGCACATATCGTTTGCATTTAATATATATGTGCCTTTTTTATCCTCGGTTATATCAAAATACTGCCCCGGTCTTTTTTCTTCCATTAAAGAATAGCTCCAGCGGCAGGGCTGAGCACAGTCTCCGCGGTTGGCGTCGCGTCCTGTCATATAGCTTGAAAGCAGACATCTTGCCGAAAAGGAAACGCACATTGCCCCGTGGACAAAGCATTCAAGCTCTAAAGAATCCGGAACGGCTTCCCTTATTTTTTCGATTTCATCGAATGAAAGCTCGCGCGCAAGCACTATTCTTTTTGCGCCGAAATCATAAAGCACCTTTGCGGTCTCGCTGTTGACCGTTCCCGACTGCACCGATGCGTGAAGCTCGCAGGAGGGCGCGTATTTTTTTATAAGGCTCATTGTTCCTAAATCCGAGGCGATAATTGCGTCCGCCCCAAGGTCATTTAATAATGTTAAGAATTCAGGCAGCCTTTTTAATTCATCCTCATGAGGAATTGTATTGCAGGTAACATTAACCTTTTTGCCGAATTTATGGGCATATTCTATTCCCTCTTTAATTTCATCAAAGGAAAAATTCGAGGAAGCTGTTCTCATTCCGAATTCCTTGCCCGAAAAATAGACGGCGTCCGCCCCGAAATCAACGGCGGTTTTAAGCCTTATAAGGTCGCCCGCGGGGCATAAAAGCTCGGGTATTTTAATTTCAGTCTTCATATATCCAGTTGTTTTCCGCTTTAAGCTTAGCAATAATTGCGTTATGCTCGGCTAAAGTTTTCCTGTAATAGAATTTCATGCTTTTATCGGTAACGAAATAATAATAATCGAAATTCTGTGTGGGGTTTACAGCCGCCTTTATAGAGCTGATACTCGGCGAGCAAAGCGGCCCGGGGGGAAGACCCTTAGCGGTATAGGTGTTATAGGCACCGTCGCCGTAAGGATACTTTCTTGTAGGCGAGGAGCCGAGGGTCGAAAACTTACTGCTTTCAAGCCTGTTATAGAAAACCGCCGCAACATTGCAGGATTCATCATAAACTCCGCCTGATTCAAGCTCAACGATTGAAGCCAAAGTCATAACCTGATGAAGATTATATTTGCCCTCTGAAATTTTCTTTAAAATATCGTCCGACAGCTTTGAATTAAGATTTGCAAGCATTTTATCAACCGCAAGGTGCGCGCAGTTTTTGGACGGGTCATTATAAAAAGCATAAGTATCGGGGAATAAATAGCCCTCTAATCTGTAATGAACCTTATCTGTAGGAATTGAATTTACAAAATCATAGTCAAACTGACCGCTTTGAACCTCGTTTATAAAGTCGTCTTTTTTGCAGACGCCCTTTTTCTCTAAAAGCTCGGCGATTTCATCAACCGTTGCGCCCTCGGGTATTTTAACGGAAACGGAAGAAACCTTTTCTCCGCCGTTTATAAGCATCTGCGAAATCTTTTCGTAGCCGATATTTGTTTTAAATTTAAAGGTTCCGTAGTTAAACTTAGAGTCATAGCCCTTTAAGCGTGTATAAACTCTGAAAAGAAATGTGCTTTTAACAGCGCCTGTCTTTTTAAGCTCCGAAGCTATTGTAACCGAAGAAGAGCCCTGCTTAACGGTCATTTCGGTTTCTTTTCCTCTGCCGAAGCCCGCTCCCTTGATATCAGCGGCGGCAAAGCCCGCAAATCCGGCGGCGATAACTACCAAAGCCGCAATTATAATTAAAACCGCGGTTTTTTTGCCTTTTCTTTTCTTTATTTTTTTGCCGTAGCTTGAATCATCGGTCAAAAAATCAAGATTTTCATTTTCCTGCATAAAATCATCCCCCTGTTTTATACCGCATTGCCGCGGCTGTGTTTTTAGAAGCTTCGGTTTCGGATTTAAGCGCGTTTATCAGCTCAAAGCCGAATTCGAAAGCTCCGCCCGCTCCCCAAGAGGTAACAAATTTCCCGTCCCTCACAGCAGGGCGGTTTAAAATTTCGGCGCCCTCAAGCTCTTTTTCAAAGCCTGTAAAGCAGACCGCTTTTTTACCCTTTAAATATCCCCTCCTGCCAAGCACCGAGGGAGCGGCGCATATAGCGCCGACAACAAGATTGTTTGAAACGGCGAATGACAAAACCTTATCGGTAAATTCCGATTTATCGAGATTAAGCGTCCCCGGCATTCCGCCCGGGAGCACAACTGCTTCAAGCTGTGAAAAATCGAGCTCCCCGCTTAATTTATCGCATTTAACCGTTATGCCGTGACTGCCCGAAACAGTCAAAGATTCGGAAATGCTTACGGTTTTAACATCAAAGCCCGCTCTTTTTAAAATATCTATAGGGACTATTGCCTCTGTCTCTTCAAAGCCCTCTGCCAGCAAAAAAGCAACCATAAAAATTTCACCTCATTATAAAACCGAAAGAACGGCTTTTAAAATATCCTCCGCTATGCTCTCAACGCTTCTCGGCTCATTGTTTTCGGCGCAGTTAATAATTTTCCAGCCCGAATGCCGTGCGACAAAGCCTGCCGCTTTTCTGCAGTTTTCAAGATATTTTATATCCGACTCATGAATATCCTTTTTTGTTTCGTCGCCCTTGTATCTGCCGCTCATAAGCTTTTGCGATACCTCAATCGGCATATCAAGAAAAATCACGATATCGGGCTTAGGAATGCCTATCTTATTATACTCAAGGTCATAAAGCCAGTTTAAATAATCTGCCCATTGGGATTTATCAAGCTTCGCCGTCTGGTGGACTGCGTTTGAGGTCGTATATCTTCCCGAAATAACTGTTCCGCCGTTTTCATAAAATTCACCCCAAGAGGTTTTATATGAGGCATACCTGTCAACTGTATAAAAAAGAGAGGCGGCAAAAGCATTCACGCTTTCGGGCTCTGTACCGAATTTTCCCGAAAGATACATTTTTACAAGCGCGCTTGAATCGCTTTCATAATCGGGGAAGGACACCGTTTTACATTCAATTCCCTTTTTCTTCAGGCTTTTCGGGAGAAGCTCAAGCTGGGTTGATTTTCCGCTCCCGTCAAGCCCCTCGATAACTATAAGCTTACCCATTGTTTTTCAGCTCTTTATAAAATTCTTTCATTTCTTCGGCTTTTCCGCAGGACATTTTGCCCTCGGGACATCTGCCGTTTATACATCCCGGACCCGCTTTTTCAAAAAGCTCGGGAGCAACCTTATAAACAAGGCTCAGCATCTGATTTGCAACATCTCTTATTTCCCACTGAGCGCGGTTGCAGCAGCGGTGGCGGAAGAAATTAAGCAGCGACCTTGCGTTCATAGTGACGACCATTTTGGTTTCACAGGCATTGGGCAGAACAAACCTTGCGTCCTCAATGGCTTTTTTCGAAGCCATACGGGCGGCGGTCTTTTCGTCCTTTCCGTCCTTTAAAAGCTCTTCCTTATGCTTAGCGGTTAAAATCTCGGTAATGGAATCATAAGCCTTCTGTGCGTCCGCCATTGATTTATTGAATATTTCAAGAGCCTTTTCATCTTTTGCAATTTCGGGCGGAGTTACAAATTCGAAATGGCCCTCGCTTACATATCTCTGGCTTTTAACCGAATAAGAGGCAATTCTGTGCCTTGTTATCTGAGCAAGAAGCGAGCGCGAAACACCCTCAATGCCGAAAGTGAAGCTGACATGCTCAATAGGGCTTTCATGCCCGAGGTTTGAAAGCATTTCGACAAAGGATTTTGCCTTTTCCTCGGTAAGTCCATCGTTTAAGGTCGCAATATCGGACGGACTGTAGCAAAGCTTTGCCGCGCAGGCGACGGTTTTTACGGGACTCGGTGTATAAGCTAAAAGGAAAACTTTCGACATAAAAACAACTCCAATAATATTTTACTGAATTATTATATCAAAATTATCGGGTGTGTTCAATCGGTTTTTTGCAAAATAATTGATTTTTTATTAAAAAAGGTCTTTTTATGTAGAAAAAAATGTGTTACAATAGATTTGGAAATCAATAACGCTCGGCAAAAGGGAGCTCCCGATTGCCGAAAACGGAGGAATGGAGTATTTTATGTCAAATGTAGATTTCAAACACACCCCTTACGGTGACCTTGCCATCGTCAGCATGCGAGGCTGCGAGGATATTGCGGGAAAGGTCGACTATTATCTCAAGCAATGGAGAAACATCCCTGAGGACGAAACCTTTGTTGTAACGGCAAACTGCCCCCGTTTCGGAACAGGCGAGGCAAAGGCGGTTTTAAACCACACCGCAAGAGGTCTTGACGCATTTATTATCTGCGACTGCTTTAATTACAATGTAACATACGAGATGTACGGAATGACCGTGCCGATGAGTCCTGACGATCATTTTCAGGATTTAAAGCGTGTTATAGCGGCATTCGGCGGCAAGGCAAGAAGAATTACCGTTATCATGCCCATGCTTTATGAGGGCAGACAGCACCGAAGGACCGCAAGAGAATCAATGGACTGCGCAATGGCTCTGCAGGAGCTTGTTGCAATGGGTGTTAAGAATATTATTACATTTGACGCACATGACCCGAGGGTCAACAATGCAATTCCGCTCGACGGATTTGACAATGTTCAGGCAGCTTACCAGATGATAAAGGCGCTTCTTAAGAATGTTGACGATATAAAGCTCGACCGCGACCACACAATGATAGTTTCTCCCGACGAGGGCGGAATGGGAAGATGTATTTATTATTCTTCCGTTTTAGGCTTGGAGCTCGGAATGTTCTATAAGCGCAGAAATTATTCAGTCGTTGTAAACGGCAGAAATCCTATTGAAGCGCATGAATTCTTAGGAAACGATATTACAGGCAAGGACCTTATTCTTGTTGACGATATGATCTCCTCAGGCGAATCAATGCTCGATATCGCCGCAAAGCTTAAGGAAATGGGCGCGGGAAGAATTTTCATATTCTCAACCTTCGGTCTTTTTGTAAACGGTCTTGATAAATTTGACGAATATTATGAAAACAAGCTTATAGACAAGATTTTCACAACCAATCTTATTTATCAGCCCGAAGAGCTTTTAAAGAGAGAATGGTATTGCTCGGTAAATATGGCGAAATACATTTCTCTTTTAATTGACACTCTTAACAACGATAATTCGATAAGCAGTCTGCTTGATCCTGTTGACAGAATTAAAAAGGTTGTTTCGCAGTACAACAATAAATAATCAATATCAGTAAAAACCCTTGCCAAAGGCAGGCTCACATAAGGACGCTTTCAAAAAGCGACCGATTGAGAGCAGCGCAACGCCACAGAGATTTTAAACTCTGTGGCGTTGCGCTCTTTATAGTTAACAGAAAAATGATTCAAAATTATATGATTTTTGATCAGGATTGCGGGCATAACAGTCGCTGCAAAGTGATTTTATTCTACAATGGCAGCGTCTGTCAGTCGGCAAAACTTAAATCCATTTTCCTCATAAACCTTAAAGGTTCCGGTGACGGTTATCTCTGAGTTTAACTCCGGATAATCATTCGGATAGGTATGCTTGCCGGACAAAGCAAATTCAAGTCCCTGCGAACAGCAAGCAGTCGCATCGGCAATTACACAGGCAAAATACTGTTTCATCGTTTCCGGCTCTTCATAATAATAAAAAGTTCCCTTCATTTTAACGGTTTTTCCGATGTAGCTTTCGGGCGATGACATCATATTATAAACCTCAGAATAAACCATTGTGCCGCTGAGCTTTGTAAGGTCAACATCAATACCGTTTGATGATTGAGACTTTAAACTCGAAGTCTCCGACTCATTTGAAAAAATCGAACTTTGAGAATTGCTTGAAGCAGACGGCTTCTGCGTGTTTTGCGGTGTTTCTTTATTGCCGCAAGCAGAAAGCGATACAATCAAAGTGACTATAAGTAACAAGTGAAATAGCTTTTTCATTTTCTGACGCCTCCAATAACTGTGCCTATAATCCAAGTCAAGCCAAATGCGCCGATCTGGACTGCGACGATCGTCGAGCCTACAGGCGTACCTGCAAGAATTGATGCCAGAATGCCGATAAGCGAACACGCAACCGACAGTGCTGCGGCACAGATGGTCACACTGCGGAAGCTCTTAAATATTC
>DBKZ01000030.1:0-4512 GCA_002297415.1 Ruminococcaceae bacterium UBA737
ATGTCTGCGGCAGCAGCGGCTGCAGGTATCTTTTAAAAATGCTGCCGGTTTTAAAAAATAAATTCGGCGCCGAATTCGTTATTGTAAACGGAGAAAACTCCGATGAAGCGAACGGAATATCCCCTTTAAGCGCCGATATGATATTTGCCGCGGGCGCGGATGTTATCACGGGAGGAAACCATACTCTGCGCAATAAGAATTTTTATGAAGCTCTTGACAGCAGTCCTTTTCTGCTCCGCCCCGATAATATCAAGGCTGATTTCGGTAAGGGCTACTGCCTTGTTGATAAGGGAAAATTCAGCGTTGCTGTCATAAATCTTTGCGGAATAACATATATGGAAAGAAGCTCTGCCGAGAATTTTATGACCTCTGCCGACAGCCTCGTTAAAAGAGCAGAGGAGGACGGGGCGAAATTTATTTTCGTCGATTTTCACGCAGAGGCAACAAGCGAGAAAAAAGCTCTTGCGCTTTATCTTGACGGCAGGGTTTCAGCCGTTTTCGGAACGCATACCCATGTGCTGACCGCCGACGCGCAGATTTTAAAAAACGGCACGGGATTTATAACCGATATCGGTATGACCGGCTCGGATAATTCCGTAATCGGAGTAAAAAGCGATATAATTATAAAGAGACTGAAAAATAACGATATGTCGAAATTCGAATTTTCAAGCGGTGAAAATATTATCTGCGGGTGCCTTTTTGAAACGGATAATTCGGGGCGCTGCCGCAATATAATGTCTTTTAAATATAAGGAGGGCTCAGATGAAAAAATATAGAATAATATCTTTAATTCTCGCCCTGCTGATGACTTTTTCCTTTTGCGGCTGTAAAAAGAAAAATAACGGAAATTCCGCAAGCTCAGATACCTCTTCTGACAGTGAGATTTCGGTTAAAAAAAGTCTGCTCAGTAATTTTAACGATTCGTTTAATCCATACACCGCCGCCACACCGCTTAACAGACAGCTTTGTAAGCTTTTGTATGAACCGCTTGTCAAGGTAGGCGAAAATTTTGAGCCCGCATATTGCCTTGCGGAAAGCGCCGAGATTTCGGGCAATCAGTGTACGGTGAAATTAAAATCCGCAGTATTTACCGACGGCAGCGCGGTTTCTTCTTCGGATGTTGTATATTCCTATAACGCCGCAAAGGCGTCTGCCTCTTATTCCGCTCAGCTTTATGAGGTTAAGGATATCAAGGCGCAGGGCAATGATACTGTAGTTTTTAACCTTACAAGGTATGACAGATATTTTGCAAATCTCCTTGATTTTCCTATATTCAAATCGGGCTCGGATAATGCCGCAAATTCGGACGGGGTAAAGCTCGCTCCCGTCGGCTGTGGAAGATATAAGCTTGATAATGAAAATATGAAGCTTATTTTAAATGAAACTTATTTCGGCGATAAGGGCGAAATTAAGGAAATCAGGCTTATTCACGCACCCGACGCGGAGTCCGAAAGCCATTATGTTGAAATCGGCGCCTGCGATATTTATTATGCCGACCTTTCCGACGGAAATATAGTCAGAATGAGCGGAAAAAAATGCGATGTTCAGCTTAACAATTTGGTTTTTATAGGTATAAACGGAAATTCCGAAATATTAAAGAATTCCTATCTTAGATATGCAATTTCTTCCGCGCTAGACAGAAGCGCAATTTGCTCACAGAGCTATTATACGAATGCCGAGCCTGCAAAGGGCTATCTTCACCCGTCTTTTAAGCCTGCAAAACCTCTTCAGACCATAAATTTTTCTTCGGATTTGCAAATAACAGTTGAGAATTTAGACAAGATGGGTTATAATAATTTAGATAACAGCGGTTACAGAGTAAACAGTGCAGGAAGACATATTACTCTTTCGCTTCTCGTAAATTCAGAAAACGCTTCAAGAAAAGCGGCGGCAAATCAGATAGCCGCTCAGCTAAGGGAAGCGGGGATTGAGATTAAGGTAGTCGAAAAGAGCTTTGCGGATTATTCCGCGGACCTTGCCTCAGGCGCTTTTGAGCTTTATCTCGGAGAAATAAAAATTCTTAAGAATATGGATATTTCCCAGCTTGTAATGCAGGGCGGATCTGCCGCGTTCGGCGTGGTTTATGATTTGCCTCAAAATGCAGAGGGAGAGCCGCAGCAGGCTGACCCCGAAAATCAGACTTCGGCGCAGGCTCCTGCAATATCGGTTGAGGATATTATAAACGGATTTTATAACGGTACTTATTCCGCCGCCGATATCGAAAGTATTCTGCAAACAAAGATGCCGCAGATTCCCGTTTGCTACAGAAAGGGTCTTCTTTTCTATGATTCGGATATCGAAAGCGGCGTTAAGGCTACTGAAAGCGATATATATTTTTCAATCGAAAAGTATAAATATAAAAAATAAATCGGGAGGATTTAATTTATGATAACTTTTGAAACAATTAACGGAAAAATTGAGATTTCTCAGGAATACCTCTCAAAGCTTATCGGTCATGCGGTTACCTCGTGCTACGGCGTAGTCGGTATGACACCGAGCGGCAATAAACAGAAGATATTTAAAATGATTTCAAAGGATCCTTCGCTTGATACAGGTATTAAGGTAACCGGAAACAGCGACTGTCTTGATGTTGAGCTTCATATCGCCGTAAGCTACGGAATGAATATCAACGCGATAGCCGCAAGTATCACCGAAAAGGTAAGATATGTTGTTAAGTCAAATACCGGAATTGATGTCGATAAGGTCATCGTAAGGGTTGACGATATAAAGGAATAATTTAAAGCTCAAAACGCTTTTATAAGGAGTGCTTCACTTTTGTTAGACGGTAATTCACTGCGCGACGCGATAATATCCGCCGCAAATAATCTTTCAAATAACAGAAAAAGGGTTGACGATCTTAATGTCTTCCCGGTTCCGGACGGAGATACCGGTACAAATATGTCCATGACTCTTTCGAATTCCGTAAGAGAGCTTAAAAAGACCCAGAATGCCACCGCAGGCGAGATAGCTAAAATGAATGCTTCGGCTCTGCTCCGCGGTGCGAGAGGAAATTCCGGCGTTATAACCTCGTTGCTTTTCCGCGGCTTTGCCAAAGGAATAGGCACCGATGAATTTGTAACCGCCGAAAATATTACAGCCGCGTTTAAACTCGGCGTTGAAGCGGCATATAAGGCCGTTATGAAGCCTACCGAGGGAACTATCCTTACGGTTGCGCGCGTAGCTTCGGAAAAAGCGCAGTCAGCGCTTGACGAGGGAAAAAACGAGCTTGAGGTATTTTCTGCCGCAATAGAGGGCGCAAAAGAGGCTCTTGCATTCACTCCCGAACAGCTTCCCGCGCTTAAGAAAGCAGGCGTTGTCGACGCGGGCGGACAGGGATTTGTACTTATCCTTGAGGGTATGATGTCGGTATTTTCGGGTAACGGAATTATCGCTTCTCAAAATACCGCAGAGGCGGCACCAGAGGCTGAGCAGACAAATGTCAGCGCCGCAGGCAGCTTTGAAACCGAAATAACCTTTACCTATTGCACCGAGTTTATAGTAAACCGTGACCCTGAGTGCGCAAAGGAGCCTAAGGCACTGCGAGCTTATCTTGAAAGCATAGGCGATTGCGTTGTTGTGGTTGATGACGATGAGATAATCAAGGTTCATGTTCATACCGACCACCCCGGAAATGCCATTGAAAACGGACTTACTTTCGGTCAGCTGGTTCACCTTAAAATTGAAAATATGCGCGATCAGCATGAGCGCGCTAAGCATGATGCGGAAAGCTCAAAGCAGCAGCCGACTACTAATGCAGACCTTACCGAAAAAATCGAGCCTGTCGAAATGACAAAGCCCGTCGGCTTCGTTTCCGTCTGCGCAGGCGAAGGAATTGCCGAGCTTTTTAAAGACCTCGGCGTTGATACGGTAGTCAGCGGCGGACAGACCATGAATCCGAGTACCGACGATATTTTAAAGGCTATCGAGAGTACCCCTGCCGAAACGGTTTTCGTTCTTCCGAATAATAAGAATATTATAATGGCAGCCGAGCAGACCGTTCCGATAAGCACAAGAAAGGTTTTCGTTCTTCATACCCGTACAATTCCTCAGGGCGTAACCGCTATGCTTAATTTTGACGAATCGGCAGACTCCGAAACCAACGCAATCGAAATGATGAAGGCTGCCGAAAAAATCGCTACCGGTCAGATAACCTTTGCCGCGCGCGATTCCGATTTTGACGGTCATAAGATTAAAAAAGGCGAGCTTTTGGCTCTTGCAAACGGTAAGGTTTCCTTTACAGATACCGTGCTAGATAAGGCCGCCGTACGTTTAGTCCGTCAGCTTATGAATAAAAACAGCGAGTTTATAACCGTTATGTACGGCGAGGATGTAACCGACGAGCAGGCAGAGGTTTTAGAGGCAATTTTGAATGAAAAATTCGGTTCTAAAGCCGAAATAACCTTTATAAAGGGCGGTCAGCCGATTTATTATCTTATAATTTCCGTAGAGTGAGAAAATTATGTCTGATTTGAATTCCGACATCCGTTTTTTAAAGGGCGTGGGTGAAAAGCG
>DBKZ01000030.1:4528-6605 GCA_002297415.1 Ruminococcaceae bacterium UBA737
GCGCGCCGCAGTTCTCTATAATATGGGCATCGATACAATCGGTGCCCTTTTGCGTTATTATCCGAGAGATTATAAGGATTTTTCTTCTCCCGTTCCGCTTGCAAACTGTATGGGTGAAGAAAAGGTATGTATTAAGGCAAAAATTATTTCTCCTGTTTCGGAGCATTATATAAGGAAAAATATGACGCTTTTTAAGTTCAATATCTCCGATTCCACCGCCGTCTGCTCGGTAACGCTTTTTAATAATAAATATCTTGCTTCCTCGCTTCATGAGGGAAGCGAGTACCTTTTTTACGGAAAGATAACCGACGGCGGAAGCTTTCTGCCCGCTCTTGTTTCGCCTGAAATCAGCCCTGTAGGCGCAAAGGGAATACATCCGATTTATAAGGCGAGCGAGAAAATGTCCTCAAAGGCTTTGGAAAAGCTTGTAAAAACAGCATTTTCCTGCGGATTTCCCGATGACCCGATTCCTCTTGAAATAAGAGAAAAATATAAGCTCTGTCCTCTTTGCGACGCGCTTATGAATATCCATTTTCCGAAAAACTTTGAGGCGCTTAAAAGGGCTGAAAGAAGGCTTGTTTTCGAGGAGCTGTTTGTCCTTCAAACGGGTCTTATGCTCTTGAAATGCCAAAAAAAGCAGGAACAGAGTCCGGTCATAAAAAAAGATTATACAAATGAATTTTTATCTCTTTTGCCTTTTTCGCTCACCTCGGCACAGTTAAGAGCGATAAATGACTGCGTAAAGGATATGTCTGGCAAAAATAAAATGAACAGGCTTGTCGAGGGCGATGTCGGAAGCGGAAAGACCGCCGTTGCCGCGGCGCTTATATATAATACCGTTAAAAACGGCTTTCAGGCAGTCATGATGGCTCCAACGGAAATTTTAGCCGAACAGCATTTTAAAACCCTAAACACATTCTTTAAGGATACCGATATCTCTGTATGCCTGCTTACAGGCTCGGTAACGAAGCTTAAAAAAAATAAGCTGAAAGGACAGCTTAAATCGGGAGAAATAAATGTCGCCGTCGGCACACATGCTCTGTTGACCGACGATACCGAGTTTTTAAACGCGGGACTTTTTATTACCGATGAACAGCACCGCTTCGGCGTGGGTCAGCGTGCCGCTCTTGCGCAAAAGGGCAGGGTTGTTAATACTCTTGTTATGTCCGCAACTCCTATTCCGAGAACCTTAGGGCTTGTGATTTACGGAGACCTTGATATAAGTATTATCGACGAATATCCAAAGGGCAGACAGAAAATCGAAACCTATCTGATTGACTCGCGTATCAGAGCGCGTGCGTTCAATTATGTTAAAAAGCACCTTGACGAGGGGAGACAGGGTTATATAGTCTGTCCGCTTGTAGAAGAGGGAGAAACGGACGAAGGGATAGTAAACGCACAGGATTATTTTGAAAAGGTTAAAAACGGACCCTTTTCGGATTATAATGTAGGACTAATTCACGGCAAAATGAAGCCGAGTCAGAAAGAAAAGGTCATGCGGCAGTTTAAGGACGGCGAAATAGACTTGCTTGTCTGCACTACTGTAATCGAGGTCGGAATAGATGTTCCCAACGCCGCAATTATGATTATCGAAAATGCCGAGCGTTTCGGGCTTTCTCAGCTTCATCAGCTGAGAGGAAGAATAGGCAGGGGAGGATTTAAATCGACCTGCATTCTTATTTCCGATGCAAAAAACAAAACAACCTTAGAAAGGCTCGGTGCCATAAAGAAAAATTCGGATGGATTTAAAATTGCCGAGGAGGATATGAGACTGCGCGGCCCCGGTGACTTTTTGGGCAAAAGACAGCACGGTCTGCCTGAGCTTAAAATCGCAGACCTCTTTGCCGATACGGCGTCTTTAAAGGCGGCAGGTGAGTCGGCAAAGCATATTTTAAGCACCGACCCCGAGCTTAAGTCCGCTGAAAACAGCGCGCTTAAGAAAGAAATAAATAATCTTTATAAAAAGCTTGAAAACACGCAAAATTAAGTATTGACAAAACCGTCTTTTATGGTATAATAATTATTGCTTGACTGATGTATTTCAGTCATTCGGACCAATAGCTCAGTTGGTTAGAGC
>DBKZ01000068.1:0-9131 GCA_002297415.1 Ruminococcaceae bacterium UBA737
CGAGGTGCTGAAAACACTGAAAATCCATATCGGCATGGGGCTTACGGATGAAATCACCGAGGACAAAACCCTCGACATTCAGATACGCATTGCCGAAATCGACGCCGAGTTTCAGAAAATGCTTAAAGCGGTATCCGCCGACAACGCAGACGGCATAGATGAGGAACGCATCACCGATCTGATGAACGAAAAGCAAAGGTTGACTGTACAGCTCGAACAATATGCAACCATGCGGCAAAAAAGAGAAAGCGCAAAATCCCGACTCGATGAGATTTATACCATACTTGACGGACTGCAAAACCACCCCATGGAATATGACGATAAACTCGTCCGGCAGATCATCGAATGCATAGTGGTGGAATCAAAAGAGAAAATCAAGGTAGTCTTTATCGGCGGTACGGAATTCGAGATGACGCTGTAAAAAACCTTGAAAACAGAAACGGAGTGATGTAAAATGATTGTGCTGAGAGTGTTCAAATCAAGACAGCGAAAACGCAAAAACATCTCTATTGTCCTGTCTTCACAAAGTCAATTTATCCGAACATTGTCATCAACGGTGACGCGTTCGGATTTTTGATTTTTATAAGCGACTTAACTTAACATTATAGCACAGTGGGCAGAGAGTAAAAATTCTCTGCCCTTGTGTGTTTTAAGCTGTTTTATCGGCTCTTTGTGCCTTTAATTCGGCTTGTTCTGCCTTCCATTCATCAAACTCTTTTCTGCCTTGCTCGGTCTCAAAAAATGCTTGAATTTGCGGAAGGAAGTGCCGTGCGAGGATTTCCAATTCATGTTTTGGAATATTACTTCTGTTCGCTGCCATACGGCAACACGGCTTTTATTTGTTGTCGGTCATTCCTCCTTTACATATTCATTTGCATACCGTCATCATCATGGCTGTCTTGAATTTGTTTTTTCTTTTGTCCGTGTTTGCGTTCACGGACAACTTTAGGTTTTTGTTTATCATTATTGCCCATTTCTCCTATCATCGCAATATCAGCTGCAAGATATAAAGCATCGACGGTAATATTGCTCCAACCGCCACCCATTTCAGCTTGAGCTTCCACGGTGTCAAATCCTTGGCTTTCAGCTCGTTCATCATTCGGCATATTTCCGTGTGCAGCTGCTCTTTCAAGGAGTCCGTCTGCCTCGATAATTTGTCCTTGGTTGAATACTCTATCGAGGCCATCTTGTCTGTTGCCGCCTTGCGCATTTCCGTTAAGCACGGTCTTAGCGTCTGTATGATCAGATCGTTCAAATTTTGATGCGTCGGAAGTTCGGATATCAAATCCGTGTTTCTTACAATGCTGTTCCCAACTGTCGAAAAGTATTCCGCTATTTTGTTGTACTGTTCCAATGTCAGCAGCAGATACCGGGGCTGTATCGGTTCGGTCAATGCTGCTATTGTCCTGTCTTCACAAAAATCCTCATTCGTTAGAATGGGTTTTTTACTTTTTATTACTTGGCAATGTTAACTTTTCTCTAAAAATGCAAAATATCTATATTGTACTTTCTTTACAAAAAACAATTATAATCAAAACAACCTACTGCCACCGCAGTAGGTTGTTTTGATGAAATCTTATATTAAAACCTTTGAGAATGCAGATTTTCTGTAATTTTCCGAGCGGTCGGAGTTGATGCGAGTCCGCCGCTTCCGGTTTCTCTGAGCGAAGAGGGGAGACTGCTTCCGATTTCGCCCATTGCGTCGATAACCTCGTCTGCGGGAATAATGTTTTTAATTCCCGCAAGCGCCATATTTGCGGAGCTTACGGCATTTATCGCTCCTATAACATTTCTTTTTATGCAGGGAATTTCAACAAGCCCTGCTACAGGGTCGCAAACAAGTCCTAAAAGGTTTGACAGCGCCATGGCGAAGGCTTCTGCACACATTTCGTCGTTTCCGCCTAAAATGTGAGTAAGCGCTGCCGCCGCCATTGCCGAGGCAGTTCCTATTTCCGCCTGACAGCCTCCCTCGGCGCCTGAAATGCTTGCTCTGTCGGCGGTTACCTCGCCGAAGCCTGCCGCAATGTAAAGCGCTTCTTTTATTAGGCTTTCGTCGATTTCTTTTTCTTCGCAAAGCGGAATTAAAACGGCAGGCAACACTCCGCAGCTGCCGGCGGTTGGAGCCGCAACTATTCTTTTCATACAGGCGTTGCATTCGCCGGTTTTAAGCGCTTCCTCGGTTACTCTTAAAAGAAAGTTACCGCCGATAAGCTTAGGCTTGCTTTTTTTAATCTTTTCCGCGTCTCCGCCTGAAAGTCCGCTTTTTGATTTTTCATCGGGAGAGTACTGCTTAGCCGTGTTTTTCATTTCTTTCCATAAGTTCAAAAATTGCAAATCGAGCGATTTTAAATCGGTTCCGTTTTCAAAGCAGTCCTTTTCGGCTATTATAAGATAAAGCGGTTTTTCCTGCGCTTTCGCGTCATTTAATAATGAAGTTATGCTTTTCATTATGTGTCCTCCTGATTGAATACGGTTATCTTCTTTATACCTCTTATATGTGAAAGATATTTTTCAATATCGGGCGGAATCGGCTCGTCGCACTCTAAGATCATAACCGCATATCCGCCGTGCTCGCTGCGGTATAACTGCATTGTCGCTATATTTATATCTCTGTTCGTAAGCGCGCTTGATACTGCCGCCACATGACCCGGGACATCGAGATTGTGAACGATAAGAGTGTTGTGCTCACAGTAAAAATTAGCCTCTATTCCGTCAATATGGCTTATGTGAATTCTTCCTCCGCCTATGCTTTCGGCTACGATATCAATTGTTCTTCCGCTTATTCCTTTAAGCTTTAGCTGAACGGTATTAGGGTGCGCGTTTTTAATATCCTTTACAAAAAACGAGAAATCAAGCCCGCGTTCCTTTGCAAGCTCAAAGCTTTTCGGTATCCTCATATCGTCGGGCTTAAATCCTAAAAGCCCCGCAACGAGAGCAAGGTCTGTTCCGTGACCCTTGCCTGTAAGCGCAAAGCTTCCGCTTAAATATATTTCTGCCGCTTTTGGAGCTTCGCCTAAAAGCTTTAACGCTACATTGCCGATTTTAACCGCGCCGGCGGTATGGCTGCTTGACGGTCCTACCATTACGGGACCGAGTATATCTGTAAGCCTCATTATTATCACTTCTTACTTAATTTTTTTAAAATTATAGCACTGTCTGCCGCTTATTACAAGTGTTAAAAATAATTGCTTTTCGGACATTTAATTATTTAAAGTTCCTAAACTTGACAAAATTAGATTTATGAGGTTGACAAACGCGAAAAATTATGTTACCATAAGCTTGTAAAATTTAATAGCTCACCGATATAGGTTTGGATAAATGGCCCAAATGTTTCTACCGCAGCGCCACAGCAGCGACTATTGGTTGATTTATAAAATACGCATGTATATTATATGTGTTGTGCGTTGTTTCTATATCGGTAAGCAGACTTAATTTTTAAGTCTGTTTTTTTGTTTTTAATTTTATATTTAATATGATTTAAGGGAGGCGGCATTATGAAAGCTCTGGAAGAGAAGATTATCAAAGAGGGTAAGGTTCTTCCCGGAAATATTCTTAAGGTCGGTTCTTTTTTAAATCAGCAACTTGATGTTGATTTTTTAAGCGAGATAGGCGAGGAAATCAAGAATATATATAAGGACTGTAATGTCACTAAGATTTTAACAATTGAAGCTTCCGGTATCGCGCTTGCGGTTGCGGCAGGTATGATTATGCATGTTCCCGCGGTTTTTGCAAAAAAAGGCAAGAGCGCGAATGTTAGCGGAGATGTTTATAAAACAATAGTTCATTCATATACACATAACAGCGATTACAATGTTATTGTTCCTAAGGAATATCTTTCCGAAGACGATTGCGTTGTAATCGTTGATGATTTTTTAGCGAACGGTAAGGCTTTAGAGGGTCTTATTGATATCGTCAATCAATCGGGTGCAAGGCTTGCCGGCTGCACCTGCGCTGTTGAAAAAGGCTTTCAGGGCGGGGGAGACGCTCTGAGGAAAAAAGGCATAAGGGTTGAGTCCCTTGCCGTTGTCGAAGAAATGAGCGAAAGCGCAATCCGTTTCAGAGACATTTAGAATCGGTGTAAATTTAATTTACATATAAAAAATTTTGGGGGAAAACAAAAATGAAAAAGTTATTGGCAGTTCTTCTCGCCGGACTTCTTACTGTCGGATGCCTCGCAGGCTGCGGTAAGAGTTCGAACAAGTCGTCAAAGAAGGGTGAAGGTGCAGAAATCCTTCCCCGTCAGGAAATCAAATCGGATGTTACGGTTCCGGATGATTTCAAAATCGGTATGATTTGCTTACACGATGAAAACTCAACCTATGACAACAACTTCATTCAGGCTCTTAAGTCTGTTCAGAAGGGTATGGGTCTTAAGGATGATCAGGTTGTAATCGTAACCGGCATCGGAGAGGACAGCAAATGCTATGATACAGCTGTTGACCTTGCTAAGAACAAGGGCTGTAAGGTAATCTTCGCAGATTCTTTCGGACATGAGTCCTTTGTAAAGCAGGCTGCAGCAGAGTTTCCGGAGGTTCAGTTCTGCCACGCTACCGGTACTTCCGCAAAGCTCGCAGGCCTTTCAAACTTCCACAACGCTTTCGCTTCTATCTATGAGGGCAGATATCTTGCAGGTATTGCGGCAGGCATGAAGCTCAATGAAATGATTGATAACGGAAAAATCAAGGCTGACGAAGCTATCATCGGTTATGTAGGCGCTTATACCTATGCTGAGGTTATTTCCGGTATGACTTCATTCTTCCTCGGCGCTCGCTCTGTTTGTGAATCCGCTACAATGAAGGTTCGTTACACCGGTTCTTGGTATGATCAGGCTAAGGAGCAGGAGGCTGCTACCGCTCTTATCGAAAAAGACAAGTGCGTTCTCGTCAGCCAGCATGCCGACTCTCTCGGCGCTCCTACCGCTTGTGAGCTTGCAGGCGTTCCGAATGTTTCTTATAACGGAAGCACATATTCTGCAGGAAAGAATTCATTCATCGTTTCTTCAGCTATCAACTGGGCTCCTTACTTCCAGTACATCATCGAGTGCGCTGTTAAGGGCGAGGCTATCGACGCTGACTGGTGCGGAGATATCGCTACTAACTCTGTAGTTCTTACAGGTCTTAATCAGGATGTTGCCGCTAAGGGAACAGAGGAAAAGATCAACGAAGCTATCGACGCTTTCAAGGCAGGCACTCTCCATGTATTTGATACAAGCAAGTTTACTAAGGACGGCAAAAACCTTACAGAGTATCTTGCTGATGTTGACGGTGACTTTACCGGTGAGACAAACGTTATTCACGACGGATATTTCGATGAGTCAAACGCTAAGGACTTCCGTTCCGCTCCTTACTTTGATATGATTATCGACGGTATCACAAACCTTAACGAAAAGATGTAATAATCTTTCTTTAAAATTTTCTGCACAAGGGGAAATTATTCCCCTTGTGTGTTTTGATTTATAATAAAAGGAGGGTATTTGTGAACGCGCTCGAAATCAGGAATGTTACAAAAAGATTCAGTAAAATAGTTGCAAATAAAAACATAAATCTTACTGTTAAAAAAGGCGAAATTTTAGCAATACTCGGAGAAAACGGCTCGGGTAAGACTACACTTATGAATATGATTGCCGGAATTTACCATCCGGACGAGGGTGAAATTTTCGTTGACGGCAAGCAGGTGCTTATAAATTCGCCTAAGGATGCTTTCGATTTAAAAATCGGAATGATTCATCAGCATTTTAAGCTTGTAGACGTTTTTGACGCTACGGAAAACATAGTTCTCGGAATAGAGGACAAAAAGCGCTTCAATTTAAAGGAAGCCGCTAAACGCGTCGCCGATATTTCCGAAAAATACGGATTTGATATCGACCCAAAGAAAAAGATTTATCAGATGTCTGTTTCCGAAAAACAGACCGTTGAAATTATAAAGGTGCTTTATCGCGGCGCCGATATTTTGATTTTGGATGAACCGACCGCGGTGCTTACTCCTCAGGAGACCGAAAAGCTTTTTGCGATTTTAAAGAGAATGAAGAACGACGGAAAGTCGATCATCATTATAACCCATAAAATGCACGAGGTGCTTTCCGTTTCCGACAGAGTTGCAATTCTTCGCCGCGGCGAATATATAGATACCGTTAATACCGCCGAAACAAACGAATCCGAGCTTACCGAAATGATGGTAGGCAAAAAGGTTTCTCTTAATATCGACAGAACAGAACCCGAAAATGCGGTTGAAAGACTTAAAATCAAGGGTCTTGACCTTTATGATGAAAACGGTGTAAAGGTGCTTGACGATATTACATTTACCGCCAACAGCGGCGAAATACTCGGAATTGCGGGAATTGCGGGAAGCGGTCAAAGAGAGCTCTTAGAAGCGATTGCCGGTCTTCAGCATATCTCGGGCGGAGAAATAACCTATAATAATCCTAAAACAGGCGAGGAAGAAAATTTAAGAGATAAAACTCCTATGCAGATAAGAGAACTCGGCGTAAGGCTTTCCTTCGTTCCTGAGGACAGGCTCGGTATGGGACTTGTCGGGAATATGGATATTGTCGATAATATGATGCTCAGAAGCTACAGAAAAGGCAAATCAATGTTCTTAAACCGTCAGTCTCCGAAAAAGCTCGCAGAGGATATTATCAAGGACTTAGAGGTTGTAACGCCCAGCGCTAACACCCCTGTAAGAAGACTTTCAGGCGGTAATGTTCAGAAGGTACTCGTAGGCCGTGAAATTGCTGCGTCTCCTACGGTTTTGATGGCGGCATACCCTGTAAGAGGTCTTGATATAAATTCCTCTTATATGATTTATAATCTTTTAAATCAGCAGAAGAAAAACGGCGTTGCCGTTATCTTTGTCGGCGAGGACCTCGATGTTTTGGTCGAGCTTTGCGACAGAATTATAGTCGTCAATTCGGGAAGAATAACCGGCATTGTTGACGGCAGGGAAGCCACCAAGGAAGAATTGGGACTTTTAATGACTAAATCGGGAGGTAAAAAATGATGAAAACCGAAAAGAAAAAGCATGAACCTCTCGCTTATATTTCAAAAAGGGATAATGTTCCGCTAAGCTCCCGTATTCTTGTCCGCGTTGTCGCAATTCTTATTGCGCTTGTGGTTTGCGGAATTGTAACAAAGGTGTTAACCGGCGATAATCCCATTTCAATTTTCAAAACAATTTTCCACGGCGCTTTCGGCAAGGGCAGAATGCTTGTAACGATTCACGATATCGCAATCCTGCTTTGCATTTCCCTTGCGGTAACTCCGGCTTTCAGAATGAAATTCTGGAATACAGGCGCCGAGGGACAGGTCCTTATCGGCTGTCTTTCAACCGCCGTTTGTATGTTCTATCTCGGCGGAAAGGTTCCGAACTGGGCGCTGATTATAATTATGACGGTATGCGCGGTATTTTCGGGAATGCTTTGGGGCGTAATCCCCGCGATATTCAAGGCAGAGTGGAAAACAAATGAAACGCTGTTCACACTTATGATGAACTATGTAGCAATTCAGCTTGTTGAGTACTTCCTTAAAATCGCTGATAAGAGCGGCTCAAATGTTGTAGGACCCGACCTTTTAAGTCACGGCTGGCTGCCGAATCTTTTCGGTGTTAAGTATCTGCTTAATATCGTAATCGTAGCTATTATCACGGTCTTAATGTATATTTACCTTAAATACAGCAAGCACGGATATGAGATTTCGGTTGTCGGCGAAAGCGAAAACACCGCAAGATACATAGGAATAAATGTTAAAAAGGTTATTATCCGCACAATGCTCGTTTCGGGCGCTATATGCGGAATTGCCGGACTTCTTCTCGTAGGCGGTTCTTCGCATTCCATAGATTCAAACCTTGTCGACGGCAGAGGATTTACCGCAATTATGGTTTCATGGCTCGGTAAATTCAATCCTTTCACAATGATTCTTACAACCCTTCTTTTGGTGTTCTTAGGGCGCGGAGCCGATGAGGTTACTTCAAACTTCGGCTTAAACGGCGACTTTTCCGATATCCTTACCGGAATTATCCTCTTCTTCATAATCGGCTGCGAATTCTTTATCAATTATAAAATCAATTTCAGCCACCGTAAAAAGGAGGAAAACTGATGATAGTAACTATAATCAATTTTATTCAGCGCGCTATTTTGCAGGGGACTCCTTTGCTCTACGGTTCAACAGGTGAAATACTTACCGAAAAGTCCGGTAACTTAAACCTCGGAATTCCCGGAATTATGTATATCGGCGCTATTTCGGGTGTTGTCGGCGGATTTTTGTATCAGAGCAATTCAGAAGAGGTTGTTCCGTTCCTCGCGGTGCTTATTCCTCTGCTTTGCTGCCTTGCAGGCTCGCTTCTTGTTTCGCTCCTTTATTGCTTCCTGACCGTAACTTTAAGAGCAAATCAAAATGTAACGGGTCTTGCGATAACAACCTTCGGTATCGGCTGCGGAAACTTTTTCGGCGGCTCGCTTATAAAGATTATCAAAAGCGATGTTCCTTATCTTTCGCTTGTCGAAATCGCAAGAGCGTTTAAAACCACACTTCCTTTCGCTGAGGATATGGGCGATGTGGGCAAGCTCTTCTTCTCATACGGATTTATGGTCTATCTTGCCGTAATTCTCGCGGTTATCGTCGCAGTGTTCCTTAAAAAGACAAGACACGGACTGAACCTGCGCGCAGTGGGCGAAAATCCTGCCACTGCCGACGCCGCAGGTATAAATGTTACAAAATATAAGTATTTTGCGACTACCCTCGGCGGAATGATTGCGGGTCTCGGCGGTTTGTTCTATGTAATGGATTATTCAAACGGAATTTGGTCTAATAACGGTTTTGGAGACCGCGGCTGGCTTTCTATCGCGATAGTAATTTTCGCCACTTGGAAGCCCTCGCTCGCAATTGTCGGCTCTTATCTGTTCGGAGCGCTTTATATTCTTTTCAACTATATAAATGTTCCTATGCAGATGATTCCGATTATCCAGATGCTTCCTTATGTTGTAACAATTATAGTTCTTATAGTTGTAAGTATCCGTAAGAAGCGCGAAAATCAGCCTCCGCAGGCTCTCGGTCTCTCTTATTTCAGAGAAGACAGGTAAAATATTATAAAAATCTCTCCGAGAGTGTCGACAAAGTCGACACTCTCAAGGCCTAGAA
>DBKZ01000068.1:9170-9364 GCA_002297415.1 Ruminococcaceae bacterium UBA737
GAATGCCGTTCGCTCGAAAATCATAGATTTTCGGACTGCACTCTATCCCCGTGAGTACCCCACCCCAGTGTTCTTGAAAAACCGCTTGATTTAGCGGTTTTTCGCTTATAAGGTGTTTTTTCGCCGCGCATGTCGCCGAAAAAACAAAATGCGGCGTAAACGCCGCGACACAACCTGATTTATAGTTTGTCTAC
>DBKZ01000087.1:0-8453 GCA_002297415.1 Ruminococcaceae bacterium UBA737
CTTTCGTCTAAAGGGGAAGCTTTTGGCTCCCTTATTATACGCCAGCATACAGAGGTGTATTTTCTAATGTCTAATGTCTATCCGGATAGGGCAGATCGGGAAGTCCTAATATATAATCAGCGGAAACATTATAAT
This sequence comes from Ruminococcaceae bacterium UBA737, assembly GCA_002297415.1. GTDB lineage: Bacteria > Bacillota > Clostridia > Oscillospirales > Acutalibacteraceae > UBA737. Next base: position 136 of record DBKZ01000087.1, read on the forward strand.
ACCGACAAAGCTTTATAATTATATGAGCCGGAATTTCTGTTTCCCCTCTTTCCCACCTTTGATATTGAGTGGTATGTTCATTCAAAAGCTCAGCTATTTGCTTTTGTGTTTTGTCATTATCTTCTCTTAAATCTCTTATTCTCTGATATTTGTACATATAGACACCTCTTAAATTCATTTTACATAAAAACACAAATAAGTGTTGACATTAACACAAAAATGTGTTATTATTGGAATGAAAAGGAGAAACAATAATGACCATACTTGAAAATTTATATTACGGAAATATTGCACCGTTTGAACGCAAAATAACCGACGGTGAAACGATTGATAAAGCAATTTTTCTTGAAGATAAATTAAAAGCGGAGCTTACACAAGAACAAAAAGCTTTGTTCGAAGCATTTGAAAAAGCGGAGTCCGAGGTTTCCTGTGAAGAAGAAGTAAGAGCCTTTACAGCAGGATTTAAGTTAGGGGCAAGGCTGATTAGAGAGCTGTTTGAGAATGAATAAGAGATGTGCGGCTTCGCCGCTGATATAACCAAACCCTATCGTCTTTGCCCTACGGGCTAAGACACTTCCCCTGTAGTCTTTAGGGGAAGCTTGGGTTTCTGCATAATCTAAAGCAAGGCTCCCTTCTTATGCGCCAGCATACAGAGGGGAGCTGTCGAGTGCAACGAGACTGAAGGGTATTTTCTAATGTCTAACATCTAAAGTCTAAAATCTAATATCTAGACCTCTTCTTCCCTGAACTGGAGAGAATAGAGCTTTTTATAAATACCGTTTTGTTTCATCAGCTCGGCATGGGTGCCTTTTTCTGCAATCTCGCCGTTATCTATGACCGCAATTTCGTCGGCATTTTTAACGGTTGAAAGGCGGTGGGCGACTATAACCGTAGTTCTGCCCTTACAAAGCTCGTCGAGAGCGGACTGAATAAGGATTTCGGTTGTATTGTCAAGCGCGCTTGTCGCTTCGTCGAGAATTAAAACCGCAGGGTTTTTAAGAAATACCCTTGCAATAGAAAGTCTCTGCTTCTGACCGCCCGAAAGCCGCACTCCGCGCTCGCCTACTTCGGTATCGTAGCCGTGGGGAAGAGACATTATATAATCATGGATATTGGCGCGCTTTGCCGCCAAAACCACATCTTCAAAGGAAGCGTCGGGTCTGCCGTAAAGAATATTGTCCTTAACGCTTCCGCCGAACAGAAAAACATCCTGCTGAACAATTCCTATGCTTTTTCGAAGAGAAGAAAATGTGATATCGTTTACATTTATCCCGTCAAGCATAACGCTTCCTCTGTCCACCCTGTAAAATGCGGGAATCAAATGGCAAATAGTGGTCTTCCCTCCGCCGGATTGACCGACAAGTGCTATTTTTTCGCCTTTTTTAACCTTTAGGCTGACATTTTTAAGAACATCAAGCTCGTTTTCACCGTAAGAAAAGGAAACATTCTTAAATTCTATTTCGCCCTCGACATTTTTTATATCCCTTGCTCCGTCATTTTCCTTTTCGGGCTTTTCTTCCATAACCTCCAAAAAGCGCGAAAAACCGCTCGCGCCGTTTTGGAACTGCTCCATAAAGCCGATAAGCACCGTTACGGGGTTTATAAATACATTTACGGAAACAATAAAGGTTGCATAATCGCCGAAATTTATTTTCCCGGAATAAAGGAAAAGTCCGCCTGCGATTATTATAATTACATTGAAAACATTTGTTATAAAGCTTGAAGAGGAATGGAAAATTCCCATTGAGCGATAAGCCTTTCGGCATGCCTCAACAAAAAGATTATTATTCTTTTCGAACTTTTCAAATTCGCGCTCGCTTCCGCCGAAAGCCTTTGTAACCCTTATTCCCGTTATACTGCTTTCAATCGAAGAGTTTATCATACCCGTTGTAACTCTTCTTTCCCTGAAAGCCGCGCGCATTTTCTTCCTGCAATATGAAGAAACCAAAATAAGAAGCGGAACGCAGGCGAAAATGATTAGAGTAAGATAAATATTTATCGTGCAAAGGTATATAAAAGAGCCGATAACCGTAAGCGATGAGATAATGAGATTTTCGGGTCCGTGGTGGGCAAGCTCGGCGATATCGAAAAGGTCATTCGTAATCCTTGATAAGAGCTGACCCGTTTCATTCTTATCGAAATAAGAAAACGGCAGGCTTTCAAGCTTTAAAAACATATCTCTTCGCATTTGCGCCTGCATTTTCGTGCCTATCATGTGGCCGTAATACTGGACGAAATATTCAAGACACATTCTTATAAAATAAAGAATTAAAACGATTATTCCCGCGGTTATTATCATTGAAACCTTTTTATTCGGAATAAGGTCATTAAGCATTTTGTTGGTGACTACCGGATAGACCATTCCGATTAAGGATATGAAAAGCGAGGCTGTCATATCAAGGAAAAACATAAATCTATGCGGCTTATAATAAGCCGCAAATTTTTTTAATTCTTTCATTTTATTTGGTTTCGGTATCGTCGGTCAAAACCGCGCAGACAAGATATCTTTCACTCGCAACATCGGTGCAGGTGCTGAGCGTTATAATTTTATCCTTAACGGTGACCGGAATATCCTCTCTTACATTTTTAGCGAGGGACTTAGGATGCAGGCATTCGTCCAAAAACGCCTGATATCCTTCATCTGAGCTGAAATCAAAGGAATTTATTATATGGCGGTCGTCATAAACAAACGCCGAAAAAATCTTATAAGTAAGAATATGGCCTTTTTTATAGATCTTAATTGTATCGTTTGTCTTGAAAAAATCGGCGTTGCGGTATTTCCTTAACGGTGTGAACATAGTGCCGTCGGCAAGGTCATGCCCGTAAATAACGGTATTTCTGTCCAAAAATTCGTTATTGTTGCACCTTTGGATATAAACACTGCCGGCAAATTTATATTTCCTCTCAAGGTCATGGGTGAGATAGAAGTTTTCCTCGGTATCGTCTCCACTCTGAAGAATCGGATAGTCGATAGTTGTTCCGCCTATGCTTATCCAGCCGCATACATCGGGATTTTGAGCGGTAAGCGAGGCAAAATCAACGGGATTGTCGGGCTTTTCAACCGTTTGAGACGAAGAAGAATTGTTTTTATATTTTTCATATTTGTTTTTCTTCGGCACAAACTGCATAATACGCGCCGCGGTAGCCGCAACAAAAATAATTCCCGAAATTACGATAAGTATAATATTAAGAGTCTTCTTATTTTTCATAAAGCATTACCTCTTACAGCAAAAAATGTTTGCGAAGATAGCTTTGCCGCAAACATTTTTAAATTTTCTATTTTGTTTCGTATTTCTTAAGGGCTTTAATAACCTTTGTTCCGCCCATATAAGGCTGAAGAGCCTCGGGAATCTTAACGCTGTAATACTCGCCGTCAAAACAGAGATTGTTTTCAAGAAGAGCGATAAGCATTCTCGGAGGTGCGACAACGGTATTATTGAGCGTATGCGCAAGGTATTTCTTTCCGTCCTCTCCGCGGACTCTGATTCCGAGTCTTCTTGCCTGAGCGTCCCCGAGGTTTGAGCAGGAGCAGACCTCGAAATACTTCTTCTGCTTCGGGCTCCAAGCCTCAACATCATAGGATTTTACCTTTAAATCCGCAAGGTCGCCCGTGCAGCATTCAAGAGTTCTTACAGGGATATCAAGACTTCTGAAAAGCTCAACCGAATAGCTCCACATTTTATCAAACCACTGCATGCTTTCCTCGGGCTTGCAGATAACTATCATTTCCTGCTTTTCAAACTGATGAATTCTGTAAATTCCGCGCTCCTCTATTCCGTGAGCGCCCTTTTCCTTTCTGAAACAGGGCGAATAGCTTGTAAGCGTAAGCGGTAAAGACTCCTCGGGGGTTATTGTGTCAATAAATTTACCTATCATCGAATGCTCCGATGTGCCTATAAGATAAAGGTCCTCGCCCTCTATTTTATACATCATTGCGTCCATTTCCTCGAAGCTCATAACACCGGTTACGACATTGCTTCTGATCATAAAGGGCGGAATGCAATAGGTAAAGCCCTTGTTTATCATAAAATCTCTTGCATAAGCGGTTACAGCAGAGTGCATTCTCGCGATATCGCCCATAAGATAATAAAAGCCCTCGCCCGCAACACGGCCTGCCGCCTCTTTATCTATTCCGTTGAACAGTGCCATTATATCGGTGTGATAAGGGATTTCAAAGTCGGGATTTGTCTGCTCGCCGAACTGCTTTACCTCTTTGTTTTCGCTGTCGTCCTTACCTACAGGAACGCTTTCGTCAACAATATTCGGAATTTTCATTTGAATTTCGCGGACCTTTATATCAAGCTCCTCTTCCTTTTTCTCAAGAGCCTTTAATTCCTCCGCCTGCTCCGAAACAAGCTTTTTGGTTTCCTCTGCCTCGTCCTTCTTGCCCTGAGCCATTAAAACGCCTATCTGACGGCTTATTTTATTTCTGTTTGCTCTGAGCTCGTTAGCCCTGCTGTTTGCGTCGCACTTTTCCTTATAAAGAGAAATAACCTCGTCTACAAGGGGAAGCTTATTATCCTCGAATTTTTTCTTGATATTATCCTTTACGATCTGCGGATTTTCGCAAATAAATCTGATATCCAGCACTTAAAATTCCTCCGATATTTTTAAATTTACAATACTGCTTTAATTATAACATACCGCAATGATTATGTCAAAGCGAACTGCGGTTTTTTTCTCTTATTTCGGCTTCTTTTTTTGAAAAAAAGCAGCCGCAATAGTTTTGGCGGTAAAGTCCTAACTGTTTTGAAAGCTCTGTCGACCTTTTAAAGCCGTTTTTCTTCTTAAAATCCGAAAACAGATATTTCACACCGTATTCTGCCGCAAGCTCTTTTCCGATAGCGTTTAGCTTTTCGGAGCTTTTAAGAGGCGAAATGGAAAGAGTTGTTGTGAAATAATCGAAATTATTATCCTTAGCATATATGGCTGATTTTTCAAGCCTTAACCGATAGCATTTTTCGCACGCATTTCCGCCCTCGCGGTCATTTTTTCTCAAAGCCTCAATTTCTGAAAAATCCTCTTTATCATATTCGCAGATTTTAAGCTTAACGGGATTTTTAAAGCTCATTTCATTTATAAGCCTTTTTTGCTCCCCCGCACGCTTATTAAATTCCTCAACTGATGAAATATTCGGGTTATAATAAAAAACGGTTATATTAAAATACTCGCTTAAATATTCAAGAACATAGCTTGAACAGGGCGCGCAGCAGCTATGGAGCAACAGCGACGGAACTAAGCCCGATTTTAAAATGCTTTCGATTTCTTTATCGAGCGCAAGCTGATAATTTTCGGACATTTTTTATTTCCTCCTTTGGAGCAAATTCCCTAAAATTATAAATTTAAAAGGGGAACAATAATCAGGGGTGAAAAAATGAAACACAAACACAATAAGAAAATAAGGCTCACGCCTTCTTCAACGGCGGTGCACGGTCAGCCGCACGATGTTTTCGATCTGCTGAACAAATACGGCACCTATAACATTCAGCCGACCTCGGATTCGGACAACGAATTCCCTCATATTGCGCAGGGACTGCCGAAAACCCACGCCGAGCTTGAAAGCTTATAAATTCAAAAAAGACCTGATGAATTTTCATCAGGTCTTTGAATGTTGGCATCTACTTATTTTCCCGGGCAGCTGCCCGCCAAGTATCTTCAGCGCAAGTGAGCTTAACTTCTGTGTTCGGAATGGGAACAGGTGGACCCTCACCGCAATTAACACCAACTATTTTGTTGCCCTTATCGGACAACAAAAAGATTATAGCATACTTAAATCGGTTTGTCAACAACTTTTTTTAATTTTTTTAAATTAAAATCCTCTGCCTGCTCCTCCGCCGCCGAAAGAGCCGCCTCCGCCTGAGAAACCGCCGCCCGAAAATCCTCCGCGCGAGCCTCCCGAGGAAAATCCTCCGAAGCCGCCGCCCCTCGGTCCGCCGAAGAAGAAAAACATTCCTCTTCCTCTGAAAATCAGCGATAAAACAACGATTACGGCAATTAAAATTATCCACGAAACCGCAACATCCTTAGCGGTTACCTCTTCATCGTCCGCCGATGACCCGAGCATATCAATCGGGGTATAACTTTCGTCATATTCAAGCCCGTATTCAATGCAGATTTCATTTATAACACTGCGGTAGATTTCAAGAACGCCTGCGTCAAACTTATTTTCCTTAAGATAAGGCAGACCGTAAGTATCAATTATTCTGCCTGCCTTGCTGTCTGGAATTGCGCCCTCGAGCCCGTAGCCCACGCTTATCTGAATTTCCCTCTGCTCGGTAGCAAGAAGAATAACAACGCCGTTGTTTTTGTCCTTGTCTCCTACGCCCCACTCTCTTCCGAGATTAAGCGCATAATCGCCGATATCCTCGCCGCCCGTATCCTTAACGGTTACCACAACCGCCTGCGCCTTGACCTTTTCATTTTCGCTCAAAGCCGCCGAGCGCGACATTATCTCGCTTTTGGTCTGGTCCGAAAGAACGCCCGCAAAATCGTTAACGAAAAAGTCGCTCGTCGCCTTCGGATATCCGTCGTCTTCGATACTGCAGCCGCAAAGCGATACCAATATAAGAATTATAACCGCAAAGAGACTTAAAAATCTTTTAAATCTTATTTTCATCAGTCAAAGCTTACCTGCGGAACGCTTGACGCGTCAGCCGAGCTTTCAAAATAATCGGCTTTTTCAAATCCGAACATTGAAGCGATAATATTCTTAGGGAATTTTCCGACGGAAGAATTATACTTTTCTACGGCGTCGTTATAATCCTTTCTGGCTGTAGCAATTCTGTTTTCGGTGCCTGCAAGCTCATCCTGCAAAGCGGTAAACTGGGTGTCTGCCTTAAGCTCGGGATAGCTCTCGGTTACCGCGTTTACCCATACATCAATGGCACGGTTAAGCTCGTTATGCGCGTCAGCCTGCTGTTCGGCTGTCTTTGCACTGCCTACCGACGCCCTTGCCTCGGTTACGGCCTTATAGGTTTCGCCCTCATATTTTGTATAGCCTTTTACAGAGGAAACAAAGTTTGGAATAAGGTCGGCCCTGCGCTGAAGCTGAGTCGAAATATCGGACTGCGCCTTTTCAACCTTTTGCTGCTTTGAATAAAGACCGTTGTAAGTTCCGCCGATAATCAGCGCAAGAAGCGCAATGACTCCGACAACAATAAGAATAATTTTAACGGATTTTTTCATAAAGATAACTCCTTTTAAAAAATCCCGCCCTGCCGTAACGGCTTTTAATAACCTGAAAAAAATCAGGTGGATGTCTGCCGGACGGTTTCGTGCTCCCTTCTTCCGAACTCGGCACCGCCGCGGGAGGTCTGCAAGCCTGCCGCCCTAAGCGTGACTCCTTTAATAAAGCTTGTAGGGTTATAACAGCATCGATTCGCGAACAGGGCAGGAAATAAACTGATTTTATTTTTCGTCTATTTCGAAAAAGTCTTCAAGACGGTCGACAAATGCGTCCGCAACGGTTTCGTATTCATCATCGTCCTCGATTTCGCAAAAATACTCTTCTCCGTCCTCTTCCATTACCTTGACGATAACAAGCTCGCCCGAATCCTCAAGCATTTTCTTCGGGTCCTCAAAGGTGGGAAGAAGCGCGAGATAACGGTTGTCGTCATCCTCTAAGACATCTAATACCTCAAAGGTGTACTCTTTGCCGTCATCATCGGAAAGGGTAATTATATCCGGATCGTAATCTTCCTTTTTTATATCTTCACTCATAGCTTAGTCTCCTGCTTTTTATTTTGTAACTACATTTTAATATATATTTCCCGTTTAGTCAAGAGTAACCGAGCCTCAGCAGGAGAAAAAACACCCTTTTAATCCGTTTTAAATATTTTTTACAAAAGTTTTTAAAAAATACTTGACAAATGATGAATTGTGCATTATAATAAAGACAGAAAAAAGAAAGAGGTGAGTCCAAAGAAGAGTTCAGCTTAAACCCCGCAAAATTTCGAAAGGATTGAGTCCGATGGGTAATTAACCCTGTAAACCAAAAAAATACCGAAAACTTAAGGTGATTAAAATGATTCTGTTAAAAAGAATGTGTCAAATCAAATAAACAGAACGGGTGGGTCCAATGTACAATTAAATTTTCGGAAAACTAAAATTGAATAATGTTAAACATTTACATATAAATGACATAAAAAATTCGGCTGCGGAAATATCCGCAGCCGTTTTCTTGCTGTGTGATGTTAGATATTAGACATTAGATTTTAGACATTAGCCCAAAGTGTGCCTTTCGGCACATAATATAACCAAACCCTATCGGCTCAGCTTTTTAGGCTGACCCACTTCCCCTTTCGTCTAAAGGGGAAGCT
>DBKZ01000087.1:8488-14140 GCA_002297415.1 Ruminococcaceae bacterium UBA737
ACAAGGCTCCCTTCTTTTCGCGTGTGCGAAATAGAGGTGATTCCCCTGTTAGGGGAAATGTCTGCGACAGCAGACAAAAGGGTTCCCGTCTTCCGGAGGAAAAGCGTCGGCGCGCCTTGTGCGCGGCTGAGGGGTATTTTGCCTCCCTTGCCTAAAGGGAGGGCGGACCGCGGTCACGCGGTGAAGGGATTTTTTCTTTGATTTTACACAAATATTAAAAGAAATATTCTGTGTTTTCACTTTATAATCTTTAGCATATCCCCCTGTCAAGGCTATTTGCCTTGACATCCCCCTTTTAGGCAAGGGGGACTCTTAGTTGTGTGCCTTACGGCACGAAAATTAAATCTAAATCAAATTTCTGCCTTTATAGTGTAGCCTTAATTAAGCCTCTTTAGAAAATTTAATTACCGAAACGGAAAGGACAGAAAGTGACGCGAGCATTAAAACAGCCAAAAGACCTGTATTATATCCTGTTTTAGGTGATTTAAGCTCTGTGTTTGAGCCGGCAGTATTATTATTTGTTCCGCCGTTTACGGTGTTGCTCTTAACATTACAGAAAGCATAAACCGAGAAGTGATTAAGCTCTGCCGTTACCTTATTATTAGCTTTATCAACGGTTATTTTGATTTCTTCCGTTTTGCCGTCATCAGAAATGTAGAACATTTTAAGATTATCGGCTGAAAGTCCCTGAGGAATATCAAAGGTTATTTTAACAGCTTTTGTAGGCTGTACATCGGTATAATCAAAACGCTTGTATGCATAGATATCAAAAACAGTGATTTTTCCGTCAACCGCGGTATCCTTTAGGGCAACCTTTGCACAGTCATAAGCATAATCTCCCTCTGAAGACGCCCAAACAGTTACCTCAGTGCCTGCCTCAAAGCAATCGTCGCCGTCAACGGTTATTCCGTCGGGAACTGAATAACTAACATCGGGATAGGTAATAAGTCCGCTGATTTCGGGCATAACCGCGTTAACGGTTTTAAAATCGTTTACCTTTAAATATCCGCCGTTATATTCGATATCGAATTCGGCATAATAGGGGTCTTCGTCCGCTTTAAGGTCGGAGCCGTCTTCGTTTACACCCTTAAGATATGCCTTATATCCCGAAGCGGTTTTAATATATCCGGCAAAGATATAACCGGCACCGCCGCCGACACCGCGGTCCCAAAGGACGATATAATAATTTCCATCCGCATTATAATAGCCGATATCCTCTTTTTCATAATCACCTTTATAATTAAAGCATTTTTTGATTGTTTCTTCAAACTTATCGGCTTTTACTTTAATGTAGTGACCGTAATCGTCGCTGGGATAATATTCGTCCTTTTCATCATCATATTCATAAAACTCATAATCGGTTTCATTGTCGATATATTGGTCTGCAGTATAATAAGCAAGGTTTGAAATATCCCTTTCGGAGAAATCTCCGCCCCAGTAATAAATTGCGCTTAACTCATCATCAAATTTTCTGCATAAGTTTTCTTCGGTTTTATTAGCCGCAGCGGTGTAAAATGCCGCACCTGCAAGCACCAAGACCGCGATAATACATGATACTATCTTTTTCATTTTTTAACTCCTTAATTTTCAACAGTATTTGTTACATGGTTTAGGCAATACAAACAAAGCCAAAAGCATTTATGCAGATATTAAGATGCTTTACAAGCTTTTTCTCATATTACCTGCTGAACCAATAATATAATAGCCTCTTTTTCACCCCTTTTTATTAAAATTTAAGATACTTTGCCGCAAATATTATACACCTATAGATTAAGTTTGTCAATCTATAGATTATTAAAATTAACCTGAAAATACATATAATATATTTATAGGCTCATAAAGAGGTGAAAATATGCCGAATACCGATTTGATTGAAATAGGAAACAGAATTTCAAAAAGAAGAAAGCATTTGGGGTTGACACAGGAAGCGCTTGCGGAAAAAATGAATGTTTCGGTACAGATGATTTCAAATTTAGAGAGAGGCAACAAAGCCATTAAAATCGAAAATCTTATTAAAATCAGCGATATTCTAAATGTCAGCACCGATTACATTTTAAAGGGCGAAATTATTGACAAGGATATGAAATCCTTTGCCGAAAGCTTTTCAAGGCTGAGCGACAAGGACTATAAAATGATAGAGCTTTTAATAAATTACTGTCTTGACAAATAAAACGGCTTTTGTCATTTCGGATTATTTTAAATTATTACAACGAAAAAAATCAAAGAGAACCTTGGGCGTATGAGTCCAATTCAATATCAGCTCAATATCGCAGCAGCCATCAGAAACGAAAAACCTGACTTTAGTGGCACATCAACTTTTACGAAAGAGCCTTATTTATTGTATCATCACTTTTTAAGTGTTCATTTTTAATGAATACTTAATACTTAAAAATTAAGAATGAATAATACACTTAAAAGGGCCGCATGCCTAAATGCATGCGACCCTTTTAAGTGGCGCGCCGGAGAAGATTCGCTCGGCGCACTGCCGTGCGGCCGACACGCACGCGGACTTTCGGACCGTCCACAGGAAGGTCCGAATTTTGACAGATGTCAAAACCGTCCTGTTCGAATCTTCTTGTTAATCAGTAACTCAAAAGGGTCACATACCTAAAAGCATGCGACCCTTTTAAGTGGCGCGCCGGAGAAGATTCGAACTCCCGACCTTCTGGTCCGTAGCCAGACGCTCTATCCAGCTGAGCTACCGGCGCAAAGATTAAATTTTTTAAGCACAAATTATCGTGCCATAGTATAATACCACACTTCTTCCTTAAAATCAAGAGGAAATTTCAAAAAATTACATTTTTAAACCCTTAAAACGCAAAAATTGTTTACAAGAAGTTGCCGTTGTGCTAAAATCAATATGTAGAAAACTAAATTCGGTGATAAAAATGGATTACATAATAAATCCCTCTTGCTTTTCGGGCTCGTTTCCGATTCCGAGCGATGTTGCGGATAAATATTTAAAGCTTGCGACCGAAATTCAGCTAAAGGTCCTGCTTGCGGTCATGAGGAATTTCGCGGCTCCGCTTAAATCCTCTGAAATTTCGCAGTTTTTAAATCTGCCCGAAAGCGAAATTGAGGACGCCTTGATTTTTTGGGCTCAAAAGAATATTATAACGGTCAAGGACATTAAAGAAAGCGATGAAAGCGTAAAAAAAACCGTTATCGCTCAGACAAAGCCCACAAGAGAGGATGTGGCGCGCCGCGGCAACGAGGACCCGAAAATAATGATGCTTCTGCGCGAAGCACAGCTTAAATTCGGAAGAAATTTAAAAACGAACGAAACGCAGACCTTAGTTTGGCTTTATGACGATAAGGGAATGAATGTTTCGCTTATTTTAATGTTGCTCGAATATGCGGCGAGCTGTAAAAAGCTTAATATCGGATTTATCGAAAAAACCGCGGCAAAATGGCTTGATTTAGGTATTGAAACGATTGCCGATGCCGAAAGGCAGATTTCAGAGGACGCCAAAAGGGAAATATCGGTTAATGCGGTATTCAAGCTTTTCGGAATGGAAAGAAGAAAGCCGAGCGAAAAGGAGCTTTACTTTGCCGACCTTTGGCTAAACGAATGGAAGCTTGATAATTCGCTTCTTACCGAGGCTTACAACAAATGTATTGATAAAAACGCAAAGATTTCATTTGCATATATCGGAAAAATTCTTGAAAGCTGGCACAAAAAGGGCTTTAAGACCGCCGAGGATATAAAAGAGACTTCCCCTGCAGGAAAAGCCGATAAAAAAGGCTTTGCGGCTTACGACTTAAACGCATTCGAAAAAATGCTCGACAGCGACGAATAAAGGAGAAAAAATATGCTTAACAGACAGCTTTGCTTTGAAGAGGCTTTTTCAAAGCAAAAGAAAAAGCTTGATATGAAAAAGGCTTTATTTGAAAGGGCTATCGAAGAGCTCAAAATCAAAAATCCCGAATACAAAAATACCGATATGCAAATTTCTGCCTTAGGCTCAAAGCTTGCAATGTGTGCAATAAGCGGGGATAATGAAAGTCTTCTTAAGTTAAAATCCGAAATAGAGCGCCTAACGGCAAAAAAAGCGGAAATTTTAAAGCAAAGCGGCATTAAGCCTATAGAATACGATTGCGAAAAATGCCATGATACAGGCTATATAAACGGCAAAATTTGCTCCTGCATAAAATCCGAGGCAAAAAAGATAATGCTCCGAGAACTTTCAAGCGAGTTGCCCGTTAATGAAAGCGGATTTGAAAATTTCAAGCTTTCATATTATCCAGAGGAACAGGGAGGACAGAGCCCGAGAAAGCGAATGACGAACCTTTTGGAGCTTTGCAGGAATTATGTACAAAGCTTTGATGTTAAAACCGCGCAAAATCTTTTATTCATGGGCGATGCAGGACTCGGAAAAACCCACCTGTCGCTTGCAATCGTTTCGGAGCTTATTAAAAAAGGCTATGATGTTATTTACGGCTCTTCTTACAATCTTTTTTCCGCAATGGAAAACGACCATTTTTCGAACAAGAGCAACCAGAGCTATGAGGCGGCGGTTTCAAGCGATTTGCTTGTTATCGACGATTTAGGGAGCGAATTTTTATCTCCGTTTATCCTTACATGTATTTATAATGTAATAAATACAAGACTTCTCGCAAAAAGACCGACGATTATAAGCACGAATTTAACCATGAAAGAAATCGAAACGAGATATACCGCCCGTATCTCCTCGCGCCTTATCGGAAATTATACCGCCAAAAAATTTATCGGCGAGGATATTAGGCAGATTAAAAAAATGGAAGAATAAATTCATTTAATATAGTTATACGGCACGGACTGTTTTAAAAAACAGTCCGTGTTTTTTTGTCGGTGAAAGTCGCAGATAAGAAATTAAGACTTAAAAAAGGTTGCAGTAAAATAAATTAAGAAAGAAGAAAAAAGTCATGACAAAAAGAGAAAAAAGAGTTATCGCCGCGTTTTTAAACTGCGTTAAATCGGGAGAATATTCTCTTGATTACGCAATCATTCTCATTGAAGACTCCCAGCGCTTCGGCTGGCTCAGCGAGACGGCTAAAAACGCTTTCTATGAGTCCGTTCCAGATACCGACGGCGAAGAGGAAACGGAAAACGGGGACGATATGCAGATGCAACTCGCACTGTAAATCATAGTATATAACGGGAGGAGAACATTATGTCAAGAATTTTAAAAACCGGCGAATGCCGGATAACACAAGGATATTCGTCCGCTCATACGGCGGTCGATGTAGTAAAAGCGCCGTCTATGACCGACCATATCACGGCGCACACCGCGGGCAAGGTCGTTTTCTGCCAGACGGGTTTTAAAAACAACAAGGGCTCTAAGGGAAACGCATCTTACGGAAACTGCGTTAAATTACAGCATGACGGCGGCTATTTTACGCTTTACGCACATCTTGCGAGCGTTGATGTTAAGCTCGGGGACAGCGTTTCTCAGGGCGCGATAATCGGCTATATGGGCGATTCGGGAAACGCCTACGGCGCACATCTTCATTTCGAAGTTATAAGGGGCTCTTCAAGAATTGACCCGACGCCGTTTATAAATGCCGACCTTCCTATAGCAAAGCCTGCTTCGGCACCTGTCAGCAACGAAACAAAATCGGTAGACGTTTTGGCGCACGAGGTTATAAGAGGAGACTGGGGCAACGGTCAGG
>DBKZ01000087.1:14273-34538 GCA_002297415.1 Ruminococcaceae bacterium UBA737
ACTGGGGCAACGGTCAGGACAGAATTAACCGTCTTACCGCCGCAGGCTACGATTATAACGCCGTTCAGGCAGAGGTTAACCGCAGGCTCGGTTAGTTTCCGCCGTGTCTTAAAAAAGGAGAAATAAAAATGAAAGAAAAATTTTTAAAGTGGCTTAAGGCCGCGGCTGTCAGAGCGGTCAAAACCACCGCGCAGACCGCAATAGCGACTATAGCAACATCCGCAATGATATGCGAGGTAAACTGGAAGCTGGTGCTGAGCGCTTCGGCGGTTGCAGGACTTTTATCCTTGCTTTCATCCGTTGCGGGGCTTCCCGAAATTAAGTAAAAAACAGTTGAAAAATTTCGGATATGCGGTATAATTATATCCGAAGACAAGCGGCACTTGCCTTTAATAAAGGCAGGTGCCGTAATTTTATGGGGAGATATATATGGAAAAATATCAGTTTTTGCTGTTTTTGGCGCTAATTTTAATTTTTACAAAGCTGTTCGGGGTTATTACCGCTAAGGTACATCTTCCGCAGGTTGTCGGTGCGCTTATAGCAGGCGTTATATTAGGGCCGAGCGTTTTAGGCTTTATAGACCAGAATGATTTCCTTATAAAAATTTCTGAAATCGGCGTTATAATGCTTATGTTCTTAGCGGGTATTGATACCGACCTTGAGGAATTAAAGCATACCGGTCCTGCCGCGTGCCTGATTGCGGCAATGGGCGTTGCGGTGCCGATTTTAATGTGCGGAGGGGCATACCTTCTTTTCTTTGCGGATAAATACGATTTTAATACCATGATGAAAGCCGCGTTTATCGGCGTTGTATTTGCGGCGACCTCGGTCAGTATCACCGTAGAAACCTTAAACGAAATGGGCAAGCTTAAAAGCAAGGTCGGAACGGCGCTTTTATCCGCCGCTATTATAGACGATATTATAGGAATAGTTGTTTTAAGCATTTTAACGGGGCTCGGCGGCTCCGATGAAAGCCCGATAAAGGTAGTTATAAAAATTCTTTTGTTTTTCGTATTTACGGGTGTCGTCGGCTTTATCGTTTACAGGCTCTTTAAAATGCTTTCAATCAACCATTCCCACCACCGCAGAATTGCGATTTGGGCGCTTGCTTTTTGCCTGCTCATGGCATTTTGCGCGGAAAAATTCTTCGGCGTCGCGGATATCACGGGCGCATATTTCGCAGGCGTAATTCTCTGCAACCTTACGGATATGAGACCCTATGTCGCAAAAAAGATAAATGTAGCTTCATACCTTTTCTTCTCCCCTGTTTTCTTTGCAAGCATAGGTCTTAAAACAAATTTAAGAGAAATCACCGCGGATGTTCTTTTCTTCTCGCTAGCCCTTATCGTAACCGCGGTTGCGGCAAAGATAATCGGCTGCGGAGCGGCGGCAAGAATTTGCAGAATGAACAGCAAGGATTCGCTTAAGGTAGGAGTCGGAATGGTCGCAAGAGGCGAGGTTGCGCTGATGGTAGCTCAAAAGGGACTGAGCGCGGGATATATTGACGAAAAGCTTCTTCCCGCTATAGTTCTTACAGTCGTTGTCTGTGCGCTTGTAACGCCGGTGCTTTTAAAGCTTTGCTATAATGAAAAGGGAATTAAAGCTAAAGAATAAAATCGGAGCTTCAAAAAATAGGTATCGGAATTAACCGATACCTCTTTTTTATATTTAATTTCGTGCCGTAAGGCATACATCTAAGTGTCCCCCTTAGCCTTTAGGGGGATGTCAAAGCGAATAGCTTTGACAGGGGGATATACTAAAGATTTTAAACTGAAAATACAGAATATTTCTTTTGATATTTGAGTATTATCAAAAGAAAAATCCCTCCACCGCGCTATGGCGCGGTCCCCCTCCCTTTAGGGCAAGGGAGGCAAAATACCCCTCTGTATTGACATTCGTCAATACAGAGGGGAGCCTTACTTTACGCCGTACAAAAAATCTGAAAATCAGGCGAGATTTGAGATATCAAATGTATTAAGTCCCGAAGCCTTATAGGTAGCGTTCGAATTTTCGACCGCTTTTCCGAGGCCTAAAACATCCATTCCGCCTGCAATTGCCGCTTCAACGCCTGCTTCGGCGTCCTCAACGACCATACAGTCGGCAGGAGCAATTCCTACAAGCTTTGCCGCAAGCAAGAATACCTCGGGATCGGGCTTGCTCTTTGTAATCTGATTGCCGTCGGCAACCGCGTCAAAATAAGTGTCAAGTCCTATTCCCTTAAGAATTGCGGGGGTGTTTTTGCTTGAAGAGCCTATAGCAAGCTTAACGCCCTGCGCTCTTAATTTTTCGCAAAAATCCATAACTCCCGGAAGAACATCGGCAGGAGTTAAATCCTTGATATACTCGCGGTAGAAATTATTTTTTCTTTCTGCCATTTCAGCCTTTTCCTCAGCGGTATAAGCCTTATTTGCCTTTTCAAGCACGATTTCAAGGCTCTCCATTCGGCTGACGCCTCTGAGCCTCTGATTTATTTCGCGGTCGAAATAAATACCCTCCTCATCGGCAAGCTTTTTCCAGCCCTTATAATGGCATTCATCGGTGCAGACAATTACACCGTCCAAATCAAATATAACTGCTTTATATTTCAACTTCAACGCCCTCTTTTCCTACATTATATACTTTTCCGCAGATATTTATCGGCTCTGCATCACCGTCAAGAACAAATTTTGCCCTGCCGTTTCTTATATCGACCGTAAGCACCTTTTCCCTGTAGAGAATTTTGAACTGATAGCCTTTCCATTTTTCGGGCAGAGTGGGCTTAAAGAAGAGCATATCGTCGTCCGTTCTCATTCCGCCGAAGCCGTAAACAATATTCATCCAAGCGGCGGCGGCAGAGGTGACATGGAGTCCCTGATGGGTGTTGCGGTTATAATCGTCAAGGTCGAGACGGCTTGCATATTTAGCATACTCATAAGCCTGATCCGCCTTTCCGATTTCAGCCGCGATAATCGAATGAATCGACGGCGAAAGAGAGCTTTCATGGAAACAGCGTGCTTCATAGAAATCATAGTTTGCCGCCTTCTGCTCTAATGTGAAATCCTTTGAGAAGAAGAAAAGCATTAAAACTACATCGGGCTGTTTTAACATATTTACTCTGAAAATGCTGTCATAAGCCCAGTATTTATATATCGGAACACGGTCGGGAGAAATGGAATTAACATCAATATGGGGAAGATCGAAATAGCCGTCATGCTGTTCGAAAAGCTTTGTATCATCATTATAATTGATACGCATTTTATCGGCTTTCATTTTCCAGTCCTCAAGCTCGCCGTCCTCTAAAGCGGGAATGTTCTCGGGGCAAACCTTTTTCATTTCGCCGATAACATCAACCGTGTAGTCAAACATCTTTTTAACCATATAATTGGTATATGTATTGTTGTTGACCATCATGTGGAACTCGTCGGGTCCCATAACGCCGTAAAGACCGTATTCACCGGTAACAGGGCTGAAGCCGCCGCGCGAAGCGAAATAACGGCTTACCTCTACGAGGAGCTTAACGCCGTATTTATAAAGGAATTCCTTATCCTTTAAATTTGTTACATAATGCCATACCGCATAGGCAACCGCCGCTGACACATGGATTTCAAGATTTCCGTGCTGCCAAACGCCGCAGCTCTCGGTACCGTCAATAGTAACCATCGGGAAGCATGCGCCTTTAGTATCCTGCTCTACGGCTCTGTCCTGAGCCTGCTTTAAGGTGTTGTAGCGGTACATAATAAGATTTTTTGCCGCCTGAGGGTTATTGAACATATAAAACGGCAGGCAGTAGGTTTCCGTGTCCCAGAAGGTCCAGCCGGAATATTTTTCGCCGGTAAGACCCTTTGCGCCGATATTCAGTGATCCGTCCTCGCCGTGATAGGTCTGATGAAGGCTGAATATGCAAAATCTTACGCCCTGCTGATTTTCCTCGTCCCCGTCAATCACGATATCAAGCTTATTCCAGACATTTGCCCAGAATTTTTCGTGGTCAGCCTTATATTCGTCATATCCTCTTGCAAAAAGCTTGCTCGCTTTAGCCGCACTTTTGCTTATAAAGTCATCGTCCGAAACGGATTTATCCTTTTCGGTTATATTAACGCTCAGTCTTTCAAAAACCTTGCGTTCATTCTTTGAAAGCTTAAAGCTGTACTCGGCGCAGGATTTCTTTTCCTCTGTAAAATAGCGGTCGGGGGTCATATTAGCCTTGAATTCGGAATAAACGCGCTGTCCGCTCGACTCGGTGCAGGCGGCTATAACGCCGTCCGCCTTATATACCTCATGCCAGAAATTGCGGTTTTCCTCCTCGTGGAAGGGTGTGAAATCAGAGCCTGCGACTATCTTTATTTCGCCCTCGAAGCCTAAAGACTCAATTTCTATCTTCTGCGCCGCAATTTCGCGCGCGGTCATCGAAATAAATCTTTCGAAGGTGAATTTCAGTCCGTTCCATTTAAAGGTTCTTGTAACAATTCCGCGCTTCATATCAAGCTCGCGGTAAAAATCCTCGACCTTGCATTTAGCGAGGTCAAGCTCCTCGCCGTTTGCGAAAATTCTTGTATAAATCCAGTTATTTGCGTTTATCATAAAGCAACAACGCTCGGAAAGTCCCTTAAAATGCTCGAAATAGGTTATCGGCTTTTCTTCCCATACGCCGTTGAAATAACTGCCCTTCAAGCTATCGCCCGAATAGACCTCGTCAAAATAACCTCTTGTTCCCATGTACTCGTTTCCGAGCGAAAAAATACTTTCGGAAACTCTTCCTCTTTCGGGATTGAAGCCCGTTTCGGTGATTTTCCAAGGGTCTACCCCGTAATACTTAATTGCTTCCTTTGCCATAATTTATCTCCAATCTGTTTATTTTAGATATCGCATTTCATAAATTCACCCTCAGCCGAATTTTTCGCTGTCCGCAAAAGCGTCCGAAGTTTTAGCGCCGTCCCTTATTTTTTTCTTGCTTAAAAGCCAGTCATAAACCTCTTTTGAGGAAAGCGCGGTTATCCACGAATCGTGAGCCACGCCGTCAAGCAAAGTAAGCTTAGCGGTAAGATTGTTTTCCTGAGAATTTATCGCGTTTACCATTTTAACGCTTTCCTCGGGAAAAACGACCGTATCGCATTTTCCGTGAAATGCCCAAACATAGGTTTTATGAAGCTCCCAGACATTCCAGTACATTCCGCCGCCGCAAATAGGAACAATAGCCGCAAAGGTATCGGGCATGCTCATCGCAAGCTGCCAGCAGCCGTAGCCGCCCATGCTTGAGCCTGTTAAATATACTCTGTCTTTATCGACATCGTCTCTGTTAACGATTTCCTTTACAAATTCCTTCAGCTGCTCGAAAATATCAAACCATGAATTTGCATTACATAAGGGCGTAAAGCAAAGGAAATCCGATTCGTCCTTAGAGAAAACACAATAATCCTCATAAAACTGGTTTTTGCTTAAATTTTCTAAGGTTCCAAACCTTGTGCCCGCGCCGTGAAGATAAATAAGCGTAGGCATTTTGCCGCTATAGCAAAGAGGCTTTTTTTCGATATATTCGATATTTTTAAATTTTTTAAACTCCATTATAAAATCTCCGAAAAAACTTAATATTTTATTTCTATCTTAACGCTCTTTTTGCCCGAAAGCTTATCAAACGGAATGAATGTGCCGTTTATCTCCTCGCCGTCGACAACTAAGGCTTTCGCTTCTGCTCCGACCTTAGGAAGCTTAGGAGAAGAAACCTCGCATTTAATGCCGCGGTAAATTCTCGTATAAGAAAATCCGTCCCACTCAAAGGGTACGCAGGGGTCGATAATAACCCCGTCATAATCGGGTCTGAAGCCTAAGATATACTGAGACGCCGCAAGATACATCCAAGAAGCGGTTCCCGAAAGCCATGAGCCTACGCCCGCGCCGTATCTTTCATGAGCGGGGCCGATCATTGAAGAGGAATAAACATAAGGCTCAACCATGCACTGATCCGCCCTGTCGTTTCTGACGGTCGGCAGCTCGCGGTGATAAAGCGAATATGCCTCTTCGTTTCTCTTAAGCAGTGTTTCGGCAATAATCGCCCAAGTGCTTGCATGGAAGAACACTCCGCCGTTTTCCCTGACTCCTGCTTTCGCTCCGAAGTACCACTTTTTCTCATAATTTATACCCGTTGAGGCAGGTGCATGCGAGCAAACACCGAGGTCGCAGAAAAGTCTGCTTTCGACATTCTCAAAGGCGCTGTCGCCCTGTTCTTTAGAGGGAAGTCTGCTAAGTACCGCCCAAGACTGCGGGTTTAAGAAGATTTTATTGTATTCGTCCTCATCGGTGCCGAATTTCTCGCCGTCGTCGGTAAAGCCGCGCAGGAACCATTTTCCGTCCCAAAGCACGGGATAAATACTCTTGCACCAATCATAATAATCCTTTGCCCAGTCAAGCTTTTCCTTATCGCCTGTATGCTCAAAAAGCTTTATAAGCTCATAAGCCGCATGGCCTGCTTGGAAGAATACGAAAGAGGTCTCCGCCTTTTTCTTTCTTGCGGAAATATTTTTTATGCTGTCGTTCCAGTCGCAGTGCAAAAACAGCGGAACTCCGTGCTCGCCTACAGTTCTTCTCGTGAACTCCATTCCTGCCTTAAGGTGCTCGAATACGGTAGCCTCGCCCTTATCGGTATAGGGAACGGTTTCGTCTAAGAATGCGTAATCGCCAGTCTCTTTTATATATGTGCAGACAGAAAAGATTGACCAAAGCTGATCGTCCGACCTGCCGCCGCCCGAGGATTCACCTGTTCCGGGGTAATAAACCGCCTTGCAGCAGCCCTCGGAGAACTGAATTGAAAGCAGGGTTTTAATTCTCTGCTTTGCTTCTTCGGGAACAATGTGCATAATTCCCAAAACATCCTGCATGCTGTCCCTGAAGCCCCAGCCGCGGTCAAGTCCTCTTTCATAATAGGAAATAAATCTCGACCAGTTAAATGTCATTCTGCACTGATAGGGGTGCCAGATATTAAGCATGGTATTCATAGCCTCGTCGGGCGTGTTCGCGACAAGCCTTGAGCTGTTATCAAGCCAGAATTCCTTAAGCGCATTCAGCTGATTTTCTCTTAAATTCTTATCAGCCGCCGCGGCGGATTGCGCCTTTATTTCTTCAAGGCTTTCGGCATTTCCTACAGAGAAAACGAATTCCTTTTCCTCTCCTGCCTTAAGCTTTAAATTACAGCAGAAGCTGCCGCAGGCATTATCCGCATTTATTTTTGAATTTGAGCAGTGCCCGTTTTCAACGGCTATCGGGTTTGATTCGTCGCGGTATCTTCCTAAGAATGCATCGCGCGAGCAGTCATAAGAATCAATATCAAGATCGGTTGAAATATAGGCAAGTCTGCGCTTTTCGTCTATAAAATCGTCGGACGGGTCGAAAACAATCGCGTTTTCATAAGGCTCACAATTGAAAAAGTATCTCGGCCAGTCGCACTCGATATCATATTTAGCGATATAGGAGCTGAATTCTATGTAGCTGAAAACCTTTAAGCTTATATCCTTATCGGTTGTATTCTTAACCCTTGCGGACCAAAGCTCATAATGCGCGCCCTTAGGAATATAATAGGTTATTTCGCTTTTAACGCCCTCATATTCGGCGCAAATCTCAGTGTAACCCATTCCGTGTCTCGATTCATAAAAATCGAGCTTTTTCTGAACGGGCTGCCAAGTAGGCGACCAAACGGCGCCTGTTTTTTCATCCTTAAAATAAAGATATCTTCCCGGTCTGTCCTGAGCGACATTGCTGAAATTATATCTTGTTATTCTAAAGCTTCCGGGGTCTCTGTCGAAAATAAGACCGCCTGCGTTATTCGAAATAACAGAGCTGAACTGTCCGTTTCCGAGGTAGTTCATCCAAGGGGCGGGAGTATCGGGTCTTGTTATTGCATACTCGCGGTTTTGATTGTCATAAAATCCGTAATTCATAGACTGCTCCTTTTTACATATATATTGTTATTATATTACACCTAATTTCTTTTTACTTGCATAAAATTCAGCTTTACTATGACGATATTCACCTGAACTGATTTTAATTTTACTATTGAAACCGCGGCTTAAATATATTATAATGATAGCATATAATACAGGCGGTGAAATATGCAGACAATTCGTGTAGCGGATATAACAATAAATGTTGAAAGCGGAGACAGGGAGTTTTTTGACAGAAGGTATAAGGACTATCTTTGCCCGAATTCCGATAACCCCGATATGGTTTTAAAAACCGTTATTTCGGAAGAAATCGCGGAGCCTGAGGGCGAGCTTATTTTGCAGACAGGCGCTTCATATATAATAAAGACGGGGAATGGGAATTTTGTCCGCTATGTCAAATCGGCGACCGGATATATCCCGTATAAATTTACTTATACGGACGATTACTCTTTTGTTACAATAGAAATCTGCCGAGACGCAAAGCTTAAGACCCTTAATTCCACCGACCTTGAATATCTTTTTACAGGCTTTATGTTTGCGAACAGGCTTTCGGTTTTAGGCGGAACGGTGCTTCATTCCTCGGCTATTGGCTATAAGGACTGCGGAATTGTATTTTCGGCGGACCCCGGTACTGGAAAATCCACCCATGTTTCGCTCTGGAAAAACAAGTTCGGAGACGATGTAACGATAATTAACGACGACAAGCCGGCAATAAGGATTACCGATAACAAGGCTTATATTTACGGAACGCCGTGGAGCGGAAAAACCGAGCTTAATATAAACATTAAAAAGCCGCTAAAAGCTATAGTGTTTATTGAGCGCGGAAATGAAAATACTATTACTAAGACCGATATCGCAAACAGCGTTTTAAATCTTTCAAGACAGCTTCCTAATCCTTTTTATGACGAGGATATCGGAATTAAGACAATAAGAATAATAAACAGGCTTTTTGAAATCGGCGTTCCTGTTTACACGCTTAAATGCAGTATAAGCGAGGACGCGGTAAAGGCGGTTTATGAAGAAATAATCGGAGGTAAATTATCATGAAAATAAAATCCGGATTTGTTAAAAGTAAAATCGGGGACGAATGCGTAGTAGTGCCCGTAGGCGCTAAAACGGTTGATTTCAGAGGAATAATCACGCTTAACGATTCGGCGGAATTTATTTGGGACAGCCTTAAAGAGGACAAAACCGAGGAGGAGCTTTTAAAGCTTATACTTTGCGAATACGATGTAGACGAAGCGCTGGCAAAAAAAGATCTTGACGAATTTATATCGGTATTAAAGGACAAGGATCTGCTTGATTTATGAAAAAACAGGTAAGCCTGCCTATGAGTGAGCTGTCTCCCGTAATAGAGCAGTGCATTGAAAACGGGAGCGAGGTTATTATAAACATAACCGGAAACAGCATGCGCCCCTTTTTAAAGGACCGCAGGGATCAAGTGGTTTTAATAAAGCCCGAATCCGAAATGCTTAAAAAGCTGGATGTTCCGCTTTACAGAAGAAAAAACGGGAAATATGTTCTCCACCGTATTTTTAAATGCGGTGAAAAAAGCTATACCATGCTCGGCGACGCGCAGGTTGCCTTAGAGCCGAATATTGAGCCCGAGCAGATAATCGCGCTTTCAAAAGCTTTTATAAGAAAGGGCAAAAGAATTGAGTGTAACAGCTTTATTTATAAAAGCTATTCTTATCTTTGGTATTTAGCCTATCCTTTAAGAAAATTCTATTTTTTCTCCCGAAGAACGGGCGGAAAAATCTTAAGAGCATTAAATTTAAGAAAGTAGGCAAAGCTTAAATGTTAAAAAACGAATTTTTATGTCAGCTTGAAAACGAAACGGACCTTTCCGCTTACACTTCAAGGCACAGCGGCGATAAGACCGTCGCTTATAAAACCGTAAACGGCGAAAAGATAAATCTTTCGGTTTTTTATCCTAAAAATTTCGAAAGCGAAGAAAAATTAAAAACCCTTATTATCATTCACGGCGGCGGTTGGTCCTCGCATAAGATTTTTGACGATCAGAACGGTCTGTGGCAGGGCGATTATCTCGGCTTTTTAGCAAGATATTATGCGGATAAGGGACTTCTTTGCGTAAGCGTGGATTACCGTCTCGCAAGAAATGACGCGCAGGAAAAGGACTATCAGCTTATCGATCTTTATACCGACTGCTGCGACGCGGTAAAATACATATATAATATAAAGGACGAGCTTAAAATAGACGAAAACGATGTCAGCATTTTAGGCGAATCGGCAGGCGGATATCTTGCCGCCGCGGTTGTAACCCTGCCTTTTATAAAGCTTCCCTTTAAATTCAAAAAGGCTTATCTTATAAATGCCATAACAAATCTTTATGACCACTGGCACAAGGCGGTTCCGCAAAGCTCAGATTTTGAGCCGCTTATAGATTTAAATGAGGAAGAGCGCACAAGGGCGCTTTCTCCGCTCGATAATATCGCGTCCTCAGCGCCTGAAACCGTGCTTGTTCACGGCGACTGCGACACCTGCGTCGACCCGACGCAGTCAAGGAAATTCCATGAAAAAAGCCTTGAGACTGGAAACGTCTCAAAGCTTTACAGGCTCCCAAATACCGGCCATGCCTTTTTGCTCGAAGAGTACACAACTCAAAAAAGAGCCACGGCGGCGGCAATCAAAATTCTCGATAAAGAAATTTTATAAATTAAAAAAACTCGCCCATCGGCAAAACCGATGGGCGAAAATTTTGCTTTACTCAATTTCAAGCCTATGAGATTTTTCAATCTCAGGTGTTTTCTTAGGCATTGTAAGCTTTAAAACACCGTTTTCATATTTTGCCTTGATTTCATCGGCATTAACCTTTGTTAAATCAAAGCTTCTGCTGTAAGAGCCGTAAGAGCGCTCGCAGCGGACATATTTGCCTTTTTTGTCCTTTTCCTCATGCTCCGAATGGCGCTCGGCACAAACGGTAAGCGTATCGCCGTTTACATCAAGCTTAATGTCCTTTTTGTCAAATCCCGGAAGATCGGCAATCAATTCGTAATGATCGCCCTCGTCTTTGATATCGGTTTTGAATTCCTCAAGAGGAGAATCCATAAATCCGAAAGGATTCGAGAAAAATTTGTTTTCAAATTCGTCCATTTCGCGGAAAGGATTGTAAAGTGAATTATTTTTGCGTCCGTAAGGTCTGAGTTCAAACATATAAATACCTCCGAAATAATTTTGAATTTATTTTGTAAACTCATCCGGCCCTTTCGGGTCCTCTTTTTGTTTACGCCTATATTATAGCACAAGGTATTGCTTTTTCAATGTATTCGGAGTATAATAAATGCAAAGTCAATTGTGCTCACAGCACAAGAAAGAGGCGCTTATGAACAGCAAATATCTTTTAGACGCATTTTTAAGCAGTAATTCGCTTGATTCTCTTACCGAGGCCGCCGCGGCATATCTTGACTGCAGGATTCTTATCTGCGACAACGCTTTCCATTTAGTCTCCCATTTCGAAAGCGGTGGGTTTACGGACGAGGACTATAAAAAGACGGTTATGCACAGCAAGCTGCCGATGAATATTTGCGCCGAGATTTCACCGGGTACGGGAAACGCAACGCTGAGTATTGGGCACTATGATTATATTGTAAGACCCTTAAGCTTTTCGGATATTTTCTTAGGCTATGCGGTTTATGTTGTGCCGGAAAACAAAAAATTACCCGAAAAGAATACGGAATTTACCGAAAGGCTTATTTCAAAGCAGTTCTTTTCGGAGCGCCGTTCATACAGTCAGCCGTCAGACACGGCAGAGGAAATTCTGATAGATTTGCTTGACGGGAATTTTTCGGACTCAGAAACCTTTAAGCTCCGAACATCCGGAACATTTTTAAATAATTTTTCGCCCGAAAGATTTGCGCTTATTGATTTTTCAGAAAGCCTTAAGGATAAAAACGAAGCCCGATTTTTAAAGAGCGATATTTCTGATATGTTCCATGCCTCTCTGCCCTTTTTCTATAACGGAAAAATGATTGTTTTTCTTCATTTTGACCATGATTTCGGCGATTTAAAAAAGCTGGCTGAAAGCTTCGGACTTGCGGTTATGATTTCAAATAAAATTGAAAGACTTTATGACCTCAAAAGAGACTTTTTCGCCTTAAATACCGCGCTTGAAAAGCTGAAAGCCGAAAAACAGCCGCCGTTTGTAGAATATTATGAGG
This sequence comes from Ruminococcaceae bacterium UBA737, assembly GCA_002297415.1. Taxonomy (GTDB): domain Bacteria; phylum Bacillota; class Clostridia; order Oscillospirales; family Acutalibacteraceae; genus UBA737. The sequence goes on from DBKZ01000087.1 coordinate 26,362, forward strand.
ATCATGCGCTAAAGGTTGCTTTATCCTCGGTTTATGAAAGCTTCGGATTTATGTCTCAAAATATAAAAGAGCTTTTAAATTACGATTCAAAGAATTCCGCCGAGCTTGCATTAACGCTTTATACATATATAATATGCGGCCGCTCCTTAAATCGGACGGGAGAGAGGCTCTTTACCCACCGCAACACCGTTTCTTACAGGCTTAAAAAAATCCGCGAGGATTTCGGCATTGATATCGACAGCCCCGAAACCTTCGCGGAAACCTTCATTTCTCTTTGCATTGGATTAAATCTTTCGGACAGACTGTAATTTTTTATAATTACAATCTGATTTTACCAAAAAGGAAAAGACCTGAAAGTAGGTCTTTTCTAAAACAAAGAATCATGTAATTATTCTTTTTAATAAATCTATATGGATTCTTTCTTTAATTCCTTCTATATTTGAAATTATTTCTTTTGAACTTGAAATATAGTTAATTTGCGAATATTTTTCTTCTTCGTATTTTTTAGACAGAATACAAATAATCTTTTTGCTTTTATCAGCATTATAAGAATTAGATGATGTTCTTAAAGAGGATGCGGTTAAAATATCGTCATTAAAACAAATACATGTATCCAATTCAACATTATTTATTGCAACAGGAAAGTTAAATGTGTTTGTATGTAAATTTTCAAGAAATAGTGTAGTAGATGTTGAAGCATATAGAAAAGAATCAAATTTTGATAAACGCTTACATTTTTTATATATTGTATTTAAATTATATTTTTGAATATTATTTATTTGTTCGATCGATATTTTTCCGGTTAAACAATTTTTAAAAAAATCTTCTTCGTTTCCTTTAATTTTAAGCCCTGTAAGATGTAAAAATTTATTTTTTGTAAATACAACATTGTACTCACAAAAATCATCGCATATTATATTAAAACTTCTGCCCAAATAATATTTTTTATATTTAGGTGCTGCAACTTCAAGATAACTGATAATTCTTTTCTTATCTTTATCTTTCAACGGTCTTGCTGTTCGCATTTACATTCCCCTTAAAAAAGAAAGGCAGGAACATATCCTGCCCTTTTCTTATATGAGTTTTTCTGTCGGTTGTCGACCTCAAATACCATATAGGCATTTAAATTGATTGAGGTTGTTATCGTCTCCTCAATGACTACAACAAGTTTCTGTCGGTTGTCGACCTCAAATACCATATAGGTATTTAAATTGATTGAGGTTTTTACCGTCTCCTCAATGACCACAACTTTAAGTGCTCATTCCACTGCATAGATTACTCCTTGCATTTATATTATATGCTGTCATTCGTTAAAAGTCAATAGGAAATTTGCGGAAATTCGGGACATTCGCCGACATATTTCAGGTATACAAACTGACGCTCAGAGACTGCAGCAAAAAATACTGCGGTCTCTTTTTTTACCTAAATTTAACTTTTTTGTGATTACAGACTTAACAAACGAGCAATATAATAAGGGCAGAAAACAAGAAAGGATGAAAAAAATGAAAACAGGAAAAATTTTAAGTCTGTCACTTGCCGCAATTATGACTATAGGAGCGCTTGCAGGATGCGGCTCTGCGAAGGACAGCGGAACAAAAGCAAAAATCGACGACAACATTACGGTTCTTACCCGTGAAGAGGGCTCGGGAACAAGAGGAGCTTTTATCGAGCTTACGGGAATTGAGGAAAAGGACGAGGACGGAAACAAGGTAGACAAAACAATCTCCTCGGCAGAAACCACAAACTCAACCTCAGTTATGATTACAACAGTTCAGGGAAACAAATCTTCAATCGGATACATTTCTTTAGGCTCTTATGATGAAAAAAAGGTAAAGGCGCTTAAGGTCGACGGCAGCGAGGCTACAGCCGAGAATGTTAAAAACGGAACCTATAAGGTAGCAAGACCTTTTAATATAGCGACAAAGGGCGAGGCAAAAGGAATTGCCGCCGACTTTATCAAGTTTATCTTAAGCGCCGACGGTCAGGCGATAGTTGAGAAAAACGGCTACATCAGTGAGGGCAACAGCGGAGCTTATACAGCCGCAAATCTTAAGGGTAAGATTTCGGTAGGCGGTTCTTCTTCGGTAACACCGGTTATGGAAAAGCTTAAGGAAGCTTATGTTAAGCTCAACCCCGATGTAACAATAGATGTTCAGCAGAACGATTCGACCTCAGGTATGAAGGGCGCAATAGACGGTATCTATGATATCGGCATGGCTTCAAGAGAGGTTAAGGACTCGGAAAAATCCGCAGGTCTTACCGATACAAAGATTGCTCTTGACGGAATTGCGGTAATCGTAAACAAAGAAAACGATAAAACCGACATCACCTCTGAACAGATAAAGGAAATCTATACAGGCTCTATCACCCTCTGGAGCGAGCTTAAATAAAACAAATAACAAATTGGGCTTTCTCTCTGCAAATAAAAAGCAGAGAGCTTTGCCATATCGGAGACATTATGAACACTAAATTACAGTCATTCAAAGAAAACGCAATGCGCGTTGTATTTGCCGTTTGTGCCTGCGTTTCGATACTCGCCGTAATTTTAATATGCTTTTTCCTTTTTGCAAACGGAATTCCCACAATCGGCAAAATAGGCGTTAAGGAATTTTTACTCGGTCTTGACTGGAAACCGTTGCAAAATATTTTCGGAATTCTTCCGATGATAATAGGCAGTATTTATGTAACCGCGGGAGCGGTTGTTATAGGAGTGCCGATAGGGCTTTTATGCGCGGTGTTTCTTGCGAAATTCTGCCCCGATAAGCTTTATAAGGTCTTTAAGCCCGCGGTTGACCTGCTTGCCGGAATCCCCTCTATTGTTTACGGATTTTTCGGACTTGTCGTTATAGTCCCCGTTATGCAAAACCTTTTCGGCGGAAGCGGAAAGGGTGTGCTTACGGCCTCGATTATGCTCGGAATTATGATTCTTCCGACAATAATCAGTGTTTCCGAGGCGGCGATAAGAGCCGTTCCCGAAAGCTACTATGAGGGAGCCTTGGCTCTCGGTGCCACTCATGAGAGAAGCACATTCCTTGCTGTTCTTCCCGCGGCAAAATCGGGAATTACGGCAGGCGTGATATTAGGTCTCGGCCGCGCCATAGGCGAAGCAATGGCGGTTAATATGGTTGCGGGAAATCAGGCGATTATACCTAAAAGTCTGCTTAGCGGCGTTAGAACGCTTACTTCAAATATCGTGCTTGAAATGGGATACGCAACCGACCTTCACCGCGAAGCCCTGATTGCGACCGCGCTAGTACTATTTGTTTTCATTCTTATAATAAATCTTCTTTTCTCGCTTGCAAAGAAGGAGAAAAAATAATGGAAAATGTTAAAACCTCAGTTAATTACACTTCTTTTAAACAAAGACTTAAAAACCGCCTTAATCATCCGCTTTCATTCATAGTTTTCCTGCTTACATGGACGGCGGCTGTCATCACGGCGGCGGTTGTGGTATTTCTTATAGCTTACATTCTTATAAAGGGAATTCCTAATATTAAGCCCTCGCTATTTGCGTGGAAATATACAAGCGAAAATGTTTCTATGATGCCGGCGATTATAAATACCTTGACCTTAACGCTGATGTCGCTGATTTTAGCCGTTCCTATCGGTGTATTTTCGGCGGTGTATCTTACCGAGTATGCAAAAAAAGGCAATCCGCTTGTAAAGCTTGTAAGAACTACAACCGAAACCCTCGCGGGAATCCCCTCTATTGTTTACGGACTTTTCGGCTACCTCGTCTTTGTTATAGCCTGTAAATTTCAGCAGTCGATGCTGTCGGGCGCGTTAACGCTTGCTATAATGATACTTCCCACAATGATGAGAACGACAGAGGAAGCGCTCTTATCTGTTCCCGATTCTTACAGAGAGGGAAGCTTCGGTTTGGGCGCGGGAAGACTGAGAACCGTTTTTAAGGTTGTTCTTCCCTCGGCAGTCCCGGGAATTTTATCGGGAATAATTCTTTCCGTAGGAAGAATTGTCGGCGAGACCGCCGCGCTTATATATACCTCGGGTACGGTTGCGGGAATACCGAAAAACATTTTATCAAGCGGCAGAACCCTTTCGGTTCACATGTACGCGCTTTTAAGCGAAGGGCTTTATATGGAACAGGCTTATGCCACGGCTGTAGTGCTTATTATAATGGTTTTGCTGATAAATATTCTCTCGGGCTTCCTCGCCAAAAAGGTTTCGGCAAAGAAAGGGTAAAAAAATATGGATAAATTCACTGTTAATAACCTTAATTTATGGTATAATGATTTTAAAGCTCTTAAAAATATAAATCTCGGTATGCAGGCTAATAAGATTACCGCTTTTATAGGCCCGTCGGGCTGCGGAAAATCAACCCTGCTTAAAACGCTGAACAGAATGAACGACCTTGTCGAGGGGTGCAGAATTGAGGGCGAAATTCTGCTCGATAAGGATAACATATATAAGGATATGGATGTAAACCTTTTAAGAAAAAGGGTCGGAATGGTGTTTCAGAAGCCTAATCCTTTTCCGATGTCGATTTATGACAATATCGCTTTCGGACCGAGGACCCACGGAATACATTCTAAGGCTAAGCTTGACGAAATCGTTGAGGAATCCTTAAAAAGCGCCGCAATTTGGGACGAAACAAAGGATGTTCTTAAAAAAAGCGCGCTTGCGATGTCGGGCGGTCAGCAGCAGAGGCTGTGTATTGCAAGGGCTCTTGCGGTTAAGCCCGAGGTGCTTTTGATGGACGAGCCGACGAGTGCGTTGGACCCGATTTCAACCTCGAAAATAGAAGACCTTGCGGCGGAGCTTAAAAAGAAGTATACTATAATCATGGTAACCCACAATATGCAGCAGGCTGTAAGAATTTCGGACTACACCGCATTTTTCCTTTTAGGCGAGGTTATTGAGTTTTCAAAGACCGAGGCTATGTTCTCAGACCCTAAGGACAAGAGAACGGAAGACTATATTACCGGCAGATTCGGCTGATATAAAAGGAGACGAAATTTTTATGAGAAATAAATTTGACAGCCAGCTTGAAAAATTAAATCTTGAAATAATCACAATGGGCGCTCTTTGCGAGGACGCTATTTCGGCGGCGGTTAAAGCCCTGCTCGATTCGGACGAAAAGCTTTGCGAAAAGGTTTTTGCAACCGAAAACGAAATAAATCAAAAAGAAAGAGACATTGAAGCCGTCTGCATGAAGCTTATTTTGCAGCAGCAGCCGGTCGCCCGTGATTTAAGATATATATCCTCGGCGCTTAAAATGATTTCCGATATGGAAAGAATAGGCGATCAGGCGGCGGATATTGCGGAGATTACAAAATTTATCAAAAAGGGACAAATAAGCGGCGATATCCATATCAGGGATATGGCAACCGCTGTAATAAAAATGGTTACCGACAGTGTGGATTCCTTTGTTAAAAAGGACCTTACACTTGCCAAAGCGGTAAACGATTATGACGATAAGGTCGACAATCTGTTTGACTGCATTAAGGACGAAATCGTAAACCTTATATCCACGGACAAAGAAAACGGAGAATTCTGCATAGATATTTTGATGATTGCGAAATATCTCGAAAGAATAGGCGACCATGCCGTAAATATCGCGGGCTGGGTCGGATATTCCGTAACCGGAGTTCACGGATTTTAAGATTTTAAGACAACGGGAGGTTTCTGATGTGATTTATCTTTTGGAAGATGACGAGAGCATAAGAAAATTTGTTATTTACGCGCTTAATCAGACAGGCTTTGAGGCTGAGGGCTTCGGACTGCCGTCGCAGTTTAAGGCGGCGGTCGAAAAGAAAGCGCCCAAGCTTGTTTTGCTTGATATAATGCTGCCCGAGGAGGACGGCATTTCGGTGCTTTCATGGCTCAAAAAAAGGAGCGAGACCGCTCAGATTCCCGTAATCTTTCTTACAGCGAAATCAAGCGAATACGATAAGGTGACAGGGCTTGACAACGGTGCGGACGATTACATCACAAAGCCGTTCGGCACAATGGAGCTGATTTCAAGGATAAAGGCGCTTTTAAGACGCACCTCGAAATCCGTCGAGGAATACAGCGCGGGCGAGCTTTATGTCTGCCCGTCAAAGCATATCGTAAAGGTAAAGGACGAGGAGGTTTCGCTTACGTTAAAGGAATTCGAAATGCTCTGTCTCTTACTTAAAAACCGCGGAACCGTTTTAACGCGCGACAGACTGCTCGAAGAAATCTGGGGCTATGATTATGACGGCGAGAGCAGGACGGTCGACGTACATATAAAAACACTCAGAACCAAGCTTAAATCCTGCGGCGAGCTTATTGAGACCGTAAGAGGAATAGGCTATAAAATAGCATGACGGAGGGATATTTATGACTAAAAAAATCAATCGCGGAATTCTGTTTTCATCGGTGCTTACCCTTGCGGCATGCCTTGTATTTTTTGTGGGCGTTCAGTATCAGATGTATGACGATGCTTTAAAATCCTCGCTCGAAAGCAAGGCTGAAATCATAAGCCGAAACGCCGATGAAAGCGAGCTTATGACTTATGAGGGAATAAAGGAAAGAGTAACCCTTATTTCAAAGGACGGCAAGGTTCTTTTCGACAATAAGGCTAAGGCTTCCGAAATGGGAAACCATGCAAAGCGAAAGGAAGTAAAAAACGCGCTTAAAAACGGCGAGGGCTACGATATAAGGCGCTCGGAGACCTTGGGCGTCAAGACCTGTTATTACGCTTTAAAGCTCAAAGACGGAAATGTTCTCAGAGTTTCAGAGGACGCAATGAGCCTGCTTGCGGTAATTTCGGGTCTGTTCCCCGCAATCTGCGCAATCGCCGTTATGACGGTGATACTCGCGGCGGTGCTCGCGGATATAATATCCAAGAAAATCGTCAAGCCTATAAATAATATGAATCTTGACACCCCCGAATACAATAACGCTTACGACGAGCTGTCTCCCTTTATAACAAAGATAAACGACCAGAACAAAAAAATAAGGCATCAAATTGCCGAGCTTAAAAGAAGCAGGCTTGAATTTGACACCATTGCGGAAAATATGACCGAGGGCTTATGCCTTACCGATAAAAACGGAAATGTTATAATGCACAACTCGGGCTTTGAAAAGATTTTCGGCTCCGATTCGGATATTGACGGCAATAATATTCTTACCCTTTGCCGTGACGAAAGCTTCAGAAAGACCCTCGAAAATATCCGTGAAAACGAAAAGAGCGACAGTCTGCTAAACGTTGGCGGAAAGAATTACGAAGTAACCGCAAATCCCGTTTTCGACGAAAACGGTACAGCCTGCGGAGCGGCAGTGCTGGTAGTCGATGTGACAGAAAAGGAAAAGCGCGAAAAATTAAGACGGGAATTCACCGCAAATGTTTCCCATGAACTTAAAACCCCGCTTACCTCGATTCTCGGAATTTCCGATATGATGAAAAACGGAATTGTCAAGGAAGAAGACATAAAGGGCTTTGCGGCGGACATCAACACCGAAGCGGCAAGGCTTATAACCCTTGTAAACGATATTATAAAGCTTTCTCAGCTTGACGAGGAACAGGAAAGCCCCGAGGACGCCGAAACGGTCGACTTAAACGAAATTTCCGAGGATGTAATAAAAAGCTTAAGCCCTGTTGCCGATAAAAAGCAGATAAAGCTTAAGCTTACAGGCGAAAAAGCAGAAATTAAAGGCGGAAAATCTCTTGTTTTCGAAATGATTTACAATCTTTGCGACAATGCGGTTAAATATAACCGCGACGGCGGAAGCGCCGAGATAATAACAGGCACCGAAAACGGCAAGCCGTTTGTTTGTGTTAAGGATACCGGAATAGGCATTCCTAAAGATAAGACCGACAGGATTTTCGAAAGATTTTACAGAGTCGATAAAAGCCGCTCGAAATCAAGCGGCGGAACAGGCTTGGGTCTTTCAATCGTAAAGCATATCGCGCTGAGCCTCGGCGGAGAAATATCCGTTTCAAGCGAGCTTGATAAGGGCACCGAAATAAAAATAGTGTTCGATAAAAGGTTTGAGGAATAAACATCTAAATCCGTGCCGCAAGGCATACATTGGTCTAATGTCTAAAATCTAAAAAATACCCCTCAGCCGCGCATAAAGCGCGACAGCTCCCCTCTGTTTTTCGGTTTCACCGAAAAAAGAAGGGAGCCTTTTCTTTAGTTTCAGCACAAACCCAAGCTTCCCCTTTAGACAAAAGGGTTCCCGTCTTC
>DBKZ01000070.1:0-8700 GCA_002297415.1 Ruminococcaceae bacterium UBA737
TACTCATTTTGTTTCAAACTTGTTTTCTCCTTTTAAAATAATTTTACTTTTTGATTTTTTAGGTCTTTTCTTCCGTGATTATAGAGCTTTCTGTTATCTAAAGCCCAAACCCTCTGCGAAAATTCGCCGACATTTGTATTAAGAAGCGCCTCGCGCATTTCATAAATTCTCGAATCAAGCAGGTCAAGCTCGCTTAAAAGCTCGGCTTCTATAAACATCGGCATAACCGCCGCTCCGAATTCGGGAACTCCGTGGTGAGATAATATCATGTGCTGAACAAGCATTGATTTTTCTTCGCTTATCCCTAATTTATCGGCATAAAAAGCAACCTTTTTAGCGCCCATTGTAAGGTGACCCAAAAGATTTCCCTGAACCGAATAGCCCTCGGCAAGTCCCGTGCTCTCGCTTACAATGAATTCTTCGGTTTTTGAAATATCGTGAAGCATTGCTCCGCAGATTAAAAGGTCCCTGTCAACAAAAGGATAGAGCCTGCAGACATCCTCGCACATTCTGACAATTGAAAGCGTGTGCATAAGAAGTCCTCCGCGGACGGCATGATGAAGCTTGAATGCCGCCGGCCAGTAAAGCAGAGCCTTGCGGTTGTCCTCATAAATCGCCGTTAAAAGCCTTTTAAGCTCCTCATCCTCAAATTCGGACGCTATCCTTATAATCTCATCATACATCTGCGCAGATGAATAATCGGCAGTCGGAACAAAGTCCTCGATATTTATATTATCTGCATCGTTTGCTATTCTTATCCGCTCAATTTTGAGCTGATCCGAGCCGTTATACTCAGATACAGTTCCTCGGATCTTGACAATTTCATTTGCCTTATATTCTCCGTGCTCGGCAGGGTTATACCGCCAAAGCTTAGCGTTTATCTCCCCGTCCGAATCGGTAAGGGTCATATCAAGATAAGAATCGCCCTTTGAAGAGGTCTTTTTATCGACCGTTTTTATAAGACAAAATCCGTCCACTCTGCCCGAATTGTCAACAGGTGTAAAATTCATGAAATTATTCCTTTACTATAATATTTTCTCTTGCGGGGCCGTTTGAAACCAAAGCTATTTTAAAGCCGATTTCCTTTTCGATAAATTCTATATAATTGCGGCAGTTTTCGGGAAGCTTTGAATATTCTTTAATTCCCGAAATATCGCATTTCCAGCCCTTAAGGGTTTTAAGTACCGGCTTTGCTCTGTAAAGGTCGGCGGTAACAGGGAAATTCTTTGTAACCTTTCCGTCTATCTCATAGCCTACGCAGACCTTAATCTCGTCTAAATATCCAAGTGCGTCAACAACAGTCAGAACACCGTGGGTAGTTCCCTGTACCTCACAGCCGTAACGGGTGGCAACACAGTCAAACCAGCCCATTCTGCGCGGTCTGCCGGTTGTTGCACCGTATTCTCCGCCGTCTCCGCCGTGGTCGCGAAGCTCTTTTGCCTCATCGCCGAAGATTTCGCTTACGAATGCTCCCGCGCCTACCGCAGAGGAATAAGCCTTGATAACGGTATAAATTTCCTTTATGGAATAGGGCGGAAGTCCTGCGCTTACTGCGCCGTAAGCCGCTATAGTATTAGAAGATGTAACCATAGGATAAATTCCGTGGTCAACATCCTTTAAGGTGCCGAGCTGACCTTCAAGAAGAATTGTCTTGCCCTGCTTGTCCGCATTATAGCAAAGCTCTCTTACATCGCCGACGAAATCCTTTATTCCGTCTCTCCATTCGAGCATTTTATTGAATATTTCATCAGCGTCAAGCGCGGGCTTATGATAAAGGTTTTCAATAAGGATATTTTTAACCTCTAAAGTTTTTTCAAGCTTTTCTCTTAAAGCCTTTTCATCGAACAGATCGCATACCTGAAATCCGATTTTCGCATATTTATCCGAATAAAAAGGAGCGATACCCGATTTTGTAGAGCCGAAGCTTGCCTTGCCGAGTCTTTCCTCTTCATAGACATCAAAAAGCACATGATAAGGCATAACCATCTGACATCTCGGAGATATCATAAGCTTAGGAGCCGGAACGCCTGCTTCAACTATGCTGTGATATTCTTCAAGCAACTTATCAACATCAAGTGCTACGCCGTTTCCGATACAGTTTACAACATTCGGATTGAAAACTCCCGACGGAAGTGTATGAAGAGCAAATTTACCGTAATTGTTCTTAATTGTATGCCCTGCATTTGCACCGCCCTGAAATCTTACGACGATATCAGCGTTTGTCGCGAGCATATCGGTAATTTTGCCCTTGCCCTCGTCTCCCCAGTTTGCGCCTACTACTGCTTTAACCATATTCTTTTTACTCCCTCCGGCTTTTAAGCCGATCAAAATACGCAAATATTATACTATAAACATCTTATTTTTTCAAGTATGATATATTAGATTTTAGATGTTAGACATTAGATATTAGACCAATGTGTGCCTTACGGCACTTAATATAACCAAACCCTATCGTCTTTGCCTACGGCAAATCCACTTCCCCTGTAGTCTTTAGGGGAAGCTTTGGTTTCTGCGAAACTAAAGAAAGACTCCCTCCTTTTCGCGTAAACGAAACAGGAGGGTATTGTTCCGGATTTTTGATATTATCAATCAAAAAAACAGCCGACAGCAAAAGCTGTCGGCAAAAATATTATTTTATAAAACCTTATTAAGGAAATCTATTGTTCTTTGAGCCTTGGGGTGGTTTATAACCTCGTCTGGAGTGCCCTCTTCGACGATAAATCCGCCGTCCATAAATATAACTCGGTCCGCAACCTCTCTTGCAAAGCCGATTTCATGGGTAACGATAACCATTGTCATTCCGTCAGCCGCAAGCTGCTTCATAACATTCAAAACCTCGCCGACCATTTCGGGGTCGAGTGCGCTTGTAGGCTCGTCAAAAAGCATAATATCGGGGTTCATGCAAAGCGCGCGGGCAATCGCCACCCTCTGCTTCTGACCGCCCGAAAGCTTTGACGGGAATACATCCGCCTTATCCTCAAGTCCGACCTTTTTAAGCATAATCATTGCAAGCTCTCTTGCCTCAGCCTTTGTTTTCTTTTTAAGCTGAACAGGAGCGAGCATAAGGTTATCTATAACAGAAAGATTTTTGAAAAGATTGAAATGCTGAAATACCATTCCGATATTTTCTCTTACCTTGTTTATATCAACCTTTTTGTCGGAGATGTTGTAACCGTCCACAATAACGGTACCGTCGGTAATATCCTCAAGCCTGTTCATACAGCGCAGAAATGTTGATTTTCCGCTGCCCGAGGGGCCTATGATTACAACAACCTCACCCTCATAAATATCGGTTGAAATATTTTCGAGAACGCTTAATTTATCAAAATATTTTTTAAGCGACTCAACATGGATTTTTACATTGTCTCTGTTAACGGCCACGGTTAAGCCTCCTTTCAAGCTTCTTTGCAATCTTTGAAAGGATTTCAATGATTATGAAATACATAATTCCGACTATAAGCCAAGTCTGGAAGGACTTGAAGGTTACCGAAATTATATTCTTTGCGCTGTTTACAAGCTCGGGGAATCCGATAACAGAAAGAATCGAGGTATCCTTCAAAGTTATGATAAACTGATTTATTATGCTCGGAATCATGGTTTTGATAGCCTGCGGCATAACAACCTTGCTCATAGCCTTTGAATAGGGAAGACCGAGGCTTCTTGCGGCCTCCATCTGTCCCTTGTCTACAGACTGAATACCTGCTCTTATGATTTCCGCCATATAAGCACCGCAGTTGAGCGCAAGCGCAATCGTGCCTGCCTGCAGACCCGTAAAGGTGATAGGCGAATTAAGATAGTTTTTGAAAAAATAAGGGATACCGAAATAAATGAAGAAAGCGAGGACTATCATCGGGACGCCTCGTATAATATCGACAAAGACAGTGGCAATTGCTCTGCTTACCTTGCTTTTTAGAACGCTTAAAATTCCGAAGAAAAGTCCTAAAATGCAGGCAAAAAACAGACCGCAAAGAGCAAGCAAAAGCGTTTTGCCCATAGCCTGCAAAAGCAAATGTCCGTAATCGGTAATAATACTCCACATCGGAACGGTTCCTCCTTTCGTGACAAAAGCGGAACACCGTATTTTTTTCTACGGTGCTCCGCAACCATATTTTAAATAAGTTAAACAGCTTTAACGAGCTGTCAAATCAAGTCTTAACCGAGATACTTTTCGATAATCTTATCGTATTCTCCGCTTGCCTTGATATTCTTAAGACCTGCATTGAAAAGGTCAAGGAATTCCTGATTGTCTTTATTAAAGATTGCAAGTCCGTAAGGAGCGCCTTCGTTTTCAGAGCCGTCAACAACCTTAAGCGCAAGGTTTCCGGTTTTGATAGAAGCCTTCATAACAGGGGTATCCTCGAAGAGCGCCGCTGCCTGACCGCCGATAACGGTCTGATAAACTGTCGGAGAATCCTCAAGATATGTAATATTAAATCCGTATTTATCCTTAAGGCTTTCAGCATAAGAAGCACCCATTGTACCGGTCTTAACAGCTACGGTCTTACCCTTAAGGTCATCAAATGATTTGATATCGGAGTCCTTTGCAACGGTCATGCACTGAGTTGCGGTGTAATATCCGTCAGAGAATATCCAGCCTTCGCTGATTCTCTTTTCGGTGATGGAAGCGCCGGCGATCATTCCGTCCGCCTGACCTGCCTGACAAGCGGCAATTGAAGCGTCCCAGCCGAGAGAATTAAGCTTGTATTCAAATTTCTGATCCTTTGCGATAGCCGCAAGAACATCAACATCTATTCCTACGAAGTTGCCCGAAGCATCGGTATACTCAAAGGGGTTGAACGCGGTATCGGTAGCAATGACCCAAACCTTTGAGGATTTCTTGTCGCCTTTTGAAGAATCGTCCTTCTTGGTTCCGCAGCCTGCAAATGCAGCCGCAACCATAAGAACGCTCATAGTAAGTGCTAAAAACTTTTTCATCTAAAAACATTCCTTTTTTCAAATTTTCATAGTAGATATTATAATCAAAAATGCGCGTTTAGTCAATATTTATTTAATTTATTCGGTAATTTTTTGAGTATTTAAATTGTATTTTGATTTTCAGTTAATAAAATAAAGCAATATTTTTATTTTACCTAATTTTATAATTCACCCGTAAAGTCGTGGTCTATCGTAATTATGCAGTTATATGTGGAATTTATCTTTTTTGCCTCAAGACCTACGGCTTTTTTAAGCTCATCGGGTTTCATTTTAAAGTCGCTCGGAATAACAATATCAAAAATCAGGTTGGTATTAAGCTTGCCGGCAGGCGTCATCCGAAAATCATGTATCGAAAGCCTTGAATCAATTGCTTTAACAATTATTGAAATTTCTTCTTTTGTTTTCGCGACATTTTCATCGTCGGTGTCGACAGGGTCTATATGTATAACAAGATTAACGCCCGTTTTTTCGCTGACAACTTTCTCGCATAAATCTACCTTTTCGTGGCACTCGGCAAGATTTACATTCTGCGGAACCTCAACATGAACCGAGGCGAATTCGCGCCCGTGCCCGTAGTTATGAACAATAAGGTCATGAATTCCCAAAAATCCATCGAACTTCATTATTTCGTTTTCAATGCTTTTAATTTCCTCTGCGCCGGGCGGCGTGCCCAAAATTTCACCTAAGGTGTCCTTTAACGAGGAAATTCCCGATTTTATGATAAACGCGGAAACTCCTATGGCTATCACCGCGTCAAGGTCGAACGGGATATCGGGGAAAATTTTAAGTATCACGGCTGAAAGCAGAACGGCAGATGTTGTAAAGCAATCGTTTAAGCTGTCAGATGCCGTAGCCAGAAGCGCCGCGGAATCGATTTTCTTTGAAAGCTTTCGGTTAAAGAAATACATCCAAAGCTTAATTATGACCGAAACGGCAAGCACCGCAAATAAAATAAAAGGACATTCAGGTGTTTTTTCTCCGTTTATAAGCTGTTTTACCGAGTTTATAAACAGCTCCGCGCCAACGGTAAGAATGATAAACGAAACCGTAAAAGCGGAGATATATTCCATTCTTCCGTGTCCGAAGGGGTGTTCTCTGTCGGCAGGCTTGGCAGACAGCTTAAAGCCGATAGCCGTTATAACCGAAGAGCCCATATCGGAAAGGTTGTTAAGTCCGTCCGCAATCACCGAAATACTCGACGCCGCAAAGCCTACTGCAAGCTTTATTGCAAAAAGCAGAAAATTGCAGACAATGCCTACTGCCGAGCCGAGCGTTCCCACGCTTTGGCGCTCATCTGCGCCTTTTTTTACAAAAAGCCTCATTAAAAGCTTTGTCATGAAAATTTAGACCCCTTAGACCCTTTTGAGCCGAAGCTTGCTCCGGAGAGGATATTTGTTTTTATCGTAAATGTGAGGTTATCGCGGTTTCTTTGTCTTTTAAAGGCGATATCCGCAAGCCTGTCAATAAGCTCGGTGTATTTAATTCCCGAAGCTTCCCAAAGGTAAAATGCGAGAGAACCCGGGATAGTGTTTATCTCGTTTGCAAAAACCTCTCCCGACTCAGAGTCCAAAAGATAATCTATTCTTACAACTCCGCTCGATCCCGTCGCTTTCATAATTTTTACAGAAAGCGCTCTTATCTTTTCTGAAAGCTCCTCGCTTATATCGGCAGGAATTTTTCTGCCTAAGGAAGCCATTCCCTTTGATTTTGAATTTCCCTCGTATTTATCCGCATAGGAAAGAATTTCATCGTGCATAAAAGGCTCCTCGCAAACGCTTGCGATACAGCTGTCCGCGTCGCCTAAAACAGAGCAATTTATTTCCCTTAAATTCTCAACCGCTCTTTCGGCGAGAATTTTTTCCGCAAAGGACGAAGCAAGGGAAATTGCGCTTTCAAGCTCGGTTTCGTTATTAACCTTAGTAATTCCTACGCTTGAGCCTAAATTTGCGGGCTTTATAATAAGCGGATAGCCTATTTTTTCTCCTATCGCCTTGATAAAATGCTCCTTGTCGGCGCTATACTCTCTTGAACGGAAGGTCATACAGTCAAGCACGGGCAGACCCGCCGATTTAAGAACGCTTTTAAATACCGCCTTATCCATTCCTACAGCGGCTGAAATTATATCGCAGCTGATATACGGCAGATTTAAAAACTCAAAATAGCCTGCCATTGTTCCGTCCTCGCAGTTTGTTCCGTGAACGATAGGAAATGCCAAATCGATAACGGTATCCTTGCTTTTCTTAAAAAAACCGGAAACAAGAGTTCTCATAACGGTTTTGTTTTTAAGCCTTATAAAGGTTACCTGCTCGCATTTTTTTACAAGCTCGTCAAGATTTCCCTTAAAGCTTTCAATATCAAAAAGCAAAGGAGAAGTAAACATTTCGCCGTCCTTTGTTACATAAACGGGAATGACCTCGTATTTACTGCGGTCAATTGCGTTCATCGCCTGAACGGCGGAAATTACAGAAACCTCATGCTCTACCGAGCGGCAACCGAAAAATACCGCCATGTTTGTTTTCATCAGAAAAGACCTCACTTAAAGTTTTATTTTAAATAGTTATCGGGTAAATCGTTTTCAAGCAGGCAGACGGTGTTATCGTCCGCAAGATTTAAAAATATTTCGAGCGCCTGTGAAAAGCTCTTTGCTTCAAAAAGCTTTTCTTTGTCAAATCCCGATTTCAAAGCGCCCTCTTTTACAGGTGCCGAATACCTTTCGCCTACAAGAATTATAAAATCGCAGGTTTTGGCGCATGCGGTGCCGAAATTGAAATTGCAGTCATGCTCCTTTTCGCCGAGCTCTATAAGACCCGGGGTTATAACGGCTTTTTTCTTTGTATCAAAGTTTGACAGCGTTTCAACCGCCGCAATACAGCCCTCGGGGTTAGAATTATATGCGTCGTCAATTATAAGCGAGCCGTTTTTGAATTTTTTAAGCTCTAATCTGTGCTCGGTAGGTTTCAGTGCGGAAATTGCAAAGGCTATGTCCTCATTTGAAACGCCGAGAATATGCGCTAAGCCTGCAGAAGCTACAATATCCGTAACGCTGTGGCGGCCCAAAAGCCTTGTCGAAACGGGAATTCTGTCATTTTTTAAAATAAGGTCAAAGCTTGTGCCGTTTTTTGAAAAGCTTATGTTTTCCGCGCGGTAGTCTGTATTTTCTCCGAAAAAGACCGTGTTGTTATCGGGCTTCACCCTTGTTCTTATGTTTTCGTTTCCGCCGTTTACAAGGCAGATTCCGCCGTTTTTCAGTACCGCATCGTTTAACTCGAATTTGGTTTTAAAAATATTATCGATGGATTTAAATGTATCAAGGTGCTGTTCGCCGACGGCGGTTATAATTCCGTACTGCGGATTTACAATTTCGCAAATCTCTTTTATATCGCCGATATTTTTCGCTCCCATTTCGCAGACGAAAATTTCGGTGTTCGGGCGGAGATACTCGCGCACCGTTCTTACAACTCCCATCGGCGTGTTAAAGCTGTGCGGCGTGCAGACGGTGTTATATTTCTCGCTTAAAATTCTTGTTAAAATGAATTTTGTGGTTGTTTTGCCGTAGCTCCCCGTAATACCGATAACCTTTAAATTCCTGTTTTCGGCAAGCCTTTTTTTTGCGTCGGCAATATATTTCTTCGCCGCGGCTTTCTCAACAGGCAGTGTAAGTGCCCAAGAAACAAGGGTCAAAACAGGCGTAAGGCAGGAAAGGAAAGAAAAAATATTGAAAAATACCGTATCGGCGGTCTTTGAAATTCCGATATTAAGTAATAC
>DBKZ01000070.1:8735-12539 GCA_002297415.1 Ruminococcaceae bacterium UBA737
GTCCCGCCGAAACAAAAAGCCTTATTATCCGCTTTGTAAACACGATTTTCTTAATCGAATTTTTATAGACCGAAATGCAGTTGAAAATTCTCCAGACAAGCAGCGCCGCAAAAAGCACGGTTATAAAAATATAGTATCCGAAAGCGAAAAGTATGGAAGAAAGCCCGAACGCCGCAACCGATAAAGACGATTCAACCAAATAGGACTCCTTTAACCACTTAAAATACCTTGACGGAAAATAAGAATTCTGCTGCAGCATCTGAAGCTGGCGGACAAGAGAAAACATGGCGCCTGCTAAGCAGAAGGCAGTGAAAACAACCGTAAGTATCACATTATAATTTTCCATAAAGCTTCCCCCTTAGTTTATAAAGCTCTGAAGAATACGCGCGGTATCATAGGGCTTTTCGCAAAAGGAAAAATGCCCCGTGTTTTTAAGCACGCATATTCCGCTGTCCGGTATTAAGGACGCAATCGTTTTCCCGTCGGACAGCGGAGTTGCGGTATCGTTATCGCCCCATATTAAAAGGGTGGGGCATTTAATATTAGGAATTATATCCCTTAAATCGGTGTTGACAAGCGACACCAGCGTTTTTCTAAGCACCGGCGGCGCCGCATTGTAATCTGCCGAGCCGTAATGAGCGCGCGCCTTATCAAGCAAAGCCTTTGAATGATTTTTAATAACAGGCAAAGAAAGCGCGCCCTTTATCATTTTAAAGCTTTTTAACTTAAGCTTTTGCTTTAAGCTCTTTTTAGGAATAAGCCCCGCGCTGTCGATAAGAACAAGCTTGCTAGGATTTATAATTCCGCTTGCCGCAAGCTTTAAGGCGGTTCTTCCGCCGTGCGAGTGGCCTATGATTACGGGATTTTTAATCTCAAAGCTGTCCGCGAATTCCTTTACAAGCCTGCAGTAATCGTCAAGCGTCCAAGGCTCTTTCATAATTTCGCTGTTTTTGCATCCCGGGAAATTAAGCGCATAAAGAGTGCATCTGTCGCTTAATGCCGCTGTGACGCCGCCGTAAACATCAAACGAAGAGCCCCACCCGTGCAGAAGAATCACGGGAATATCTCCGCTTCCCGTTATACTGTATTCAATATCAAGTCCGCATAAATTTATAAACAAGCTATCTTCTCCTTTTGCGCAGTCTTTTTATCACGCAATAAAGGTATTATTTACTATTATACCAAACTGCGCCTTAAAAAAGAAGAGTTTTTTAAAAGTTTTTTATTATATTTTATTGTTTGGGTGTAATTTCGGAAATAACAGGCAAAAATAAAAGCGGTGAATTAAATGAAAAGAAAAACAGTTAAGCTTTTTAAAAATATCGGACTCGGCACTCTTATCGGCGCTGTAAACGGCTGTTTCGGCGCGGGCGGAGGCATGGTCGCCGTTCCTCTGCTTAAAAAGAGCGGACTTGACCAGAAGTCTGCTCATGCGAACGCTATTGCCATAATTTTACCGATAACGGTTTTAAGCGCATTTATGTATTTAAACGGCGGATATGTTAAAATTTCCGACAGCCTTTCTTATATTCCCACGGGGCTTTTAGGCTCGCTTTTGGGAACGGTTTTTATTAGAAAAATTTCCCCTCTTTGGCTAAAAAGAATTTTCGGAGCTTTTATGATATATGCAGGCGTGCGCCTGCTGCTTAAATGAATATCGCCGCCCTTTTAGCAGGGCTTTTTTCAGGGATAATCGGCGGTATGGGCTTAGGCGGCGGAGCGGTGCTTATAATGTACCTCGCCGTTTTCACCGACACCTCTCAGCTTAAGGCTCAGGGAATAAATCTTTTGTTTTTTATCCCCATAGGAACTCTCGCGGTTATTATTTACGCAATAAAGAAAAAAATCAAGTGGAAAATAACTCTGCCCTTTGCGGCCGGCGGTCTTTTGGGCGCGGCGGCAGGAATTTTCGCGCTTAAATTTATAGGAGGCGCTCTTGCGGGAAAAATTTTCGGCGGCTTTCTTATAATCCTCGGAATAAAAGAAATTTTCACTAAAGCTTCTTAAATCCTTGAAAGTCATAAAAAAAGATGCTATAATAAAACCGAATAAATGTTCGGGAGGAAAATCCGATGAAAGAGCAAAGGGCACCGCTTACCGAAAATCAAAGGGCGGTTTATGATTTTCTTGTAAAAAAATCGGGCGAGGGCATTCCGCCGACCGTCAGGGAGATCTGCGCGGCAACGGGTATTAAATCCACCTCTTCGGTGCATGCCGTTTTAAACAGGCTTGAGGAAGAGGGCTACATATCGAGGGACGCAAGATTTTCAAGAGCCATTAAAATCGAAAAAGAGGGAGATTCCTCTATGGTTCCGCTTGTAGGCAAGGTAACGGCAGGTCAGCCGATTTTGGCGGTAGAGGAAATTGAGGACTATATTCCTTATCCGACAAAGTCCGCCGAGGGTCTTTTCGCGCTTAATGTCAAGGGCGAAAGCATGAAAAACGCGGGAATTTTAAACGGGGATATCGTTATCGCCGATAAAAATGCCGCATGTAAAAGCGGAGATATTGTTATAGGTATGATTGAGGACAGTGCGACCGTTAAAAGGCTTATTATAAAGCCCGACAGAACTGTTATATTTATGCCGGAAAACCCCGATTTCGAGCCTATTATTCCCGAAAAGCCCGCAATTTTAGGAAAGGTTATCGGCTGTTTTCGAAGGTATAAATAAATGAAAGAAATGAAAAAACATGTTGAGCTTTTTACCGACGGCGCCTGCTCGGGCAACCCCGGAAAAGGCGGTTGGGGAGCTGTTCTTCGTTACGGACAAAGCGAACGCGAGCTTTCGGGCGGAGAAAAAAGCACCACAAATAACCGCATGGAGCTTACAGCCGTTATAATGGGGCTTAAGGCCTTAAAAGAGCCCTGCCATGTCACGCTTACCACCGATTCTAAATATGTAAGCGACGGACTGAGCAAGGGCTGGGCGCGCTCATGGCAGAAAAACGGCTGGCGAAAGGCGGACAAAAAGCCCGCTCTTAATCCCGACCTTTGGGAGGAGCTTTTATGGCTTACCGACATTCACGATGTGGATATAGTCTGGGTCAAGGGTCATGCGGGGCACCCCGAAAACGAGCGGTGCGACAGGCTTGCGGTCAAGGCTTATGAAAATTTACAATAAGGAAAAATAAAAATGCTTAAGAAAAATACAATGAATACAGTTTGGGGAGCCGTTATAGCGGCGGCATATATAGCGCTTACTTTTATCAGCAACATTTTCGGACTTGCTTACGGACCTATTCAGTTCCGCGTTTCCGAGGCGCTGACAATTCTGCCGCTTTTTACCCCTGCGGCAATTCCCGGACTTACCGTAGGCTGTCTTATTTCAAATATCGCCTCTTTTAATCCGATTGATATGATTTTCGGCACGGGAGCGACGCTTGCTGCCTCATGCGTTACATATCTGTTAAGAAATGTAAAATTAAAAGAAATTCCTATTCTTTCCCTGCTTTCGCCGGTTGTGATAAACGGATTTACGGTAGGCGCGGAGATTTCGATTTTTTTAAGCGTTGGAGAGCAGACGGGATTTTTGCTTTCCTCGCTTTATGTCATGCTTGGCGAAGCGGCGGTTGTGGTGCTTCTCGGAGTTCCGCTTTATTTCACCGTGAAAAAATACAATTTTTTCGAGCGGAAGAAATAAAAGATAGCTGTAAGATTTAAAAACAATTTATCTTTAATTTTCGTGCCGAAAGGCATACAAACGTCTAGTATCTAAAATATAAAAAATACCCCTCTGTTTCGCTAACACGAAAAGAAGGGAGCCTGACTTTAGACTCTGCTGAGACCCAAGCTTCCCCTTTAGA
>DBKZ01000043.1 GCA_002297415.1 Ruminococcaceae bacterium UBA737
GCATCAAGCTCGCCTTGTTTTTTGTCGCTCCGCTCTTTTTTCTTCCCTCGGTAGAACCGAGGGATTTTTTCCACGTCTAAAGACACCACTAAAAAGCTCCCGACGGTTTAAAAAACCGTCGGGAGCTTTCTTACTACAGTTTATTTATTGTAATAAACAGTAATATTACGCTGTTTTACATTGTCCTTGTGTCTTATAAAGTTACCCTTTATAATTTCGCCGTCTTCCTCGATATATGCTTCGTCCGAGGTCGGAACAAGGCTAATATTATAAACGCAGTCTCTGAATTTCCTTGAAACCGACGCCTTATCCCACTTGCTCGGCATGCAGGGTATGACAGAAATTCCGTCAAAGCAAGCCTTAACGCCTAAAATATACTGCGTTGCGGCAATATACATCCAAGCGGCGGTTCCCGAAAGCCAGCTGACATTCGCAAGTCCGAAATTAAGCGATTCGGGTCCCATAATATTCGAAGCATAAACATAAGGCTCCGCTTTATAGCGCCATTCGCCGGCTTTTTCCTGAGCAACCATCGGAAGCAGCTGATGATAATATTCATAAGCTCTGTCACCGTTTTTAAGCATACATTCGGCAATTACCGCCCATGTATTTGCGTGGCAGAATACCGCGCCGTTTTCTCCGCAGCCCTTTGAATAATTGGTAAGCGGATCTTCCTTTGAGGGGTAATTTTCAATAGAGGGGTCTATTTTCTTAATACCCATTTCGGTGTTAAGCAGGTCATAAACGCTCTGCATAGCGGTTTTGCCCTTATCGCCCTCTGCCATTCCGGAAATTACCGACCATGTCTGGGAATTGAGCCAGATTTTTGCCTGAGGCTCAGCCTTTGAGCCTAAATATCTGCCGTTATCCATTATCGCGCGGCGGAACCATTCGCCGTCCCAAGCCTTGGTATTTACAGCCTTTTTCTGCTCCTCATAAAGTCTCTCATATTTATCGGAGCTTTCGCCCGTAAGCTCGCAAATTCTCATCATATCCTTAAGGCAAAGACCGAACTGCATGGAGGTCCAGACACTTTCGCCCTTGCCCTCGCGGCAGACGCGGAAAAGCTGGTCGTTCCAGTCGGATCTAAGCATCAGCGGGAAACCGTGCGCGCCGATATGGGCAACCGTAAAGTCAATCGACTTCTTTATATGCTCATAAACCGTTGCGCTTCCGCCGTCGAAAAATTCGACCTGCTCGTTAAGGAAACCGAGCGAGCCCTCTTCCTCAAGCAGACACCTTACGGTATGAACTATCCACAAATGGTCATCCGAATGAACGGTCGTTACAGGCTCCCAGCCCTCAGTCGGGAAAAAGTAATGATTAACATGACCGTCGTTATACTGCTGAGTAAGCAAAAGCTTTATTTTATCTCTTGCGCGTGCGGTATCAAACGGAATCATCGCCAAGATATCCTGCGCGGTATCTCTGAAGCCTACGCCGCGGAAGGTGCCTGTTGCATAATATGAAATATTTCTCGAAAACTGAAAATTCCTCTCGGACTGATAAGGATTCCATATATTTATCATGCGCTCGGCATCTGAATCGGGCACGGAGCAGGAAAATGAAGAGAAATATTTATCCCAATGATTTTTAAGTCCCTCAAAGGATTTTTCGGCAAAGCCCTCGGATTTGCAGTGAGCGACCGCCCTTTTGATATCCTCATCGTCCTTAGCGGCGCCCAGGAAAACGCAAAGCTTTTTAGGCGTATTCGCTTTTAACTCGATTTCGGTTTCAAAAGCAAAGCAGGGGTCTCCGCCCGCAAGCAGGGAATTACGGCACTTGCCCTCGGTTACCGCAATCGGGTCCTCTTCGGAATGATAGGTTCCGACGAACTCGTCGCGGTCGCCGTCAAACCCCGAAACGCTTTCGGAGCAGGCGAAATAAATAAGCGGAGTTTCATCGGGCTTAGGCTGATTTTCGACGCCGTATTTATAAACGAGCGTATCGTCAAGCTTATAGACAAAAAGCTGATGCTTATTATAGCACTGCCACTGAAGCTCGCGCATAAATTCCATCATTCCAAGCTCTACGAACGGGAAAACCTTGATTTTCTTATCGCTTTCGGAATTTAATTCAAGCTCCCATATAAGGCAGTTTTCAAGCTCGCCGATATGAAGCCTGAGGTTTGCCTTAAGTCCGTTTTTCTCGCTGTGGAATTCGGTATATCCCATGCCGTGAACCGCCTCGAAAAAGTCGGGCTTATCATGCGTAGGCTCGCAGGTGGGGCAGAAAACGGTATCGCCGTCCTTTATGTAGACATAAAAACCGCTTCTGTCGGTAGGAAGATGGAAAAATCTGTAATGATTTATTCTCCAAATCTGCGGAGAGCGGTAAAACGCAACGCCGCCGCCTGCCTGAGAAACCATTGTATGAAAGATTCCGTTGCTCAAATAATTCATCCACGGAGTGGGTGTGTTATATTTTTTGATTTTAACCTCTTTGGTTAAATCATTGAATTCATAGGCTTTATTCTGCAAATCGGTTACCGCCTTTATTATTTATTGTAGTGCTTATAGCCGGGGTGCTTACCGGTTACATGATAATAATTGTCTCTTAAATAAAGAAGCTTATCAATCTGCTCTTTCGGAATTTCCTTTGCTCCGCCTAAAAGATGGGCGTTAAGAGAAATCTTAGCGAAAAGCTCTAAGGTTTCCATTCTGTAATAAGCGGTGATAAGGTCACAGCCGACTGTTAATGCGCCGTGGTTCTGCAAAAGAAGAACATCATGTTCCTTTAAGTAAGGAGCAATTGCCTCGGAGACCTCGTTTGTTGAAGGTGTTCCGTAGGGAGTAAGCGGAATGGAGCCTATAGCTATAACGGTTTCTATCATAGAATATTCGTCAAGGCTCTTTCCTGCGACGGCATAGCCCGTAGCTGTAGGCGGATGAGCGTGAACTACAGCGCCTACATCGTCGCGCTCGGTATAGCAGCGCATGTGCATTTTAATTTCGCTTGAGGGCTTATAATTGCCCTCGGCGGAAACAACATTCATATCCTTATCAATAATAACAAGCTTTTCGGGAGTGATAAAGCTTTTTGAAATTCCCGTAGGAGTAACGAGGAAATTTCCGTCGTCAAGCTTTACCGAAACATTGCCGTCATTAGCGGCAACCCAGCCTAACTGCCACATTTTATGGCAGACATCGCATATTTGCTCTCTTATTTCTTTGTATTCCATTTCTTTCACCCTTTTTTATTCAGTTACAACGCCCTTTTGGAGCATTATATTAGCATAAAGCGCGGATTCGCCGGTGGCAATTATGGCATAAGCCTTTTTTGCCTCCTCATAAAACGCAAATCTTTCAATCTGACCTATCGCGTTTTTACCGCGGTTATCAAATTTTGATACTATCTTTTCATATTCGTCCCAAATAGGAGTTTCGACATTATCTCCTGCCATAACCTGCATAAGCGAAACCGGAGTTTCGACATAGGTATCAAGCGGAAAGACCTTTAAAATCGCGTCTAAAAGCTCGGGCACGCCGTGGCCGTCGCAACGGATAACCTTTGCGTTTTTGCCCATGCTCTCGCAGGGGAAATTTCCGTCCGCAATAACTATTCGGTCGCTGTGGCCCATTTCGCAAAGCACCTTTAAAAGCTCGGGAGATAAAATTTTCGGTATTCCTTTAAGCATTTTTTCACCTTAATTCTTTAAGAAGCGACTTTGCCAAGGATTTATAGCCCTCGTCGGTAAAATGAACGCCGTCGTCCTTACCCAGCTCTTTTATTTCCTCGGCAAAGGAAAAGACATCGACTGCTTTTATACCGTACTTTTCACAAAGTCTTATAACCTCTTTATTTCTTTTTATTATTTCTTCTTTTCGCTTAGGATTGTTTCTTACAGGCGTTGAAAGAAGCAGATAAAGCGGAGTGTCCTTAAATTCCGATTTTAAGAATAAAATCATTTTTTCATAATGCTGTGCGTATTCTTTTGCGGTTAAATGCCAGCCGTGAAGTCCGTTATTGAAAAGCACTGCGCTTCTTTCGCCCTCCTGAGCGGCAAAAAGGCGGATACTGTCAAAATAAAACGGATTATCAATAGCCTTAGAGGTTCCGAAGCCGTCAAACAGGATTTCTCCGCCCGCCGCATCGGTCGCAAATCTTCTTATTCCGCAGGAAATAGAATCGCCGATATAAAGAACTCTCTTTTTATTCTTTTCGGTTATTCTTTCAAGCCATGTATTATCCCATTCGTAGGTCTCAAGCGGAGAGACAATGCTCTCCGCCTGATAAGTAAATTCGCTTTTCATTATTTTTTAAACTGAGCTCCGTAATTTGCGCAGGCTCTGAAATCAGCGCCCTCTTTATCCATACCGAAAGCGTTCCATGCAGAGGGTCTGAAAATATCCTCTTCGGGAACATTGTGCATGCAAACCGGAATTCTTAAAATCGAGCAGAGTGTAATAAGGTCCGCACCGATATGTCCGTAGGAAATTGCGCCGTGATTTGCGCCCCAGTTGTTCATAACATCATAAGCAGACTTAAACGCACCCTCGCCTGTAACACGGGGAGTGAACCAAGTGCAGGGCCAAGTGTAGTCGGTGCGCTTCCAAAGCGTATCGGAAACCTGTTCGGGGAGATTTACGGTCCAGCCCTCAACTATCTGAAGTACCGGTCCCAAGCCCTTAACAAGGTTAAGTCTTATCATTGTAGCAGGCATTTCAGCCTTTGTTTCAAAGCGTGAAGAGAATCCGCCGCCTCTGAAATAGCCTAAATCGGCATAGTTCCAAGTGGTGTTCTCCATTATTGCTTTCTGATCAGCCTCGGTTACATCGTACCACGGCTTCATAACGGCATTGCCGTTTTCGTCCTTAGCGGCTCCGCTTGCGTCAAGACAGCAGGCGCCTGAGTTTATAAGGTGGATAAATCCGTCGGCTTCCTTAGCGTGGCCCTCAAGGTCATAGCCTGTTACCTTCTTAACGGACTTACTGTTCCAGCAGGTTCTGACATCTGCGAACATCTGAGCGCGGTTTGTAAGTAATTTCATAAACAGCATTCCGAGACCGTTTAAAACATCGTTTTCTGTAGCCAAAACATACGGCTCTCTTGCGCCGTTCCAGTCAAACGAGGTATTGAGGAGCGCTTCGGGGAAATCGCAGTTCGGGTAAAAGTCCGTCCACTGGCGCTGACCTTGGAAGCCTGCGGCGATTGCGTTATGGCCTACAGCCTCTTCCTCACAGCCCTTCGGAAGATTTTTATTACCGTTCATAAGATCCTTGATTATTACGCACATCTTAACGGTGAATTCCCAGTCTTCCTTCTTCTGCTGAGCGGTCTTCTGGAGATTTTCGGGGTTTTTGTCAAATCCCTCTTTGCAGTATTTCTTTGACCATTCGAGGGCTTTCTGATATTCCTTCTCATCATAAATGCCCTCGGTCATTCTGCGGATGATTTCTACCTCGTCTACAGACTCAACGCGCATGCCGAGATAATCCTCGATAAAGTGGGGGTCGATTATAGAACCGCCGATACCCATTGTTATAGAGCCTATCTGCAAATATGATTTACCGCGCATTGTAGCGGCGGCAACAGCGGCTCTTCCGAATCTTAAAAGCTTTGTCTTAACATCCTCGGGGATTTCGGTATCGTCCGCGTCACAGACATCGTGTCCGTAAATTCCGAAAGCGGGAAGACCCTTCTGAGCGTGGGTAGCAAGAACCGAAGCCAGATAAACAGCTCCCGGTCTTTCTGTACCGTTAAAGCCCCAAACAGCCTTAATTGTGTCCTTTTCCATATCCATGGTCTCAGCGCCGTAGCACCAGCAAGGAGTAACGGTAAGAGTTATATCAACGCCTGCCTTGCGGAACTTATCCGCACAAGCCGCCGCTTCTGCGACTCTTCCTATGGTAGTATCCGCGATAACTACCTTTACCGGCTCACCGTTTGAATACTTAAGATTTTCGGTGAACAGCTTTGCTGCGGATTTTGCCATGTTCATCGTCTGCTCCTCTAACGATTCGCGGACTCCGAGCACACCGCGGCGTCCGTCTATTGTGGGACGAATTCCTATTACCGGATAATCCTGAACATACCTGTTTTCTGACATTTTTATTGCCTCCTGATTTTTTATATAATTATTCAAATGATTGAGCATTTATAAACTCAAAAATCATTTTTGCAAAAACACTTTTATTGTTCTCATCGACCTTTTTACAATACTCGCAATGTGCAGAGTCTTTAACTACTTCAAGTTCAACCTTACTCATATCACTGCCGAAACATTTCATTGTAGATACCAAAAGCATAGTTTGTTCATACCTGTTTGGCATATCGTTATCACTTACGATGATTTTCATAGGCGGGTAGTTCCTTGTGCCGTCAATGAAATATATAGGCGCAGTCTCGTCAATAACCACCCGTCTGTAATCAAAACCATGTTCTTTCAAGACATTAAAATGCGAAGTCGGCTGTCCGGCATCCATAAAATATCCGTCTATGTCATCAGCATTAAAATCATGAATTGCAAAATATTTTTTATCAAAACAAAGCATTTGAGTAATATAGCCTCCGGCAGAACTTCCACCCACAAAAAGACCGGTACATTCACCGTAATTACCGATATTATTTTTCACCCAAACAACAGCTGCTGCATCCTGAATAAATTGCGGAAATACCGCCGAAGGATACAATCTGTAATTAGCGCACACAACCGCTATGCCTTTATCAACCAACTCGTTTACGAAAATATGATTTGATTTATCACCGCTGTTTAGACCGCCGCCGTGAAAATATATGAAAACCGGAAATCTATTGGCTTTAGGCAAATAAATATCCAACACCTGACGTTCATGTCCGATATTGTTATATCTTATATCTTTTATAATCTTCATTTCAAGCTGTTTCCTCAATTACCTGAATTATTTTATCCGTGAGCCTTGAATCAAAATCACCGAATCCGTTTAAGTTTATTGGCTTTTTCAGAATAAATCTTAACCATGTGCAGGCGGCGGCTAAGCGACCGTAATCAAGCGTAAGATGAAATCCGTCACGGCAAAGCGAAATGCCTCCGTTTTCATAATCAAACTCAGAAACGGCATCTCTTAATTTTTGTATAACCGTTCCTACGGGTATTAACGGCAAATTATAAATCTTATTTACCATCTCGCTGCAATCGGTCAATCGGCGATACATTTCCTTTTGATTTCTTGCATAATTATCAAAAGCGGCATTAGTAAAATCAGTTTCGTACGCCCAGGTTTTATGAAATAAAATCTCGGCATTCGGTTGTTTTTCTCTGCAAAAATCAATCAGTAATTTAAGATACGGAAAATAAGTCTGAGGCTTACCGCTCAAATAACTTGCCTGTTGAAGTGTAATAATATCAAACTTATCCGTTTTTATTCCCTCGGCAAGAGAAATCTTTCTTATACCATGTCCGCCGTTGATTTCCAAATCATATTCAACGCTGCCGCTGTTAAGACAGTCGATATGATGCTCCAAGGTACATCCGCCTATGTAAAGATTAACAGTTTCGACATTAAAACCGTTATATTCGGCTAATCGGTGAATGTAATTGTGGGCATCCTGTGAAAAGCTGTTTCCGATTGATAGTATTTTCATTTTTTCGCCTTTCCTGTTAAAGTGTATTATACAAAATTTTTACCGTTCCGTCTTTTTTCGGAAAGAAACAGTTATCAGATAATTTTCTCATCTGTTCAGTAATCCTTTCTGTAATGCCGATGAACCGTCATCAAGAAAAATAACCGTTCCCGGCTCGGAGGTATAGTTTTTCGGTTGGGAAAGCGTTCCGAATACCATTTCTGAATTATTTATGTTTACCTCAAAGACAAGCATATAAAAAGCTTCAGTCGCTGTACTTTTTTATGTGAGGCACACCGCACTGTCCGTCAATCGTAGGACGGATACCGATAACCGGATAACCCTGAACATACCTGTTTTCTGACATTTTACATTCCTTCAAATTTCTATTGTATATTTTATAAAAATGTTTTAAAATAGAATAAAACATCGGTTGGCGGTGAAAATATGAAATATCTTGATTACAGCGAAAAGAAAAAGCATGGCAAGCCCGACTTTCCCATTCAGTACTACTATGTGGACAAAAACCACGAGCAGTATGTCATGCCGCTGCACTGGCACAGAGAGCTTGAGCTGATAAGGGTTAAAAAAGGAACGCTTGAAATTTATCTTAACAATGTTTCTTATTTTATAAACGCGCATGAGCATATCATAATTCAGGGCGGAATGCTCCACCGCGGAGTTCCTCACGACTGCGTTTACGAATGCGTTGTTTTAGACCTTTTTATGCTCTGCCGTCACAAAAACGATATTGCCGATTCCTACATAATGCCTTTAATCAACCGAAAATCGGTTATAAACCCGACGGTGGGCGAAAACTATGAATTAAGAACGACTTTAGACTGTCTTTTCAGCGAATTAAGCGCTCAGAAAAGGTGCTTTGAGTTAGGCGTTTACTCTTTGCTTTACAGACTTCTTTATCTGCTTTACCGAGACGGAATGATAACCGAGGCGGCAAAGGAAACGCGGACGGAAAAGCAGAACAGAGCGGTTAGCAAAATGCTTGACTTTGCGCAGAACAACTATTCCGAGAATGTCACTCTTTCTCAGCTGGCACAAGTCGGGTCCTTAAGCGAAAAATACCTTTGCAGGCTTTTTAAGGATTACACCAACATGACGCCGATTGAGTATATCAACAATCTTCGGATCGAAAACGCCTGCCACCTTATGATTCATTCAAATCTTTCGGTGACCGAATCGGCGCTCGAAAGCGGCTTTAACGATTTAAGCTATTTTACGAGATTATTCAAACGGTACAAGGGCGTGACCCCGAGCGTTTACAAAAAATCACACAATGAAAAAGCTTAGTATCTATTGATATTATAGTTTAAAACTTTTGCCGTTGCTTTGTTAAAAGTTATATTTATTATGACAATATTCACCTTTCCCCATTATATATCAAAAAAGTACCGGTCTGAAAAAATTTTATTATAAATGCTCGGTGCTTATAGGCAAACATTCGCCTAATATCTAATGTCTAATGTCTAATATCTAAAAGAAGAGAACCCGTCAGGAGTGAACAAGTCCTAAAAAAATGGACAATAGAAAAAAGAGACCTCATATGGTAGAATTAAAGAAACTACCATAGGAGGATTTTTATGCCAAGAAGTTATCG
>DBKZ01000060.1 GCA_002297415.1 Ruminococcaceae bacterium UBA737
CGCGCATGTCGCCGAAAAAACAAAATGTGGCGTAAACGCCGCAACACTACTTAAATTATAGTTTATCGACAGACTGAAACCTGCGTTTTTAACGCAGGTTTAAAATTTTGAAACCTTAACGGAAAGGACATTATCATTTGCAACATCCACCGTTATCGACATTTTACTGCGCTTATCGTCCTTCCCCATAAAGAAATCGAGACAGTAAATATTACCGTCGGCAGAGTAAAAATGCGAAGGTGCGCCGATATAATCCGTAATATCGGTTATGGCACTGCCGTTTGAAATGCCGTTTATCCAAAACTGTCCGTATTTAGATTCCTTGACAAGCAGTGAATTCTCGGGAACGGAAAATTCCACAATATCGCATTTTTTTAATTTCTGAGAGGATTTCCCCGAATTATAAAACACGGCGTTTAAAATGTTTCCGTATTCATTCTCGAAAATAACCTCGCTCATTTCGCCGGCGAACACCGTATCGTTTTCATCATAGCCCTCTGACAGCTTAAAGCCCTTCTTTTCAAGCTCCTTAAAGCTGTAAGGCAGGGTAAGCTCACTGCCGGAATAGGTGATTTTATAAGAAAATTTCTTACCGAGATAAATATCGGCATAATTTTCTTCATCATACTTACTTATATCAAAATAATTTGACATTACGACATCGGTAGACTTAATTTCGGGAATGGAAGCGGTTTTTTCGGCTGATTCGGGTTTTGAGCTTTCTACCCCGTAATTATTGTCAATAGGGCTGCAAGCGGCAAAGGAAAGCAGCAATAAAGCCGACAGTATGACAGCAAAAATCGATTTGAATTTTAATTTCATTAAAAGCACCTCTTCCCTATAATAATCATTTTATAATTATTATGTGTAAAAGTCAATTTATTTTTTCAACATCTTTTTTAATTTGATTTTTCAGCTCTTCAACACCCGAAAATTTCATTTCGGGTCTGATAAACGATTTTAAAACGATTTTTAAATCCTTTGAATAAATATCGTCGGAATAATCCAAAATATAGGTCTCGCACTGAATTTTATCGGAGCCGACCGTCGGCTTAACGCCGATATCGGAAATTCCCTTAAAGCTTTTATTATCAATAATCGCTTGAGACTCATACACTCCGAAGCGCGGTTTAACGATATTTTCGGGGTAAACCTGATTTGCCGTAGGAAATCCAAGCGTTCTGCCGAGCTTATTCCCTTTTATGACAGGTGCCTTAAAGGAAAAAGGAAAAAGCATAAGCTTATTTGCCTGACTGATTTCCCCTTTAGCTATAAGCGCTCTTAT
Source organism: Ruminococcaceae bacterium UBA737 (assembly GCA_002297415.1). Classification (GTDB taxonomy): domain Bacteria; phylum Bacillota; class Clostridia; order Oscillospirales; family Acutalibacteraceae; genus UBA737. The sequence continues at coordinate 1,286 of DBKZ01000060.1, forward strand.
CTCGGAAGAGGAAATAACCTTTCCGCCGACGGAAACGGGGTTTGAAATTTTAAGCTCAATATTATTTAAATCACAGAAGGATTTTAAAAGCTCAGCATTTCCGAGTGCGTTTTTGCCGAATCTGAAATTAAATCCGCAGGCAATGATATCGGGCTGATATTTTTCCTTTATCTCATTTAAAAAATCAATCGGCGAAATATCCTTGACCCTTAAAAAATCAAGCGTGTCAATCCTCCCGACCCCGAGGCTTTTTAAAGCCTCGGCCTTTGTTTCGGGCTCATACAAGGCTTTTACGCTTTTATCAAAATACATTTTAGGGGGATATAAAAAGGTCACGGCTGTAATAAAACAGCCCTTTACAGAGGAAATTACCGCGCGGTGTCCGTTATGGACCCCGTCAAAGGTGCCTAACACAACAGCTTTTTTCAACTCTGCACGCTTCCTTCTCTCAAAGATTTTATAACACATTTAACGGCAACTTCACCGTTTCCTCGGTTATAGACCCCCACGCCCAAAAAATCGCCCTCAAAGCTTACGCGGAAGAGCTCCCCGTCCTCAGGCTCTGAAATTTTAAGTCTTTTAATATCAAGAGCGCCGCCGTTTGAAAAGCGGACCGCCTGCTTAAAGGTTACATTTATTTCGGGCATATATTTAACCGCAAAATCGGGCTTTAAAATATAACCGTTTACATTATCTTCATTTAAAGCTCCGAGCGGAACGCACTCTGATATATCAAAGCCTGTAACGCAGGTTCTTCTAAGCTCCTTTAAAACCGCGCCGCAGCCCAAAAGCTCTCCGATATCATTTGCAAGCGATCTGATATAAGTACCCTTAGTCGCTTTAACCTCAACAAGACATTCCATATTTGCTTCATCAAATTCCGAAAGCCTGATATAATGAATAAAAATATCTCTTTTTTCAAGCTCCAGACTTTTTCCCTGTCTTGCGAGCTTATAAAGCGGAACGCCGTTTTTTTTGAGTGCGCTGAACATCGGCGGAGCTTGTTTTATTGCACCCGTGAAATTTTTCAGTGCGTTTAAAATCTCCGGCTCATTTATATTTTTAAGCGTTTCTTCATCCGCTTTATATGTAACATTCCCCGTAATATCGAAGCTATCGGTTTTCAAGCCGAATTTTATTCGGGCAGAATAAATTTTATCGCTTTCAAGCAAAAACGGAGAAAGCGCTGTTGCTCTTCCGATTAAAATCGGAAGAACGCCTGTCGCCATAGGGTCAAGAGTGCCGGTATGACCAACTCTTTTTTGGCAAACAAGCTTTCGGATTTTAGCGACCGCTCCGAAAGAGGTTATATTTTCGGGTTTATCAATCAGAATAAGCCCGTCCATAGCTTTCCTCCATTGCTTCGCCTACCGCTTTTATAAGCTTTTCCTTAACTTCCTTTAAATCGCCGGTCATAGTAGCTCCCGCGGCGGCTTTATGACCGCCTCCGCCGAGCTTCTGACAGATTTTTGACGCATCAAGAGGGGCATAGGTGCGAAGCGAAATTTTATATTCGTTATCATTGGTCTGCTTTACCGTAACTCCTGCCGTTACGCCCTCAACGCTTCTTGAAATAACCGCTATTCCCTCAAGGTCGGGACCCGAGCAGCCGGTTTTTTTCTGCATATCGGCCGTAACCGTCAGAATAATGCACTTATTGTCAAAATGATATTCGGCGGTATCAAGCACCATTCTTTCAAGCTCAAGAAGCTTTCTTGACTTGGTATCGAACATTATCTTATTGATTTCGGCGGCATTTATATCAAAATCATAAAGGCTTGCCGTTATAAGGTGCGTCTTACCCGTGACATTGGTATATTTAAAACAGCCTGTATCGGTTGCAATACCTGTATAAAGAGCCTTTGCGGTGACGGTATCAATATTGACCTTAAGAAGCGCCAAAAGCTCGAATATAATTTCACAGGTTGCGGAAGCGCCCGAATCAAGATAAAGATTTTTCGCATACATGGTATTTGAGATATGGTGGTCGATATTAAGCTCCACAATATCTCCGAATTCTTCCTCTAATGAGCCCAAAAGCCTTTTATCGGCGACATCTACTGCAACTATAACGGCGTTTTCTTTTCTTACATGGTCTGTTTCTTTTATAAAATACCCATATTTAGACGGAATAACATCGGGGCAAATAACGCTTGCCGATTTACCTAATTCCTTTAAGCCGTAAAACAGAGCGTAAGCGGAGCCTAAGGTATCGCCGTCGGGCGAGGTGTGGGTAAGAATCACGAAATTATCGTTTTTCTTGAAAAATCTTGCGGTCTGTCTCAGGGTTAAAACCCGACAGCCCGAATCCTTTTTACTGTTCATAAAAGCTTTGATTTTCCTTTCGTTTCCGGTCAGTCATCCTTACAGGAATCAATAATTCTTGAAATCCTTGCACTGTTTTCAATCGAATTGTCAGCCACAAACTTAAGCTCGGGAACCTTCCTGAGCTTAAGGCGCCTGCCTAACTCCCCGCGGAGAAAGCCGCAGGCGCTTTTATTGAGAATTTTAACCGATTCAGCGGTTTTTTCGCTGCCCTCAATTGCGCTGACATAAACAGTCGCATAAGACATATCGCCCGAAATATTAAGCTTAACAATACTTAAAAGCTTACTCACTCTCGGGTCCTTGACCTCGCGCAAAAGCTCGGACAGGGCAAGTCTTACATCGGAAGTTACTCTATCAAGTTTATAACCTGCCATCAGTCTCTGTACTCCTCCATAACGAACGCTTCAAATACATCGCCCTCTTTGATATCGGAGAACTTTTCAAGTCCTATACCGCACTCATAGTTCTGAGCGACCTCTTTTACATCGTCCTTAAATCTGCGAAGAGAAGCTATTTCGTCCTCAGCAACAACTATTCCGTCGCGGACGACTCTTATCTTGCAGGCTCTTGTAACCTTTCCGCTCGTTACATAACAGCCGGCGATTGTTCCGATATTTGAAATCTTATAGGTGTTTCTGACCTCGACGGTGCCGAGAATATTTTCGCGGAACTTAGGAGCAAGCATACCCTTCATTGCGGCTTCGATTTCCTCGATGCAATCATAGATAATTCTGTAAAGGCGGATATCAACACCGTCACGCTCAGCGGATTCCTTTGCGACCGCGTCGGGACGGACATTGAAGCCTACGATTATAGCGCCCGAGGTCTGAGCAAGCATAACATCCGACTCATTGACCGCGCCTACACCGCCGTGAATAACGCTGACCTTGACCTCATCGTTTGATAGCTTTTCAAGGCTGTCCTTAACCGCCTCAACGCTTCCCTGAACATCTGCCTTAACTATGATATTAAGGGTCTTAAGGTCGCCGACACTTAATTGATTGAAGAGATTATCAAGAGTAACCTTTTCTTTTGCGTTAAACATATCGTTTTTGATTTTTTCCTTGCGCTGTTCGACAAGCTCTCGTGCTAAGCGCTCATCGGAAACTGCGTCAAACCCGTCGCCTGCAGAGGGGGTTTCAGCAAGACCTATTATCTCGACAGGAACAGACGGGCCTGCGGATTTTACATCCTTACCCTTTTCGTCCACCATTTTTCTTACTCTGCCGACGGTTGTTCCGGCAACGACAATATCTCCGAAATTAAGCGTTCCGTTCTGAACAAGAAGGGTTGCGACAGGGCCTCTGCCCTTATCGAGACGGGCCTCGATTACTACGCCCTTTGCCTTTCTGTTCGGATTAGCCTTAAGCTCAAGCATTTCGGAAACAAGCAGAATGCTTTCAAGAAGCTTATCAATTCCTTCATGGGTCTTAGCCGAAACGGGAACGCAGATAATATCTCCGCCCCATTCCTCGGGAACCAAGGAATGCTCTGTTAACTGCTGCTTGATTCTGTCGGGATTGGCGTCCGGCTTATCCATTTTATTTATTGCTACGATTATCTGTACCTTTGCCGCCTTTGCGTGGTTTATAGCCTCAATGGTCTGCGGCATAATTCCGTCATCCGCGGCGACAACTAAAACGGCAATATCCGTTGCCATTGCTCCGCGCTGGCGCATTGCGGTAAACGCGGCGTGTCCGGGAGTATCAAGGAAGGTGATATCCTGACCGTTGCAGTTTACTCTGTAAGCACCGATATGCTGAGTAATTCCGCCGGCTTCTGTATCGGTTACGGCGGTATTTCTTATTGCGTCAAGAAGTGAGGTCTTACCGTGGTCGACATGTCCCATAACTACGACTACGGGGCTTCTCGGAACGAGATCCTCCGCCGCGTCCTCGGTGACATCCATAATCTGCTCTTCAATTGTTACGGTAACCGCATGCTCGATTTTTGCGCCCATTTCCGTAACAACGATTTCGGCAGTATCATAATCTATTACCTGATTTACAGTTGCCATCATTCCGAGCTTTAAAAGGGTTTTAATAACCTCTGCCGCTGTCTTTTTAAGCGCCGCGGCAAGCTCGCCGACGGTTATTTCGTCGCCGACGGTAACGGTAATAGGAGTTTTCTTAATGCGTTCAAGCTGAAGTCTTCTGAGCTTATCTGCCTCGGTCTCGCGCTTTGAGCCCTGAGGACGGCGGTAATCCTGAGATTTCTGCTTGATTTTCTGCTTTCTTGTGAAATTATCGCGCATGGAATTTGCGGGAGCGATAGTTTCATATTTTTCGTTATACTTATCAATATTGACATTTGAAGTTCTTGTATCAATATGGCGAAGCTGTGCGGGACCGCGGTTGGGCGCCTCGCCCTGCTTCTTTTCCTTTTTCGGAGGAGCAACGAGAGGACCTGTATATACCTCTTCTTTTTTAGGCTGTTTTTTCTCCTGTTTTTTAGCCGTTTCTTTCTTTTCCGCAGGTTTTTTATCCTCTGCCTTTTCTTTCTTCTCGGGCTGTTTCTTTTCTGCCTCTTTAGCCTTCTCGGGCTCCGCCTTTTTAGTCTCGGCAGGCTTTGCCGACGCAATTTTACCGATTTTCGGCTTTTCAGGCTCGCTTTCGGGCTTTTTACCCTCTGCGGCAGCGGCGGCGGCTTTAAGCTGTTCTAATATCGCCATCTGCTCGGCAAGCTTTTTATCCTTTTTATCCTGACGGTCCTTTGCTTCCTTAGCGCGAAGCTCCGCACCGGTAGCAAAATACTCATCAAAGCTTTTAACGGAATGTTTTTTTGTTAAAAGATCGAAAAACAGACCGATCTCGCTCTCATTCAAAGAAGCGCCCGATTTCTTTTCCTCACCGGTAAGCTCGGCTATAAGAGCGGTAATATCCTTTGAGGATACTCCGAAATCCTTAGCAATTTCACTTATTTTATATTTATTAGTCATTAGCATTTCCTCCTATTGTAACAGGGCTTGAACCTGCCGCGGTTTCGCTTGCCGTTTTTTTAGATTTCGGCTTCGCGTTCATTTTGCAAGGCTAAAGCAATAATCGACTCGGCAAAATTGCGGTCGTTTACCGAAACTATTCCGCATTTTTTACCGACGGCATGGGATAATGTGAGAATGTCAGATTTTAAAATCAGCAATTTGATATTATATTTATTGCAGTAAAATTTTACTTCCTTTAAGCTTTTTTCCGAGATATCGGAAGCGGCGACTGCAAGCCTTGATTTTTTTGACCTTGCTTTATCCTTAAAGGAATCCATTCCGAAAGAAAGGTTTCCCGATTTTGAAGCAAAGCCGAGAAGGGTTAAAATTTTATCAGTCAATTTTTCCGAGTTCCTCTTTAAGCTTTTCATAAACCGAGCTGTCGACATTTGCCGAGAAAGCTCTGTTTAAGGCACCGCTTTTTTCGGCCTTTAAAAGACAGCTTAAATCCTTACAGATATATGCTCCTCTGCCCTGCGCCTTTCCGGTGGCATCAAGACTTATTTCGCCGTTTTTATTTTTTACGATTCTGATAAGCTCGTTTTTGTCCTTCATACTGCGACACGCCACGCACATCCTTTGCGGCGTTTTTTTCTGTGACAATTCTTTCTACCCCTAACTTTTTCTTATTATTCGCCGAAAAATCCGCTTTCGGGATGAATATCTATCTTCCAGCCCGTAAGCTTGGCAGCCAAGCGGACATTCTGTCCTTTATTTCCTATTGCAAGGGAAAGCTGAGATTCGGGAACGCTTACCTTACACATTTTCGGCTCTTCGCTTATTATTTCAACCTTAACGACCTTTGCAGGAGACAGCGCCTCGGTTATGAAAGCAACCGGATCCTCGCTGTATTTAACTATATCAATTTTTTCTCCGGCTAATTCCTCAACTATTTTGTTTACTCTTGCTCCCTTAGGACCGATACATGCGCCTATAGCGTCAACCTCGGGGTCGGGGGAATAAACCGCAATTTTTGTTCTGGAGCCTGCCTGACGGGAAATAGCCTTTATTTCAACCGTTCCGTCAAAAATTTCGGGAACCTCGGTTTCAAAAAGTCTCTTAACAAGACCCGGGTGGGTTCTCGAAAGCATAACGCGCGGTCCGCGCTCGGTCTCCTTGACATCAACCACATAAACCTTTATATGGTCTCCCTCATGAAGCTCTTCCTCGGGAACCTGTTCAAGCTTCGGAAGAGTAGCCTCGTTAGCGCCTATTGTCAAAATCGCGTTGCCTGTTTTGGGGTCGATTCTCTCAACAACAGCTGTTAAAAGCTCGCGGTTATGGCGCTGGAACTCTTCAAGCATCTGACCTCTTTCAGCCTCTCTTACGCCCTGTCTGAAATTATTCTTCGAATTCTGGGCGATTATTCTGCCGAATTTGGCAGGGTCAAGCTTAATATCCACAAATCCGTTTTCAACGGCATTGGGGTCGATTTTGAGGGCGTCCTCTTTAGAAATCTGAGTAAATCTGTTTTCCACCTCATCGACAACCTGCTTACGCGCGCGGACATCGAAGATTTCCTTATCGCAATCAATAGTGCAGGTGACATTATCCTCGCCGTAATCCTTTCTTGCGGCGACTGCAATTGCGTCCGCAATTTTCTCGGCGATAAACTCCTTAGGAATTCCGCGCTGTTCCTCGAAAAAATCGAGCGCCTGAAATATATTCATTTCATCCTTTTTAGTATTCTTCTTAGCCATTTTTCTTACTACCTCCGTAAATATTAACCTTTTAAATTTCTTCGTAAACAGCCTTTGAAATATCCTTGCGGCTGAATTTCAAATCTTCTCCCGAAACAGCGAGCGTTAAATTCTCCCCGTCAAAATCCTTTAAGATGCCTTCAAACTGCTTTATACCGTCAACAGCCTTATAAAGCTTGATTTTCACCGTCTTACCGATATAATGCTTAAAATGCTCATCTCTTGAAAGCTCCCTTGAAAGTCCTGCTGAGCAAACCTCCAAATAATAGGATTTATCTATCGGGTCGGCCTCGTCAATAATCGGGTCTATCTTATGAGAGACCATTGTGCAATCGTCAATAGAAACGCCGCCGTCCTTATCAATAAATATCCTCAGATAATACTCCGCGCCTTCTTTAAGAAACCTGACATCCCAAAGAGAAACGCCGCAATCCTCGACAGGTTCTTTAACAAGCGAAAAAACCTTATCCGCTATTCCCGCCATATTCTGCCCTCCGTTTTTTTACTTGCTTAGTGCGATAGCTTCATGTTCTTTCACACCAAAATTAAAAGTGAGCGGGTTGCCCCACTCACCTTTCTAAATTACTACACTACTATTATAACACCTTTTTTAAAAAAATCAAGCATTTTTTTACCATTCGACATTTGTGATATTATCCAATTGTCCGGAGCTATTGGATTTGCCGTCATAGGTGTTGACAACAATGCTGATTTCCGATTCTGCTGTGACCTTTGTTCCTGCTTTTACCGACTGTTCAATAACGACATTCGGCTTTTGATCAACATCATATTTTTCCTGAATTTCGATATTTTCATATAAAAATCCCTGACGGAGCAGGTCAATAACGGCGTTTTCCTTAGTGCTTCCTATAACATTCGCAACGGCAAATTCCTTTGAGCCCAAGCTTATAGTAAGCTCGACAACGGTATTTTCAGTAACCTTTGTCCCCGATTTTACCGACTGATTGCAGATTTTGCCCTTATCATACTCGTCCGAATAGGCCTTACCCTTGATTTCGATTTTGACATGGGTATTTTCAAGCTTAGAGGCTTCGGCAAAGGTTTTTCCCAAGAAATCAGGCACCGCAAAGGTGTCCTCCTCAACAGGAGGCAGAGAAGAAACCTTAGAGGTGAAATCCGTTACAAGGCTCGCCTGAGACGAAGAATCGGAATTTTTATTTTTATCGGATTTTTTCTTAAGAGAAAATACAAGACCTATTACCACCAAAGCTACAAGAAGGGTCGACCCTGCGGCAATAAGGCTGTATTTAAGAGCCGAATTTTTCTTTTTGCCCTCTGATTTTTTAGCCGTTTCTTTTTTCTGCGAGGTTGTTTTTTCCTCCGCCTTATTTTCGCCTGAGCTAAGCTCGCCGTAAACCATTTCGTCCTTAAATTTATCTATCGAAACAGTTCTTTTTTCAAGATTAAGCTTCAGTCCGTTAGCAAGAGCGACAAGAACCTGTCTCGGAAGCTCTTCCGCCGCCTTTGCGGGGATTGCCACGGTATCCTTAGAAAGCCTTTCATTGGCAGGTGCGGGAGCAGAGCCTATAAGGACTCTGAAAAGCGTAGCGGCGAGGGAATAAACATCTGTGAATTCACCTATGCGCATTCCTGCTATTCCGTACTGCTCGGGGGCGGCATAGCCGCTGTAGATTGCGGCGGGAATACTGCCCGACGGAGTTCTGCTCTTTAAAATGCAAATTCCAGTAAGTCTTAATTTCCCGTCTCTTCCGACATAAATGGTTTCGGGAGAAACCGCGCAATGCAAAACTCCCATTTCATGAAGACCTTTTAAGGAATCAAAGAGGGGCAGGAAAAGAGGTCTTGCCTGTTCCCATTTAAGCTTTCCGCCGTTGCGGTCAAGAAAAGCCTTCAAGGTTATTCCGGAAAACGCTTTTCTGACGGAATAAGCAGTTCCTTTTTCCTCAAAAACATCTTCTACGGGAACAACCGACGGAAGCTGACAGCCGATAAATTTTCGGTTAAGCTCTATGAATTCAAGAAGGCTTTCATTGAAAGCGAATTCTTTTCCCTTTTTAATGGCTACCGACCCGTCCGCAGCTCTTATTGACATTCCTGCGGGAAAATATTCTTTTATATCGACAACTGCGCCCTCCGCTGCGTCAAACCCCAAATAGGTTATTCCCTCACTGTTGACGGAAAGCTTTTTGCCTACAAAATAGCGCTGTTTTAAGATGGTTTTTATCTTTAGCGCGTCCTCTCCGTTATTCTCGGTTGCGCTGTTATATCCGCAAACGGGGCAGATTTTTTCGCCGCCGTTATCATGCATACAACCGGGGCATATTCTTTCGGTATTCATAAAATTACCTCCAAGGCATTTTAATATAGTATATCACATCTGTCAATGCTTTTCAAAATTGAGTTTATTTTGCGTGTCCCGCCCGTCTTTCGCTGTAATCAATCGGGATTACCTTTTTGAAAACGCAGGTATAGCGGCTTGTAAGCTGGCGATCCTCATGCAGAGAGCCGAAAAACCAATGCTTAAATGTACACGATCTGCCTATTTCCTCAAAATATCCGTTAAGCTTACTTACATGGTCGATATCGCCCTGTCTTAAAAGCATTGCCGATTTAACGAGAGACGGCGGCTCATGGGTTATGATATAATCGACATGACAGCCTGCGTCGTCAAGCGCCTTTGCGCCGTCCGCAAGCTCTTCGGCGGTAGGCTCCTCGTCTCTCCACCAAAGATTATTTTCAATTCTCATATCCCTGTCCTCGCTCTCTCCGCCGCCGAAGGTGAAGACCGAATTGCCGTCGATATCAAAAATCTGTCCGCGCATAAGGTGAAGAAGATTTCCCTTTATTCTATGAACCTTTCCGCCTTTCCATACGGTTACCCTTGAGCGGTTGATAGTATCCATATCGTCATGCGTGCCCTCGACAAAGGCGGTTACAAATTTTCTTTTCGAAAAGAAATCCACAACCTGCTTCTGGGTTTTAGATCCGTCAAAAATATATCCGAAGTCTCCGCAGACTATTAAAATATCGCCTTTTTTAAGCTTTCTGAATTCACGGTCGTAAAGCCGCTCGAGGCAGCCGTGCATATCACCGGTAACATAAATCAAGCGCTTATTCAACCTTTCTGATTTTAACTCTTTATTTTCGTCAAAAATTATTGTATAATATATTGTATCATATTTACAGGGAGATTTCCATGAAAAAAAGAATTTTTTCCTTAATATTATGTCTTTTTATAGTTCTCGGCACCTCTATTACTGCGTTTGCCTATGACCCGACGGGCTTTGAGGTAAACGCAAAGCAGGCGATGCTCGTATCCTTGGATACCGACAGGGTGCTTTACAAAAAGAACGAAACGGCAAAGGTTTATCCCGCTTCCATAACGAAAATCATGACGGTCACCTTAATGCTTGAAAGCGACAAGTATGACCCGAATGCCAAAATCGCGATGACTCAGGAAATTCTAAAGCTTATCAGCGGAACGGGAAGCGCAGTTTCGGGGCTTAAGGCAGGGGAAGAAGTGACCCAGCTTGACATGGTTTACTATGTTCTGATGTCCTCTTACGGAGACTGTGCGTATCTTGCGGCGCAGTTTTACGGCGGCTCGGTTGACAGCTTTGTTGAAATGATGAACAATAAGGCAAAGGAGTTAAAGCTTACAGGCACTCATTACACTAACCCCGTAGGTCTGCATGATGATAATCATTACACAACCCCTTATGATACTTATATTCTTACAAAATACGCGCTTAAAAATGAAACCTTCAAAAAAGTTTGCGAGAGCGCGAGATATACGGTGCCTGCGACAAATATGTCGCCTCAGAGGACGCTTTCGACCACGAACTTCCTGCAGGACAACACCACAAACTACTATTACATGTATGCCAAAGGAGTAAAGACAGGCTTTACCGACGAGGCGGGAAGATGTCTTGTAAGCACGGCGTCATACAACGGTTACAATTATATGTGTCTGCTTTTCGGCTGTACGAATTCAAAGGAGCGCAGATATGAATTTATAGACAGCAAAAACCTTTACAGGTGGGCTTTCAATAATTTCTCATTTAAGCAGGCGGCAAGCACACAGTCGCCGGTATGCGAAATTCCCGTTAATCTTTCGTTTGACACCGATTTTATAAAGCTTTATGTCGAAAAGGATTTTGTCGCAATTCTGCCTAAAGAAGCGGACGAATCAACGATTACGGTAAAACCCGATTTCAAGGGCAAAAAAAGCATTGACGCACCGATTAAAAAAGGACAGGTAATAGCGACGGCGGATGTTATATACGCCGAAGAGGTTATCGGAACCGTTAATCTTGTAGCTCAGGAGAATGTCAAGAAAAGCACACTGCTTACAATCTGGAGAAGTGTTAAAAGCTTCTTTTCCTCTGTTTACATGAAAATAATTTATATTTTAATAGGGCTTTTTGTTTTAATCTTTATAATTCTTATAATCAGGTTAAATGCCGGACGCTCGAAAAAGCGCCGCGTTAAATATATCCCATACAATGAAAGGAAAGACAATGACAATGAAAACAATTTCTAAGCTTACAGCGCTTCTTATCTGCCTTGCAATGGTTTTTACCTTCGCAGGCTGTGGCAAGGAAAGCACCGATACGAAGGATACTTCGGATGATTACACCGTAACCCACACCGCCGAGATAACGGTCAGGGACAAGGGCACGATAAAACTTGAGCTTTACGGAAATCTCGCACCTAAAACCGTTAAAAATTTCAAGGAGCTTGCCGACTCGGGCTTTTATAACGGACTTACCTTCCACCGAATTATATCAGGCTTTATGATTCAGGGCGGAGACCCCAACGGCGACGGAACAGGCGGCAGTGAAAAAACTATTACCGGCGAATTCACCGCGAACGGATTTGTAAATAATCTTTCTCACACAAGAGGAGTTATTTCAATGGCGCGCTCTTCAGACCCCGACAGCGCCTCCTCGCAGTTTTTCATAATGCATCAGACCACAACCTCGCTTGACGGACAGTATGCCGCTTTCGGAAAGGTCACAAGCGGAATGGATATTGTTGACAACATTGCGGAAAACACACCTGTTACCGATGACAACGGAACAGTCTTAAAGGAAAATCAGCCTGTTATCGAAAGCATAACCGTGAAAGAAAAATAAAATTTTATTTTCGTGACTTTAACCAGATGTTAGACAATAGACGGTAGATGTTAGACTTAATTAAATTTTTATTTAATTTTCGTGTCGAAAGGCACACAATGGTAATATCTAAAATCTAATGTCTAACATCTAGAAGAATACCCCTCAGTCGCGCATAAAGCGCGACAGCTCCCCTCTGTATTGACATTCGTCAATAAGAAGGGAGCCTTTTCTTTAGTTTCAGCAGAAACCCAAGCTTCCCCTTTAGACGATAGGGTTTGGTTACATCCGTGCCGTAAGGCACACATATTGAAATTCTGTCAAAACATGTTATAATGGTAACGAGGTGTTATTATGACGGATAAAAAACAAATTAACCTAAGACTTGACGAAAAGCTTTTAGAAAAGCTTGACAGGCAGGCTGAGAAAGAACAAAGACCGCGAAACAATATGATAGAATACATCATAACTAAATACTTAGAAAACAACAGCGGCAAAAATTAAGTTTTATCAGATTAAAAAAATACCCCGCATACTAGAGGTTAGATGCTAGACTAAAAGGAATTTCTTTTTGAGAGACTTCTTAAGATATTGTG
>DBKZ01000033.1:0-612 GCA_002297415.1 Ruminococcaceae bacterium UBA737
TAAAGCCATATCTAAAATTTTGAATGAGGAAGGTATTAAATCGCCGGGATATTATCAGAAAAAACTGCTCGGTAAAAATCTCGGATATAACAAACCCGAAATCGCTCACAGATTTTTATGGGAAAATACAGGCGTAAAAAGAATATTGCAAAATGAGTTTTATATCGGAAATCTTATCTGCCACAAGTCCTATACAAGCAAAATAAATCATATACGAAAGGAACTGCCGCCCGAAGAACATTTCAAACATGAAAACGCCGTGCCTGCAATCATACCGAAAGAGATATGGGAGCAGGCACAGTTTTTACTTGAGCAAAAGCCGAAAAGAAATGTAAGGGCTTCAAGCGGAAATACGCATCACCGATACACGGGACTTATAAAATGCGGCGATTGCGGTTCCTCATTCAGTTGTAAAACAAGATATTGGCGTAATAATCCGCCGAGAATGGAATATGTTTGCAACGGATATCACCGTTACGGAAAGGAAAACTGTTCTCCGCATAAGATCGGTGAGGAAATTCTCGACAGGCTGATACTCAAAGAGCTTGAGGAGCTTAAAATAATGGCCCATGAAAACTTTAAAAGGGTTGACAAAGAACTGAAAAAGTGGCT
>DBKZ01000033.1:647-4538 GCA_002297415.1 Ruminococcaceae bacterium UBA737
GCGCAGCGGAAAAACGACCAACAGCAAATACTGCTTGAAAGAATACGGGACAGAGAACACGCCGAAGTTTATACCCAAATGCTTGTTTCCTGCGAAACGGATATTAAAACAATCGAAAACAGAATTCGGGAAATGAAGGATATTGAAACTACCGTAAAGGAACGCAAAAAGCAAATGAAGAAAAGCGTTGAGCTGCTTGACGGTATTATAGCCGACGGTGCGATAAGTGATACGCATCTCAGGATGTTGGTGGATGAGATCGTAATATACGAAAAAAACGGAAAGCTTGATATTCAAATAACGCTTAACGGAGAATTCCGCACGCATATCGATTATTACGATGAAAGCGGAGATATAACCGACAGGCACGCCGAAATATGGTATTTCCCGAATTGGGAAAGTATGGCGGAGGGTTAACCCTCCGCCATATCAGTATTTTTTCTGTTGTAAATATAACAAGCTCGGCAGGCACACAGCTTTATGTTATGCGCCCGTTTTTTGGTCTGTGACAAGTAATTTCAGCGGATATTTTGGGCAAAGAAAAACGCTCAAAGCCGCATAAACAAAGGCTTTGAGCGATGGTGCGGGTAACAGGAATTGAACCTGCACTTCCTTTCGAAAATATGAACCTGAATCATACGCGTCTGCCTATTCCGCCATACCCGCATATTAAGTTTTCGTCCTCTAAATTTTACACGGTGAGGACAACCGAGGCGGAGCATTTCGCTTAATCCGCAATATATACAAACAGCAATTAAGCTGTGTGTAAGCTCAAATTAAAAAAGAAAGTAAGAACGAAAAAATTTCAAAAATTGAAAAGTTGAGAAGTGCGATATCGTAGAAGTTGACTTTGTCAACTTTTCGATTTCGTCGCACTGCATTGTGCGATGAAATCGCGCCGAAAATTTCAGTTTTTAATACTTACACCAAGGTGGCGTTACCTGAATCTAACGCGTCTGCCTATTCCGCCATACCCGCATATTAAGTTTTCGTCCTCTAAATTTTACACGGCGAGGACTTTCCGAGGCGGAGCGTTTCGCTTGATCCGCAAATATAAAAACGCATTTCTGCGGTTTTACCGAATTTACACCGAGATGGCGTTACCTGAATCATACGCGTCTGCCAGTTCCGCCATACCCGCATATAAAGTTTTTATCCTCTAAATTTTACACGGCGAGGATAGCCTTGGCGGAGCCTACTTTTCGGATAAATCTTACTTTTCTGCTTGTTCCGCAAAGAATATAATACCAATTTTCTTTTTGTTTGTCAAGTATAAAAGTCGGTATTAAACGCTGTTATTAACAATTTATTAAAAAATAAGTATTATAATAAATTTAATATTAAAACAAAGGTGATAATTATGGCTAAAAAGCAATTTAAATCCGAGTCAAAAAAGCTTATGGATATGATGATAAATTCAATCTATACCCATAAGGAAATATTTCTGCGTGAGATAATCTCAAACGCATCCGACGCAATAGACAAGCTATATTTCCGCTCTCTTACCGACAGCACGGTGGGAATTAAGCCTGACGAGTTCGCTATTAACATAACTCTTGATAAGGAAAACAGGACAATTACCGTTTCCGATAACGGTTGCGGAATGACTAAGGACGAGCTTGATTCAAACCTCGGAACTATAGCAAAGAGCGGTTCATCCGCATTTAAACAGGAAAATAAGGAAACCGATGAAAATGTAAGTATAATCGGTCAGTTCGGCGTGGGCTTCTATTCGGCGTTTATGGTAAGCGATAAGGTTACCGTTAAAACAAAATCAATTGACGACGAATCAGGTTATGTCTGGAAATCCGAGGGCGCTTCGGGATATACTGTCGAGCCTTGCGATAAGTCCGATGTCGGCACCGAGGTTATAATGCATATCAAGCCCGATACGGAAGAGGAAAATTACAGCGAATATTTAGACCAATACAGAATAAGCCAGCTTATTAAGAAGTATTCGGATTATATCCGTCATCCTATTAAAATGCCGTTTACCGTTAAAAAGCCTGTTGAGGGCAAGGAAAACGAATATGAGGATGTTACCGAAATCCGCACTCTTAACAGCATGATTCCGCTTTGGAAAAAGAATAAAAACGAAATTAAGCCCGAAGAGTATAATAATTTCTATAAAGAAAAATTTATGGATTACGAGGATCCCGCAAGGGTTATCCATACATCCACCGAGGGTCAGGCTACCTTCCACGCACTGATGTTTATTCCGAAAAACGCGCCATTTGATTATTATACAAAGGAATATGAAAAGGGACTTCAGCTCTATTCGCGCGGAGTTCTTATCATGGATAAATGTCCCGACCTTTTGCCCGATTATTTCAGCTTTGTAAAGGGACTTGTTGACAGTGAGGATCTGTCGCTCAATATTTCAAGGGAAATGCTTCAGCATGACCGCCAGCTTAAGCTTATTGCAAAAACTGTTGAGAAGAAAATCAAATCAGAGCTTGAAAAAATGCTTAAAAACGATAGGGAGGACTATGAAAAGTTCTTCAAAAACTTCGGCGCTCAGCTTAAATTCGGTGTTTATAATAACTACGGGCTTAATAAGGATACATTAAAGGACCTCTTGCTGTTTACCTCTTCTTATGAGAAAAAGCAGATTACTTTGGCTGAATATGTTTCGAGAGCAAAGGAGGATCAGAAAAATATTTATTATGCCTGCGGAGAGACAACAGACAGAATCGAAATGCTTCCCCAGTGTGACGCCGTAAAAGAAAAAGGGTATGAAATTCTTTATCTTACAGATAATATTGACGAGTTTGCTCTTAAAATGATGAGGGAATATGACGGTAAGAATTTTGTAAATGTCTGCGATGAAAGCCTTGACCTCGATTCCGAGGAAGAGAAAAAGGAGCTCGAAAAGCTTAATGCCGATTCTAAAGACTTGCTTGACGCTGTAAAAGAGGCTCTCGGCGATAAGGTAAACTCGGTTAAGTTTACAAACAAGCTCAAAAATAACCCTGTCTGCCTTGCAAGCGAGGGCGGAATATCCCTTGAAATGGAAAAAACGCTTAACTCAATGCCGGGGCAAAATACTCCCGTTAAGGCTCAGACGGTGCTTGAAATCAACGCCTCTCATCCCGTAGCCGAAAAGCTTAAAACACTTATAAATTCCGATAAAGAAACCTTAAAGGATTATTCAAAGCTGCTTTATGATGAGGCTTGCCTGATAGGCGGAAAATCAATTGACGACCCTGCCGAGCATACGAGAATTATCTGCGATTTAATGACAAAATAAAAAGGAGAAATTATTATGAGAAAAAATTTTGGCGCAAAGCCGTATTCCTATCCTCAGCCTGTTTTCATTCTTTCCGCTTTTGACGAAAACGGCATTCCTAACGCAATGAATGCCGCATGGGGCGGAATAAGCGACGATAAGCAGATAACCATGTGTATAAGCGCTTCGCATAAAACGCTTAAAAATATTTTGCTTAAAAAAGCGTTTACCGTCAGCATGGGAGACCTTGAAAATCTTACTGCCTGCGACTATGTCGGTATAGTTTCGGGTAACAATACTCCCGATAAATTTGAAAAAGCAGGATTTCATGCGATAAACTCCGAGTTTGTTGACGCTCCTCTTATAAAAGAGTTACCCGTTGCAGTTGAATGCAAGTTAATAAGGTATGACAAGGAAACCTGTCAGCTTGTAGGAGAGATAGTAAATGTCAGCGTTGACGAAAGCGTTTTTGACGAAAACGGAAATGTTGATATAAATAAGGTTAAGCCGATTATGTTTGACCCGTTTAATAATACCTATGCGGTTATAGAAAAAACCGTCGGAAAGGCTTTCTCTGACGGAAAGAAGTTAAAATAAAATCATAAAATCAATCGGACTGTAAGAACAAAAAAGTTTTTACAGTCCGATTTTTTAAGCTTTAT
>DBKZ01000047.1:0-668 GCA_002297415.1 Ruminococcaceae bacterium UBA737
TTTCGTCGCAGGACGATTCAATACTAAGTATCAACATTAAATCTTAAACCTTCTTGTCATTATCAGTGCGTCTTCTTTCGGGTCCTCATAAAAATCTTTGCGGATGCCCTCAATTCTGAATTTTAATTTTTCGTAAAGTCTTACGGCGTCATCGTTGGATTTTCTTACCTCAAGCGATAAAAAATCAAGCCCGCAATCTAGCGCCGCGGAAATCGCCCTGTTTAAAAGCAGGGTCGCCGCGTTTTTGTTCCTGTATTCCTTTTTAACGGCAAGAGTCAGCACATATCCCTCTTCGCATATAAAGCTTAAGCCTATGTGTCCTATTGTTTTGCCGTTTTCCTTTGCGAGAAAAAAAAGACCCGAATGCTCAAGCGTTTCTCTTACGGACTGCGCTTTCCAGAAGTGAGAAAAAATTCCGCTTTCTGTTTCTTCGATATCCTCCGCGTCCTTTTCTGAGGCGCTTTCGATTTTAACAGAGGTAAAAAATCCCGAATAAACAAGAGCGTCGATTTCTCTTAAAATTTCTTTTGCGCATTCGTTATAAACCTCTTGGGTTTGACCGTAGGGGTCGCAAATTCCGTTTCCCAAAACCGAAATTTTGCTTTTATCGGCCCCTAGGCTTAATAAAAAATCGGCATGGTTTTTTGAAAGACAGATTATTTTATCTG
>DBKZ01000047.1:701-4360 GCA_002297415.1 Ruminococcaceae bacterium UBA737
TGAAATATGCGAGGAAATGTCTGTACCGAATTTAAGGCAAGCCTTTACCGATTTTTCGCTTACCGTTTCTCCGCTTGCCGCAAGACCTCGGCTTTCGGCATTTATGCCGAAAAGCCTTTTTGCCTTTAAAAATCCCTCCGCCATGGGCGAACGGCATGTGTTGCCCGTGCATACAAATATAACATTCATTATTGCTTATCCTTTTGCTTCAAGCCAGTTTTTGCCGCAGTGCGCCTCGCTCAGAAGTCTCACCTTAAGCGAAGCCGCATTTTCCATTTCCGTTTCGAGAATTTTGCAGACCTCTTTTGCCTTTCCCTCGGGTGCTTCGACAATAAGCTCATCGTGTACCTGAAGAATAAGCTTTGCTTCGGGAATTTCCCTTTTGAGCCTTTCGCTGACCTTTATCATTGCAATTTTTATAATGTCCGCCGCTGTTCCCTGAATGGGTGCGTTCCTAGCGACCCTTTCGCCGAACGCCTTGATATTTCTGTTTGATGCCGAAAGCTCGGGAAGATATCTGCGCCTGCCGAAAGCGGTGGTTACATATCCGTTTTCCTTAGCGTCCTTTATCGCGTTTTCCATATATGCGGCGACGCCCTTATAGGTTTCAAGATAATTTTTGATATATCTGTCCGCCTCGGCTCTCGTAACTCCGATATCCTTAGAAAGCGAAAATGCGCCTATCCCGTAAACAATTCCGAAATTGACCGCCTTTGCTCTGCTCCTCATAATCGGAAGCACCATGCTTTTCGGAATATTGAATACCTCGGCGGCAGTTGCGGTGTGGATATCCTCGCCCGAATTGAAGGCTTCTATCATCGCCTTGTCGTCCGCCATAGAGGCGAGAACTCTCAGCTCTATCTGCGAATAGTCCGCGTCGCAAAGCACAAATCCGTCCTTTGCAATAAAGAATTTTCTAAGCTTTCTGCCCTCATCAGTTCTTACGGGAATGTTTTGCAGATTTGGCTCTAATGAGCTTATTCTGCCCGTCCTCGCCTCGGTTTGGTTAAATGTCGTGTGAATTCTTCCGTCCTCTGCGATTGCGTTTAAAAGCCCGTCGCAGTAGGTCGATTTAAGCTTTGTAAGCTGTCTGTATTTTAAAATTTTCTTAACTATCGGGTAGTCATACTGTAAGCTTTCAAGCACCTCCGCGCCCGTGCTGTATCCGCTCTTGGTCTTTTTCTTTGCGGGAAGCATAAGTCTACCGAATAAAACCTCGCCTAATTGCTTCGGGGAATTGATATTAAATTCAATTCCCGCAAGCGAGTAAATTTCCTTTTGAAGCTCGTTTATCCTTAAAAGTAATTCCTCGCCCTCAACTTGCAGACCGTTTTTGTCTACAAGAAAGCCCTCGCTTTCCATCTGCGACAGCACCCTTGAAAGCGGAATTTCAATTTCTCTTAAAAGCTTTAATTCTCCGCTTTTTTCAAGCTCTTCCTTAAAATGAGAGCAAACCCCGTCAAGCCGAGCGGCTTTTGAAAGCTCATCCGAGCTTAAATCAATCTTGTCCGTTGAGCATAGCTCGCATAAATGAGAAAATGAATAATCGTTTGAGGACGGGTTGCTTAAATATGCTCCGAGCATAGCGTCAAATTCTATTGCTTTAGCTTCGGGATATTTTTTATAGATTTCTTTTGAGTTATAAACCTGCTTTTTAATTTTTTCGGATTTTAATATTTTTTCGGCAGTCTCGCTGTCAACGGCGCAAACCCTTCCCTTAAAACAAATTGCGGATTTTTCTTCAAAAATCAGACTTATTTCTTCGTTTTCAAGCTCTTTTAAATCAATTTTATCCTCTTTGTAGGAGGTCTCCGCTTTTTTCACGGTTTCCTTTTTTGCATTAGGCTTTATTCCCATTCTATCCATAAGGGAGAAAAATTCAAGCTCGGTCATTAAAGCGCTTAAAGCCTCTTTGTCCGCCTCAGCCTTTTTATAATGCTCAAAATCGGTGTCAATAGGAGCCTCTGTCGAAATAGTTCCTAAAAAAAGGCTTAAATATGCGCTATCCTTGCCGCTTTCAAGCTTTGCTTTAACACTCGGCTTAATTTCAAGCCCGTTTAAGTTTTCATAAATATAATCAATGGAATGATATTTTGAAATAAGGTCGGTAGCCGTCTTTTCACCTATTCCGGCAACTCCCTTTATGTTGTCGGAGCTGTCGCCCATAAGCGCTTTAAGCTGAATCATTTCTTTCGGGGTCACTCCGTATTTTTCTTCGACCGCCTCGGGTGTAAAATCCGTGACCTCGGTTTTGCCCATGCGAGTGGTAGCAAGCAAAACATGCGTTTTGTCGGATACAAGCTGTAAGGAATCGCGGTCGCCCGTTGCTATAACGCATTCGTTCCCGTTTTTAACCGCCGACGCCGCAAGGGTGCCTAAAATATCGTCCGCCTCAAAGCCCTCGCATTCAATGCAGGAAAACCCCGCAAATTTAAGCCAGTCCTTAATTACGGGAAACTGCTCTTTAAGCTCTTCGGGCATAGCGTGGCGGCCTGCCTTGTATTCGGCATATTTTTTGTGCCTGAAGGTAGGCGCTTTAAGGTCAAATGCCACTGCGACTCCGTCGGGAGAGACTGTGTCAATAAGCTTGTTTAAAATATTTATAAACCCAAAAACGGCGTTTGTAAACCTTCCGTCCTTGGTTGAAAGAAGTTTTATTCCGTAAAAAGCGCGGTTTATAAGACTGTTTCCGTCAATTGCCAAAAGCTTCAAAATAGCAACTCCTAATTTATAAACTTATATAATAAAAAATTATATATATAATATTACCACTAATTTATCGTTTTGTCACTATTAAATTTTTAAATTTGACATATAATCGGCATTGGGTTATAATCAAAGCGCTTAAGACTTAATGAAAAGGGGATTTTTGTGACACAAGACGAATATTTATCACGGATTTTTTCGTTATATGATATTGTAAAAATCCTTTCGAAAAAAGAGGACCGAAAGGTGCTTCGGATAAGGCATAAAGAATTAAAAAAAGACCTTGTTTTGCGCTGTTATAATAAGCCTGTTGAGGCTTATCAGCGGTTAAAGGGTCTTGTCAATAAAAATATTCCGACGGTCTATGAAGCCATTGCTTTTGAGGACGGACAAATAGTTCTCGAAGAGCTTATTGACGGGTTGACGGCAGCCGAGGTTTTAGAGCAGAATAATTATACATTTCGCGGCGCGAAAACAGTATTAAGGGACGTTTGCAACGCGCTTCTTACTCTAAGGGATTTAAACATAGTCCACCGCGATATTAAGCCCGAAAATATTATGATTGATAAGGGCGGAAATCCGAAGCTGATTGATTTTGACGCTTCGAGAATTTATAATTCAAACAGCAGTGCCGACACCACTGTTTTAGGAACTATAGGCTATGCTCCTCCCGAGCAGTACGGAATTTCGCAGAGTGACGAAAAAAGCGATATTTATGCGCTCGGAGTGCTTTTGAATGTTATGCTTACGGGCGCTCATCCGAGTAAAACTCTGGCTAAGGGCAGGGCAGGCAGAATAGTGCTCAAATGCACCCAGATAGACCCCGACAGCAGATATAAAACAATAGAAGAATTGATGAGAAATTTTATGCTTCCTTTTTAAATTGTGTAAAGATTAAAAACAGCCGTTCCTTAATTTTAAGGAACGGCTGGCAGTCTGTCGAAAAAGTCCAG
>DBKZ01000001.1:0-4890 GCA_002297415.1 Ruminococcaceae bacterium UBA737
TGAAATGACGCAATCTGGACTGAGCGTTGTTGAAAATCCGTCCGCTATGATGCTTTCGGGAAGAATTTCAAGCGTTTCGGGAGGCTGTATAACATGCGTTATGGAAGGCACAAGACCGATTTTAGCAGAGGTACAGGGGCTTGTAACCTCAACAGGCTTCGGAAATCCGAGAAGAATGGCTACGGGCTTTGACTATAACCGTCTTAATTTATTGCTTGCGGTTCTTGAAAAAAGATTAGGACTTTATTTTTCAAACTTTGATACTTATCTTAATATTGTCGGCGGAATGAGGATTGACGAGCCTGCGGCAGATCTTGCGGTGTGTATGTCGCTTGTTTCGGGACTTAGAGATATTCCTATCGACGAGCATACAGTCTGCTTCGGCGAGGTAGGATTATCGGGAGAGATAAGAAGCGTTCCGAGAATAAAAGCGAGAATTAACGAGGCGGCAAGACTCGGCTTTAACAAATGTATTATCCCTAAAAGCTGTATGAGAACGCTTATTGATTATAAACCGAAGGATATCGAAATTATTCCTGTTAGAAACTTAAAAGATGCAATAAGCTACATAGTGTGACAGAAAATCACTGTCACACTTATTTTTTTCTTGCAAAAAAGCCCGAAATATGTTAGAATAGCAACATATTATTTGTTTTATGGGGGTTTATTATGAGTTCGGCTGATATATGCACGCTTATTGCAATCGTTCTTTACTTAGTAGGAATGCTTTTGGTAGGCGCATATTATTCAAAGAAAAATAAAAATTCCACCGACTTTTATCTCGGCGGAAGAAAGCTAGGGCCTTTGGTTACAGCGATGAGCGCGGAGGCATCCGATATGAGCGCGTATCTGCTTATGGGTATTCCCGGGCTTACGCTTATGTGCGGACTTGCAGAGGCTACATGGACTGCGATAGGACTTGCTATCGGAACCTATCTTAACTGGTTGTTTGTAGCAAAGCGTTTAAGAAAGTATTCCGAAAGAATTGATGCGGTAACAGTTCCTGAGTTTTTCTCAAAGAGATTTAACGATAAAAAATGTATGCTTTCTGTAATTGCGGCAATCGTTATTATAATTTTCTTTGTTCCTTATACCGCTTCGGGATTTTCCGCATGCGGAAAGCTTTTTTCAAGCATGTTCGGAATGAATTATAAAACCGCTATGATTTTAAGCGCAATTGTTATAGTGGGTTACTGCACTCTCGGCGGTTTTCTTGCCGCTTCGATTACTGACCTTATTCAGAGCATAGTTATGACTATAGCTTTGTTTGTAGTTCTCGGATTGAGCGAGGGAATAATAGGCGGTTTTGATAAGATATTTGATACCGCAAAGAATATGACGGGTTATTTTGACCTGTTCAAGGGCTTTGATGTTGCGGCAGGAAAAACCGGCAGCTTTGGCGGATTTTCGGTTATAACAACCCTTGCATGGGGCTTGGGATATTTCGGAATGCCTCATATTCTTTTGAGATTTATGGCTATTGACGACCCGAAGAAATTAAAAACCTCAAGAAGAATTGCATCTGTTTGGGTTGTAATTTCATTGGGAATTGCGGTTTTAATCGGTGTTGCGGGACTTTCGCTTGTCAATGCCGGAATTATCAAGGAATATGCCGACGCGTCTGCCGCGGAATCCATAATCGTTGACATTTCGAGATTTTTATCTACACGCGGATTTATTCCGGCGTTTATCGCAGGTATTTTTATTTCTGGAATTCTTGCTTCTACAATGTCTACTGCCGATTCTCAGCTTATTGCGGCTTCTTCGAGTGTTACAAAGGATATTCTTGTCAATACCTTTAAGGTTAAGCTTTCGGAGAAAAAAGAAATGGTTATAGCAAGACTCAGCGTTATTGCAATTTCTTTTGTAGCTGTTTTGCTTGCCCTTAATCCCAACGGCTCTGTTTTCAGAATAGTTTCCTTTGCATGGGCAGGCTTCGGCGCCGCTTTCGGGCCTATTATGCTTTTCTCGCTGTTCTTCAAAAGAACAACAAAATGGGGCGCGCTTGCGGGAATGCTCAGCGGAGGAGCAATGGTATTTATCTGGAAATTCCTTATTTCAAGGCTCGGCGGAATATTTAAGATTTATGAGCTTTTGCCGGCATTTATAATAAGCTGTATTTTTATTCTTGTTGTAAGTTTGCTTACATCAAAACCCGAAAAAGAGGTTACCGATATTTTCGACGAAATCAAGGCTTCGGTTAAAGAATAATTGGTTTTAAAGCTGTCCGTATTAAAAACGGACGGCTTTTTTCAAAATATTTTAAATTTCGGCATAAAGTTGTTTTACTTTTTGCGTTTCTTGTGGTAAAATATATTATATATGTGAGGAAAGGACGGGGAGAAACATTTTGAATCTGTTGCAGATGAAATATGCGGTTTGTGTTGCGCAGACTCATTCTATAAATGAAGCGGCTCGCCGTCTGTATGTCGGACAGTCGGCACTGAGCCGAGCTATCAAGGAGCTTGAAGCGAGTCTTGGCGTTGTTTTGTTTGACAGGAGCGCTAAAGGAATGACCCTTACCGACGACGGAGAAATATTTATCAAATATGCTAAGACCATACTTGAAAAGGTAGACACCGTCGAAAATATGTTTAAGGATAAGGACGCGCAAAAGCTTCACTTTTCCTTGTCGGGTCCGAGAGCAAGCTATATTTCCTCGGCGTTCACCGAATTTTCTGCGGAGCTAAGCCATGAGGATAATTCCGAGGCGATTTACAGAGAAACAAATTCAATGCGAACGCTTAAAAATATTTTGCAGGATAATTATAAGCTCGGAATAATCAGATATGCGGAAATTTATGATAAATATTATAAATCTCTTTTCGATGAAAAAAATCTCAATAATGAGCTTGTCTGCAAATTCAGGTACAGATTAGCCGTCAGCGAAAGCTCTCCGCTTTTAAAAAAAGAAAATATAAGTGCGGAGGATTTGAAATCTTTGACGGAAATTTCACATGCTGACCCGTATGTTCCTTCAATTCCGTTTGCCGAGGTTAAGAAAGAGGAACTGCCCGAAAATGCGAAAAACAGAATTTTTGTGTTCGAAAGGGCAAGTCAGTTTGAGCTTTTGTCCTCAAATACAAACACATTTATGTGGGTTTCTCCGCTTCCCGAGGAGCTTAGAAGAAGATACCGAATTAAGGAAATTGTTTCCGATCTTAATAAAAAGGTTTATAAGGATGTCCTTATATTTAAAAAGGACTATTCGCTTTCATCGCTTGATAAAAAATTCATTGAAAAATTGGTTTTTAAAAAGCGTGAAATAATCGGTAATTCACTGTAGCCGAGCCTGTCAAACTCGGCAATACCGATATGAAAAAAACGCAATATACAAATAATTATAATTTTGATAAAATTATAACAGAAATACTAAGGAGGAATAAGCTTTGAATCTTGATAGGATCATTGCTGTAAGAAACAACAAAACACTTTACCGTGACGGCGACCGCTGTCTTAAGGTCTTTTGCGAGGGATATTCGAAGGCAGATGTTTTAAACGAGGCTTTAAATCAGTCAAGAATGGAAGAAGCGGGACTAAATGTTCCAAAAATTCTTGAGGTCACTTCAATTGACGGAAAATGGGCTATAGTTTCCGAATTTATTTCGGGTAAAACTCTTTCTCAGCTTATTAAGGCCGAGCCTGAAAAAACCGAGGAATATATGTCCCTTTTTATCGAGCTTCAAAAAGAACTGAGCTTAAAGACCTGTCCGGGGTTGAGTATGCTTAAGGATAAAATGAATTACAGAATTTGTAATACGGATCTTCCAGCCACCGTTAGATTTGATTTACATACAAAGCTTAATAATATGCCTAAGCACAGCAAGGTATGCCACGGCGATTTTTACCCCACAAATGTTGTTATTTCCGATAAGGATAATAAGCCGTATTTTCTTGATTGGTCCCATGCGGCATTAGGCAATGCGTCCGCGGACGCTGCAAGAACTTATATTCTGTTCATTGCAAACGGCAGGGAGGACCTTGCAAAAATTTATCTTGATTTATACAGCAAAAAAATCGGTACGGATATGAACTACTTAAATAAGTGGATTCCTATTGTTGCCGCTTCTCTTAGCTCAACCGCAAATGAGGAAGAGAAAAAAATATTGCTTTCAATGGTTAAATAACAGTACAACACGGTCGGTTTCCGCCAGCCGCAAAGGAAAACCGGTCATAAAAAATTTCTGCGGCAGTTAGGAGAATTTTTGTGAAAATAACAGTATGTATCGGCTCTTCATGTCATATTAAGGGTTCAAGACAGGTAGTAGAAAAGCTTCAGGAATTGATTAAAGATAAAAATCTTTCCGATAAAGTCGACCTTTCGGGAACCTTCTGCATGGGCAAATGTCAGCAGGGAGTCTGTGTAACGGTAGACGGCGAGTTTTTCTCTGTCGACCCTGAAACCGTTACAGAGTTTTTTGAAGAAAACGTCTTAAAAAAGGTTGGATAAATAATTGATGATAGTTCAGATCTGCGTCGGTTCGGCATGCCATATAAAGGGTTCGGAAAAAATTGTCGAGCTGTTTCAGAACGCAATTGCAAAAAACGGTCTTGAGGACGAAATAACCTTAGCCGGCAGCTTCTGCACAGGAAGATGTAACCGAGAGGGTGTTACGGTTACTGTAGACGATGAGGTTTATACCGGCTTGACTCCCGAAAAATTTGACAAATTTTTCGAAGAAAAGATTTTAAAAAACATTTCTTCAGAAAGGAACTGAGATAAATGGATTGCCTGACTCTGAAAAAATCGAATTGTAAAAATTGCTATAAGTGTATCAGGCACTGTCCCGTAAAATCAATTCGTTTTTCCGGAAATCAAGCCTATATTATCGGAAATGAATGTATTTTGTGCGGTCAGTGCTTTGTAGTATGTCCGCAGGATGCAAAGCA
>DBKZ01000001.1:4901-6377 GCA_002297415.1 Ruminococcaceae bacterium UBA737
AAATTGTAAGCGAAACCGAAAAGGTCAAGGTTTTGCTACAGTCCGGCGAGCCTGTAATAGTCAGTCTCGCTCCTTCCTTTGCCGCCAATTATGAGGGCGTGGGAATTGCTTCAATGAGAGCCGCGCTTAAAAAACTCGGATTTTTTGATGTTGAGGAAACTGCAATCGGAGCAACAATAGTCAAGCGCGAATATGAAAGAATGATAAACGAAAAAAACAGAGATATTATCATTTCTTCCTGCTGTCATTCCGTAAATCTGCTTATTCAGAAATATTTTCCCGAAGAGCTTGGCTTTTTGGCTGATGTTTTATCTCCCATGCAGGCTCACTGCACCGATATTAAAGCCCGAATTCCGAAAGCTAAAACTGTTTTCATAGGTCCTTGTGTAGCGAAAAAGGATGAGGCTTCGCATTATGAAGGAATTGTTGACGCGGTTTTGACATTTGACGAGCTTACCGAATGGCTTAAAGAAGAAAATATAGCTTTTGAAAATACAGAGGATACCGATGAGGGAGGAATAGAGCGCTTTTTTCCGACTACGGGCGGTATTTTAAAAACTATGGATACTAAGTCCTCGGGCTATACATATATGGCTGTTGACGGCGTTGATAACTGCATAGCCGCTCTTAAGGACATTCAAAACGGTAATGTTCATAAATGCTTTATAGAAATGTCGGCTTGTGCAGGTAGCTGTATCGGCGGACCTGTTATGGAAAAATTCCACCGATCGCCTGTAAAGGATTATTCCGCGATATTTAATTTTGCGGGGAAAAACGATTTTCCCGTTTCTCAGCCCGAGCCCGACGATCTTGTAAAAGTATTTGAAAAAATCAGCCATAAGTTGCAGATGCCGTCCGAAAGCGAAATTACGGAAGCTTTAAAGCAAATGGGAAAGGTTAAGCCGTCCGATGAGCTTAACTGTGGCTCCTGCGGTTACGATACCTGCCGTGAAAAGGCGATAGCTATCTGTCAGGGAAAAGCAGAGGTATCAATGTGTCTTCCGTTCCTTAAGGACAAGGCGGAAAGCTTTTCAGATACGATTGTCAGGAACACTCCTAACGGACTTATCGTTTTAAACGAAAAGCTTGAGGTTCAGCAGATAAACAGAGCCGCTCTTCGAATTCTTAATATCCGTTATGCTTCGGATGTTTTGGGCGGTCAGGTTGTAAGAATTATGGACCCGTCCGATTTCCTTTCGGTTCTGAGCAAAAACAGGAACATTCATAATAAAAGGGTATACCTTGCGGAATATGAAAAATATGTTGAGGAAACTGTTCTTTACGATAAGGAATACAGACTGCTCGTATGTATTCTCCGTGATGTTACCGATGAGGAAATGCAGCGCGAAAAGAAAGAAAGCATAAGCAAGCAGACGGTTGAAATTGCCGATAAGGTTGTCGATAAGCAAATGCGAATCGTTCAGGAAATTGCTTCCTTGCTCGGAGAAACAGCCGCAGAAACAAAAATTGCTTTAA
>DBKZ01000007.1:0-2202 GCA_002297415.1 Ruminococcaceae bacterium UBA737
ACAAGAGAAGAATCAAGTCCGCCCGAAAGCAGGAAGCCTACCTTTGCGTCCGAAACAAGGCGCTTTTTAACGCCTGCTGTCAGCTTATCGTGAATGTTTTTGCAAACGGTGTCAAGGCTGTCATAGCAAACCTTTTCAACCTTCGTTATATCGCAGTACTGAATGAATTTTCCGTCCTCAAAATAAAACCCCGGGGGAAAAGGCATTATTTTATCGCTTAAACCCATAAGGTTTTTAGGCTCGCTCGCAAATATATAAGCGCCCTTTTCGTCCTGTCCGTAATAAAGCGGTCTTATTCCTATCGGGTCTCTTGCGGCGATATATTTCTTTTTAGAGCCGTCATAAATAATAAGAGCGAATTCAGCGTCGAGCATTTTAAACATTTCTGTGCCGTATTTTTCATAGAGCGGAAGAAGAATTTCGCAATCGGAATCGCTTTTAAAGGTGTATTCTTTACATAATTTCTTTTTGAATTTTTCAAACCCGTAAATTTCTCCGTTGCATACGCAGTAGCTTTCCTTTAATTTAAAGGGCTGCATGCCCTCGTCGGTAAGACCCATTATGGCAAGCCTGTGAAAGCCTAAAAAGCCTGAGCCGGTATCTATAATCCTGCTGTCGTCGGGACCTCTTGAAACGGTCGCTTCAAAGCCCTTTTTAAAATCAGAATAGGTGGCATCGCTGCTGCAAAAACCCATTATTGAACACATGTTAAAACCTCCGAAAAGTAATTTCAGCATTCAATAGGGCAAGTGCTGTTCCTCGCGGTGCCACCTATCTTTGAACTCTAATTTGCCGATATAACGGTCGGCATACCGTATCGCCTACTTGAAACAATCTTTCGGGTCAAAGCTCGTCGGGGGTTACCCGAAAGCGGAATTTATCTTGCATGGCTCTCACCGTCCCATACTCGCTGTAAAGAGTTTTCCGCCGGACATATCCCGACTCAAGCGCCTTTTTATTTTTATTCTACATCCTGCAAAGCGTCATAGCCCTCTTCGCCGGTTCTTACCTTTACGACATTTTCAACATCATAAACAAATATCTTGCCGTCCCCGATGTGGCCGGTGTAAAGAACCTTTTTAGCGGTTTCTATTACGCTTCTTACAGGAACCTTGCTTACAACTATATCAAGCTGAATTTTCGGAAGAAGCGTCGCTTCAACCTCAACTCCGCGGTAATATTCGGGCTTGCCCTTCTGAATTCCGCAGCCTAAAACATGAGAAAGCGTCATACCTGTAATTCCAAGCTCAAGCAGCGCTTTTTTAAGAGCCTCGAATTTATATTCCTTGCATATAATTTCAACCTTTGTAAACTTAGGCATTTTTCCGTCGCTTTCTTCAAAGGAAGGAATCTTTTTAACGGGGATTGCCTCAGCCTCGGGGATATCTCCCGTAACAGCCGTTACATCCTCGCCGTCCTCTGTAAGAGTGTCGGGAAGCATTGCAAAGCCCGCATAAGAGGTGAGCAAGCCGTGCTCGGATATATCAAGACCCTCGATTTCTTCCTCAGGCTCAACGCGAAGTCCGATTGTCTTTTTTAAGATGAAGAAAACTATTGTAATAATAACAGCTACATAAGCCGCTACCGAAACAACGCCTAAGGTTTGAATTCCTAAGAAATGAAATCCTCCGCCGTAGAACACGCCCTTTTCTGTTGAAACACCCGTTGCGAAAAATCCTGTAAGAATAGTGCCTAAAGCACCGCAAACACAGTGAACGGAGATTGCTCCGACGGGGTCGTCGATTTTTGCGACCTTATCAAAGAACTCAACTGCCAAAACAATTACAATTCCGAATATAACGCCCATTATCGCCGCGCCCAACGGGTCTACTGCGTCACAGCCTGCCGTTATACCGACAAGACCTGCAAGAGCCGCGTTATAGGTCATAGAAACATCAGGCTTTTTATATCTGATCCATGTAAATATAAGCGTTACACAGCATGCGACCGCCGCCGCAAGGTTTGTGTTAAAGAAAATTCTTCCTGCGCTTATCATAAGCTCATCGGTATCCATTCCGACGGTTGAAGCGCCGTTGAATCCGAACCAGCAGAACCAAAGAATGAATACTCCGAGTGCCGCGAAGGTCAGGTTGTGACCTAAAATCGCTCTAGGCTTTCCGTTTTTATCATATTTTCCGATACGCGGACCTAACATGGCAGCACCTATAAGAGCGCATACACCGCCTACCATGTGAACCGCTG
>DBKZ01000007.1:2246-3840 GCA_002297415.1 Ruminococcaceae bacterium UBA737
AGCCGCCGCCCCAAATCCAGTGTCCCGAAACAGGATAAATGAAAAGGGAAATTGCCGCGGAATAAATGCAATATGCGCTGAATTTTGTTCTTTCAGCCATTGCGCCCGAAACGATTGTTGCGGATGTCGCACAGAAAACAGTCTGAAATATCGCATAAGCCCAAAGAGGTACTCCTGCGGGTAAAATATGGCTGTAGTCCTTCATAATAAGAGGGTCGATCCAGCCGAATACCGCCGAGCCCGAGCCGAACATCACGCCAAAGCCTATAAGCCAGAAACAGGGAGTGCCGATGCAGAAATCCATAAGGTTTTTCATCAGTATATTTCCTGTGTTCTTGGCTCTTGTAAAGCCTGCCTCGCACATCGAAAAGCCTGCTTGCATAAAGAATACCAACGCGGCGCCTATAAGCACCCAAATGGTATTTACCGCACTGTATGTCATTTGATTTTCCTCCTTATTTTACCCCGAAAAGCAGCTCTCCGTAGGTCGGGAAGGGCCAGTATTTTTCAGCGGTAAGCGTTTCGGCTTCATCACAGGGAACCCTGAGTGCAGCCATCTTGTTTAAAATTACATCTCTTATCATAACTGATTCCTCGGTTATATCGCTTGCCGTCTTAAGCTCAATAAGCGACTTTTCAAGGTCGCATACAGCGGTATAAATTTCGTCGGATAAAAGCGAAAGCCTTGAAATCGTATCCGTTTCGTATTTTGAAGTAAGTCCCGGAACTGCCTCGACTTTTAAAGAAGCGGTTTTTGAAAGCTCCTTGATATAGCTTTCAATGGCAGGTAAAATTTCTTTCTTTGTCATATCCACCATTGTGAGAGCTTCAATGTTTACGGTCTTGCAGTAGTTTTCAAGAGTGATTTCGTAACGCGAACGGATTTCAGCCTCTGTAAACACCTTTAATGAGGTGAGCATTTCAACATTCTTTTTGTCAAGGATTTTAGGAAGCGCGTCGGGAGTGGTGCGGAGATTTAAAAGTCCGCGCTTTTCGGTTGCCTCTTTTATCCATGAATCGTCATAGCCGTTTCCGTTGAATATAATTCTCTTGTGATCCTTAATCGTCTTCTTGATCATTTCGTGAAGAGCGGTTTCGAAATCCTCTGCGTTTTCAAGTCTGTCGGCATAAATTTTAAGCGACTCGGCAACAGCGGCGTTGAGCATGATATTTGTGCAGGCAATGCTGTTTGAAGAGCCGAGCATTCTGAATTCGAACTTGTTGCCTGTAAAGGCAAACGGAGATGTACGGTTTCTGTCGGTGTTGTCACGCGTGAATTTCGGCAGAATATGTACGCCGAGCTTCATAACCGTTTTTTCAGTTCCGCTGTAGGGCTTGTCGTTTTCTATTGCGTCAAGCACTGCGGTAAGCTCGTCGCCTAAAAACATCGAAACAACTGCCGGAGGCGCTTCGTTTGCTCCTAAGCGGTGATCGTTTCCAGCTGTTGCTACCGCAAGCCTTAAAAGGTCCTGATAATCGTCTACAGCTTTTATTACAGCGCAAAGGAAGAGCAAAAACTGAGCGTTTTCATAAGGCGTCTCTCCGGGGGTTAAAAGGTTAACACCCGTGTCTGTTGCCATTGACCAGTTGTTGT
>DBKZ01000018.1 GCA_002297415.1 Ruminococcaceae bacterium UBA737
GCCTCATGCTTTTTTCTTGCGGTGATTTTAATTACAACATCTTGTATAATTGGATTAAACAGAAATAAAGGAAGCGGAACACTTCAGGGAGCCGAAGAAATTTATCCTACAGTTATGGTTAACGGTAAGCTTTACGAATGGTATAAAGGGGAAGGGAATGCTATTTACGGCGAGCTTCCCAATGATTGTAAATTTTACGGCGAAATCTGTCATACAAAAGAGAATATCCCAAAAAAAAATTGCGAGTTTTCTTCTGCTTTTGATGTCAGCGGAGAAATTTATACAACTTCCGGTAATGACTTTATCTTTCTTAAATTAACGACAAGCTGGACCGAAAATACTGTTGTGAAATTTGAACTTATAAATGATGCGGCCGGTGAAAAACTCATTAAACAATCTCAAATCGCCGAAAAGAATAAAAAATACCGTTTGCTCAAAGTTGGTTTATCTGTTTTTTGCTTTTGTATTGCTTTAATCGGATTTACAATATTGATAATTTGTCATAAATCCAAGCAAAGAAAATAAACCGATAAGTATATCATTTGTTTCTTCGCTCGTCATTGTTTTTTATTTTGTAAAACCTCCATTGTAAATATACGATTTAAGGTCTTAGGTTTTCTTTTTCCGTATTGCAAATCCGTTTATAATATGCTAAAATAAAGATAATTTTAAAAATGGAAGCGGTAAAAAATGGTAACATTAAAGAATGACAGCTTAACGGTTGAAATTGATTTAAAGGGCGCACAGCTTAAAAGCGTTATAAAAAACTGTGAAAATTTAATCTGGGACAGAAATCCCGAATTTTGGAAGGAATCCGCTCCGTTGCTTTTCCCGATTTGCGGAGGACTTAAGGATGATAAATTTACATATCAAGGCAGGGAATATTCGCTTTTAAAGCACGGCTTTGCTAAAAGAAATGACTTTTCGGTAGAAAAGCAGACCGAAACCTCGGCTGTTTTCCTGCTTAAAAGTAACGAGGAAACATTAAAAAGTTATCCTTGGGGATTTGAGCTGAGAGTTAAATATGAGCTTAAAAATTCCGCGCTTAAGGTAGGCTACGAGATAAAGAATTTAACCGATGATACCATGTATATGTCGGTAGGAGCGCACGAGGCTTATGCCTGCCCTGAGGGAATAGAGGATTACGATATTATTTTCGAGCGCGAAGAAACCTTGAATTCGTGCGACCTTGACGGAAACCTTATTTCCCATAAAACCACTCCGATTATAAAAAATTCAAAATATCTTCCTTTATATTATAAATATTTTAAGGTTGACGCTCTCGTTTTTAAGGATTTAAAATCGAGATTTGCAACCTTAAGAAACAGAAAAACAGGTAAATCAATATCTCTTGATTTTAACGGATTCGATTATTTCCTTTTATGGACAAAGCCGAACGCCGGATATATCTGCCTTGAGCCTTGGACGGGAGTTCCCGCAAGCGTCGACGCAGGCTATGATATAACCGAAAAAGAGGGCATAACTAAGGTTATGCCGAAAAGCGAATTTAATGTAACTCATACAATTTATTTTTAAGAAATGCAGGAACTAAACAGATGCGGATTGTAATTAAAATCGGAACTTCAACACTTGCTCATTCGACGGGTCTTATAAATATAAGACGCGTTGAGTCGCTTTGCAAGGTTATGTCAGACCTTAAAAACGCAGGCCATGAGGTTATTTTGGTGTCCTCAGGCGCAATCGGAATGGGAGCAGGGAAGCTTTCGCTAAATGAAAGACCTAAGGATATCCCGACCAAGCAGGCGGCGGCGGCAGTTGGTCAGTGCGAGCTTATGTATACCTACGATAAGCTTTTTACCGAGCATAACCATTGCGTTGCCCAAATTCTTTTGACAGGCGCCGATATTGAAAACAAAGAGCGTAGAAAAAACTTTCAGAACACGATGTGCAGATTGCTTGAGCTTGGAGCAATTCCTATTATCAATGAAAACGATACGGTTGTTACCGACGAAATTGTAATCGGGGATAACGATACTATTTCGGCAATTGTTTCAACTGTTGTTAATGCCGATCTGCTTATTCTTCTTTCCGATATAAACGGACTTTATACCGCAGACCCTCATAAGGATAAAAACGCCGTGCTTTTGCATGATGTCGATAAGATAACACCCGAAATAATCGCTATGACCTCAGGCTCGGACGGAAAATTAGGCACGGGCGGAATGGTCACTAAATTGAATGCGGCGAAAATCGCGACCGAAAAGGGAATTGATATGGTCATCGCAAACGGGCAAAATGCGGAAATATTGTATGATATAGTTGACGAAAAAAATGTCGGCACAAGATTTTCGGGAAAGAGATGAAAATTTATGGTTGAGACCTCTGAAATTCTTAAAAAGGCGGTCAAAGCAAAAAGCGAAAGCACTTTGAGCACCGAGGTTAAGGACGCAGGGCTTTTGGCAATGGCACAAAGCCTTATAAAAAATTCAGAATCAATTTTAAAAGCAAATAAAGAGGATATTATTGCTGCTAAAGGCAAAATATCCGATGTAATGATTGACAGGCTGTTTCTCGATGAAAAGAGAATAGAAGCAATGGCTAAGGGTATAGAGGCTTTAACAAAGCTTTCCGACCCTGTAGGCAATATTCTGTCCGAAACCGACAGGGGAGACGGACTTAAAATCAAAAAGGTATCAGTGCCGTTAGGCGTTGTTGCGATAATTTATGAAAGCCGTCCGAATGTTACCTCGGACGCGGCGGCGCTATGCTTTAAATCAGGCAATGTCTGCGTGATGAGAAGCGGTAAAGAGGCCTTTAAAAGCGCATACGCAATTGTTTCGGCGCTCAAAGAAGGACTTAAATCTGCCGGAATAAACGAGGATTATATAAATCTTGTTGAGGACACCTCAAGAAACAGCGCAAAGGAGCTTATGACCGCGCAGGGATATGTTGATCTGCTTATTCCGAGAGGCGGAAAAGGACTTATAAAAGCATGCGTTGAAAGTGCGACTGTTCCGTGCATTGAAACAGGAACGGGAATTTGCCATATTTATGTCGATAAATCGGCGGATTTGGATATGGCGGTTAAAATTATTCTTAATGCAAAGGCAAGCCGTCCTTCGGTTTGCAACGCGGCTGAGGTCTGCCTTATTCATAAGGATATTGCGGATAAATTTCTGCCGATGCTTCAAAGCGCCTTTGAAACAGGACCGAATAAAATTGAAATCCGCGGCGACGGAGAGGTTTGCAGAATCATAAATGCCAAGCCTGCGTCTAAAGAGGATTTTGATACCGAATTTTTGGATTATATAATGGCTGTAAAAACAGTTTCGGACTTAAACGAGGCAATAAAACATATTGGACTGCATTCGACGCACCACAGCGACGCAATTATTACCGAGGACAGCAAAGCCGCCGAAAAATTCGTTTCGCTTGTTGATTCCGCGGCGGTGTATGTCAACGCTTCTACGAGGTTTACCGACGGCGGCGAATTCGGCTTGGGCTGCGAAATGGGAATTTCCACTCAGAAGCTCCATGCAAGAGGTCCTATGGGGCTTAAGGAGCTTACAACCTATAAATATATTGTTATAGGAAACGGAAACATAAGATAAAGGAGATTTTAAAAATGTTTAAAGCAGGTTTTATCGGAGCCGGAAATATGGGCTCGGCGCTTATAAGAGCCGTAAGCACAGCGGTAGGCGGAGAAAATGTTGCGATTTCCGATTGCTCTAAGGAAAAAATCAAAAATCTTTCTGATGAACTCGGCTGTAAAGCAAGCGATAATAATGAGGTCGCTTTAAATTCGAAGTTTATATTTTTGGCTGTAAAGCCGCAAATGATGGGGGATATGCTCTCTTCAATTTCTGAGACTCTTAAAAGCAGAAAAGACCGCTTTATTCTTGTTACAATAGCGGCAGGAATGGCAAAAGATAAAATAACAACTCTTTCGGGCGGAAATTATCCCGTAATCCGCATAATGCCTAATACGCCTGTCAGCGTAAACTGCGGAATGATTTTATATTCCCCCGACGCTGAGATTACGGACGGTGAAATAGCCGAATTTAAAGACTTGCTTAAATTTTCGGGCGAGCTTGATATGATTGACGAAACGAAGATTGACGCCGCCTCTGCGATTTCCGGCTGCGGTCCCGCTTATGTTTATATATTTGCCGAGGCTATGGCGGACGCAGGCGTTGAATGCGGATTGCCGAGAAATAAGGCAATAGATTATGCGGTTCAGACTATTCTCGGTGCCGCCGAGCTTATGAAAAAATCCGATAAGCATTCGGCTCAGCTTAAGGACGAGGTTTGTTCTCCCGCAGGAAGTACAATTTGCGGAGTAAGAGCCTTAGAGGAAAACGGATTCAGAGCCGCTTCGATTAAGGCGGTTTTGGCGGCTTATAAAAGAACCGTTGAGCTTGGGAAATAATAGCTTGATTCAAATAAAAAACGGAGGAGCTGATAAAATCAGCTTCTCCGTTTTTTATTATGGCATTATCCTCTTTTTAAAAGCTTTCTTGCCAATTTGCTGGCGCTTACTCCGTCCTTTTTTGAAAGAACCTGTTCAATTTCTTTAAAATCAGCATTATCTATTATGGATTCAAAATAATCAAACCACTCAGCGCTCTCATTTACGGCTTCTTTTGATTCTTCTCTGTATGGGAACTGATCAAAGGTAATGTAACCGTTATATCCCGTCCTTCTGAGCCAGTAAATAAATTCAAGATACGGAATAGTATTAACGCTCCCTGCGATTAAATCGTCATCCCATGAACCGTAATTATCATTCATGTGAACGGCATAAAGCTTTCCGCCGAACATTTTTATAAGTGCGACCGCTTCGGCAGGGTTTTCTCCCCCGAAAAACGAATGACCGTAATCAAGCGCAATACCGACATTTTCAACTCCTAAAGAGTTTATAAGAAGCAAAGTTTTTGCAAATCCGCTTATATAACATTTATTTCTTGGCTCCTTTGGCTTGTATTCAAGGGCGATTTTCATTTCGGGCTTATAAAGCGCCAGCTCTTTAATACATTCCGCAAAAAGCGTGACCTCTTTTATATAGTCTGCTTCAAACATATAATCGTAGCCGTCTTGTCCGGGCCAAATTGCGAAGGTGTCACAACCTATTTTTTCTGCAAAGTCCATTGCTTTTTTCGAGTTTTCAACGGCTTTCTTTCTGATTTTTTCATCGAGTGAAGAAAAAGAGCCTTGTTTGTAATCGTTATCGGCAGTTGTATCGACCATTACGCAATTGACAGTCAAACCCGATTCTTTAACCTTTGCCTCTAATTCGTCAATCTTATCAAAGTAATAATCGGTAAGATTTAAATCAACCGCACTTAAAAGAGGAATGCTTTTAATTCGGTCGATTTTTTCGCCGATAGAATAATTCTTATCCGAATAAGCCTTACAGTATCTGTCGCAAAATGTCCCTACATGATCTATAAAAACAGAATATTTTCTTTTCATTTTTTAACTCCTTATGCTTTGTTTTCCGAACCGCAAAGATTTATTTTACTTATAGCAAGCTCTTTAACGGCTTCTCTTGCCGGTCCTAAATACTTTTTAGGATCGAACATTTCGGTATCTGTTAACGCAAGCCTTACCGCTTTTGTAGCTGCAATACGAAGCTCCGTAGCAAAATTGACCTTGCAAATTCCGTGTTTTATTGTTTCTTTAATCATATCGTCCGGTATTCCCGAAGCGCCGTGAAGAACAAGCGGAATAGAAATTTTTTGTTTGATTTTCTTTAATAAATCAAAATCAAGCTTTGGTTCTGCTTTGTATATTCCGTGGGAAGTGCATATCGCAACCGCAAAAATATCAATTCCCGTTTTTTCTGCAAATTCAACGGCTTTATCGGGGTCCGTATAAGCGACACTTGCCGAAAGGCTGTCTTCTTTTCCGCCTACCGTTCCGAGCTCGGCTTCTACGGGAACAGACATAGCATGCGCGGAGGAAACAACCTTTTCGGTTAAGCTGATATTAGTTTCAAAGTCGGATTTAGAGCCGTCTATCATAACAGAGCTGTATCCGGCTTTTATAGCCTGCATTACGCCCGCGAAGCTTTCACAGTGATCCAGATGCAGACAAACAGGGACAGAAACTTTATTTGCCATAGCATAAACCATTGCATAGGCTTCATCAAGGGTTAAATACTTAACTGTAGACGGAGTTGTCTGTATAATGACAGGTGAATTTGTTTCGCTTGCCGCTTCAATTATTGCCTGAATCATTTCTAAATTTTCGGCATTAAGCGCAGGAACCGCATATCCGCCTTTTTGTGCTTTTAATAACATTTCTTTGCTTGTTACATATGCCATAACTCTTTTACCTCTATTTCATTTGTTTTCATAAATTCCGATACGCTTTGTTTTGATATTTTACCTTCCATGGGACCGAAAGCCATTGTATTAAGCGCCGCGGCTGCCGATGCAAATTTAACAGCGTTTATTAAATCGGAATTTTCGGCAAGACTGCAAATAAAGGCTGCGTCAAAGCTGTCTCCTGCGCCTGTCGAGTCTATAGGGGAGATACTGTATACACCGGCCTCTATAATTTGCTCCTTAGTATAAACACGGCAGCCCTTTGAGCCGTCTTTAACGGCTATTATTTCCATTTCGGGCTTTTCAAAGCACCACTTAACCGCTTCGCTTACCTCGGTTTTTCCGCTCAGCGTTAAAAGCTCGTCCTTACTCGGTAAAAATATTTTTGTTATATTAAGTATTTCGTTTATAAGCTTTGCCGAAGAATTATCTTTAAGAAGCTCGGGACGGATATTAGGGTCAAAGGAAATTACGGCTCCGTTTTCTTTTGCCGATTTCGCAGTATTTACTATTGATTTTCCGAAACGCTCTTCCGCCGTGACGGAGCAACCCATAATATGAAAATATTTAAGCGATTTTTCATTTTTCAGGTCGGGAGCTTCGGCTTTGACCGCGGCTGTATTGTTAATATGAAAAATGAATTTTCTTGAACCGTCGCTTAAGTAGCTGACAAAAGCGCAGCCGGTAAAATCGGTATTGCTTATTTTTAAATAGCTTGTATCAACACCGTCAGCTTTAAGCCTGTTTAATAAACACTTCCCGAAATCGTCATCGCCGATGCCGCCGATAATTGCTGATTTGTGCCCGAGTCTTGAGGCGGTATCGGCAAAAATCGCAGGTGCTCCGCTGGGATACGGTCCGCTGAATAAATCGGGCGTGTCAAGCGGTGAATTTTCGTTTTTTCGCATGATTTCAACTATAATTTCGCCCATTGTAATAATTTCTGCCATCTTTACACCTCAAGCTTGTTCTTTAGAAAATCAAGCGATTCTTTTATCATTAAATCCATTTTTTTGCCGTCGGCATTGTTGCTTAAATCGCGCCAGACTTTTATGTCGTTTCCTACTTCGCCGCCAGATTTTAAGAAAGGCTCCATTACGACATCGCCGGAATAATTGACTTTTTTCAGTGCCTCACCGATTTTAGACCATGGCAATCTGCCTTGTCCGGGAAGCTTTCTGTTTGCTTCTCCCACATGCAAATGACCGAGTAGGCTTCCGGCAGTTAAAATTGCCTCGGACAGGTCATCCTCTTCGATATTCATGTGGAAAGTATCAAGTAAAAGCAAAACATTATCCCTGCCTACATCTTTGCAAAACTTAACGCCCTCTTCGCTTGTGTTGAACAGATTTGTTTCAAAACGGTTAAGAATTTCAAGATAAAGCGCAACATTATGCTTCTTTGCAAAATCCGCAATTGTTTTAACGCTTTTTACGGCTCTTTCCCATATTGCGGGCTTATCTAAATCAATGAAATCGTAAGGCCAGCAATTATACAAGGCTCCGACAAGCTTTGTCGAGCCGAGCTTCTCCATTTGAATTATTATTTTTTCTAAGAATTCAATTCCGTTTTTCCTTACGGCTTCATTGCTTGAAGAAATATTACAGTCATGAGGGGGACCGATATTAGAAGAAACAGACAGCTTTAAGCTGTTTGCAAGAGATTTTAAGTCCTCAAGCTCACTGTCGCTCATTTTAAGCAAATCTCCTGCGGGAATTTCCATAACATCAAACCCGAGTCCGCTTATTTTTTCAGCATAATATTTATAGTTATCAATGCTCCATTTTTTTGTCCAGTATGCGCAAACTGTTCCGTATTGCATAAGATCACTCCTTTACTTTTATTTTAAAATTTATTCTTTTGTTTTCAATTAACAATAGTTGTCATTTATTTGTATTTATATTGCTTTTTTTGATTTGATATATTATAATTGTAAAGAGGTGATTTAATGCGAAAAGAAATGTTTAATATCAAGGCGAAGGGTTTAAGCCTTTATCTTATAAACTGCGGTTATGAGGATTGCTGCACAAGGTTTATATGCGCGCCTCATATAAGAAAGTATTATCTTATCCATTATATTGTTAAGGGTACGGGATATTATGAGGTCAACGGTATAAAGCATTCTCTTTCGGCAGGCGACGCTTTTATAATAAAACCGGAAGAACCGGTCACTTACTATTCACCTGACCCAAACAATACATGGTCGTTCTGTTGGTTCGGGTTTAGCGGAAAGGATGCGCAGGCGTGGCTCAAGGAATGCAATATTGATAATGAAACTTATATTTTACATCCGCAGAATCCCGCCTTGCATCCGCAGAATCCCGCCTTGCTTTCGATAATTATGAACTGTATAGATTATATGGAAAATTACAGCAACAACCTTAATCAGGTTAAGCTGACAGAATACTTGGCCGCCGCACTCTATTCGGTCAGCAAGCAAAACAAAAGAAAGAAAATAAATCCTGCCTCTTATGCGGACAAAGCCGTTAAATATATTGAATATAACTATATG
>DBKZ01000059.1:0-7379 GCA_002297415.1 Ruminococcaceae bacterium UBA737
ATTTATTATCGCTTGCCTAAGGCGTAAAAAGTCCCTTTAAAAACCACAATAAAACCGTTTTCAAGCTGATTCTGTCAAGGTTTTCGGAGCATACAAGGTCGATTGAGCCGAGCTGAACATTGTCTGAGGATATTATTATCTTTCCGAGCTTTTGACCCTTTCTTACGGGCGCTGTAATATTTTCGTCGATTTGCGGCTCCTGAGTTATCTCCTGCGAGCTTCCCTTTTTGAATAAAAGCGAAAGATTTCCGCTCGGAACCAAATTTACCGTCGGCTCTTCGGCATCCTTTACAATCGCCGCGTACTCTTTCTTTTTAGGCTTTACACAAATATATTTGTAATTTGCAAAGCCGTGGTCCAATAGCTTTTTAGCGTTTGCAAAGCGGTCGTTCGATGAGGGCGCGCCCATAATTACGGCTACAAGCGAGGTATTGTCTCTTTCGGCTGTTGCGCTTAAGCAGTAACCCGCGTTTGAGGTAGTACCTGTTTTAAGACCCGTAGTTCCCGAATAAAATCTTACAAGCTTGTTTGTGTTTACAAGCTCGCTTTCGCCGTCTCTTAATGTGTCCATCCAAACGGTTGAATATTTCTTTATAAGGTCGTGCTTTATAAGCTCTGCGGACATTACCGCGACATCGTGCGCGGTGGTAAGATGACCCTCTGCGTCAAGCCCCGTGCAGTTTTTAAACTCGGTATCGTTCATTCCGAGCTCTTTCGCCCTTTTGTTCATCTGTCTTACAAATTCTTCCTCACTGCCGGATATTTTTTCTCCTAAGGCTACGGTTGCGTCATTAGCGGAGGCAATTACAGCCGCCTTTAAAAGCTCGTCGACCGTCATTGTTTCTCCGACCTCGAGCCATATCTGCGACCCACCCATAGAGCTTGCATGCTCGCTTGCGGTAACTGTGTCCGAAAGAGAGATTTTCCCCGAATCAATAGCTTCCATTATAAGAAGAAGCGACATGATTTTTGTTATAGAGGCAGGCGGAAGCTTTTCGTCGGAATTCTGGTCGAAAAGCACCGTACCGGTATATACC
This sequence comes from Ruminococcaceae bacterium UBA737, assembly GCA_002297415.1. GTDB lineage: Bacteria > Bacillota > Clostridia > Oscillospirales > Acutalibacteraceae > UBA737. Next base: position 1,038 of record DBKZ01000059.1, read on the forward strand.
TCCATAAGCACGGCGGATTTGGCATTTACACTGAAGGCGGGTCCCTCGTCCGCTTCCTCTGCGGGAGCAGTCACCGCAACGGCAATATCCGATATATCGCATTCGCTAGAAACCGTATGCGCGGCGGCAGTGCTTAAAGAAAAGCAAAGCGCAAAAACAAGCGCAAATGATACCGCTTTTAAATATTTTTTTCTCATAAATTCATCCTCCTTAAAAAATATTATGCTAAACCTGTTTTAAATATTTTAAAAACCCTTGAAAGCAAATGCTTTTTTATGATATACTTTATAAGTGTTATTTGTATTATAGAAATTCGGAGGATGTTTATGGGGAAAATAGGTTTTGATAATGCGGAGTATATTAGACTGCAGTCTCAGAATATTAAGGACAGAATAAAGCTTTTCGGGGGAAAGCTTTATCTTGAATTCGGCGGAAAGCTTTTCGATGATTACCACGCCTCGCGCGTGCTTCCGGGATTTGAGCCTGACGCAAAGGTTAAAATGCTTTTAAAGCTTAAGGACCAAGCCGAAATTATCATTGTTATCAATGCGGACGCAATCGAGAAAAACAAGCGCCGCGGAGATTTAGGAATTACCTATGACCTTGATACATTAAGACTTATTGACGCGTTTCGCGGAATAGGACTTTTTGTCGGAAGCGTTGTTATAACGAGGTTTACGGGTCAGCCGCTAGCCCTTGCGTTTGAAAACAGGCTTAAAAGCTTAGGAATTAAGGTTTACAGACATTATCCTATAGAGGATTACCCTGCAAATATTCCTCATATAGTAAGCGATGAGGGCTTCGGTAAAAACGATTATATTGAAACCGAACGCGAGCTTGTAGTAGTTACCGCCCCGGGTCCGGGGAGCGGAAAAATGGCTACCTGCCTTTCTCAGCTTTATCATGAGCATAAAAGGGGAATAAAGGCGGGCTATGCGAAATTCGAAACCTTTCCTATCTGGAATCTTCCTCTTAAGCACTCCGTTAATGTAGCCTACGAGGCGGCAACGGCGGATCTCAGCGATGTAAATATGATAGACCCGTTCCATTTGGAGGCTTACGGAAAAACCACCGTTAATTATAACCGTGATATTGAAATTTTCCCCGTGCTTAATGCCATGATGGAAAAAATCCTCGGCGAGTCACCCTATAAAAGCCCGACAGATATGGGTGTTAATATGGCGGGCTTTGCCATATTTGACGATGAGGCCTGCAAGGCGGCGGCAAATCAGGAGATTATCCGTAGGTATTACGGCGCAATGTGCTCTGTAAGACAGGGTCTCGGCGATAAGGCAGAGGTAGGAAGAATTGAGCTTTTGATGAACTCAATGCACATCAGCGCCTCTGACAGACCCGTTGTCGATGCGGCTCTTGAGAAGTCTGAGAAAACAGGCGGACCGGCTACAGCTCTTGAGCTTTCGGACGGAAGAATTATCACCGGAAAGACCTCGTCTCTTTTAGGCTCCTCCGCTTCAATGCTTTTAAACGCATTAAAGGAGCTTGCGGGAATTCCCGATGATATTGAGCTTCTTTCGCATACAATAATAGAACCTATTCAGCAGCTTAAAACAGGAGTTTTGGGCAATCACAATCCGAGACTACATATCGACGAGGTTTTAATAGCGCTTTCAATCTGCGCCGTTACAAATGCAACGGCAAAAAAGGCGCTTTCAAAGCTTTCGGAGCTTTCGGGACTTGAGGGCCATTCGACGGTTATTTTATCCCGTGTGGACGAGCAGACCTTTAAAAAGCTCGGCATAAATATGACCTGCGAGCCGAAATATCAGACCAAAAAGCTTTATCACCATTAAAATTCAGGAGGCAAATACAAATGAGTGACTTTAATATAGATACAAAATGCGTTCAGGGCGGTTATACCCCTAAAAACGGCGAGCCGCGCCAGATTCCGATTATTCAAAGCACAACCTTTAAATATGAAACGGGCGACGCTATGGGCAAGCTTTTCGATTTGGAAGCGAGCGGATATTTTTATTCCCGTCTGCAAAACCCCACCTGCGATACAGTCGCCGCTAAAATCTGCGATTTAGAGGGCGGCAGTGCCGCAATGCTTACTTCATCGGGTCAGGCGGCTTCGTTTTTTGCAGTATTCAATATCGCCGGAAACGGCGATCATGTTGTTTCCTCCTCTTCGATTTACGGCGGAACATATAACCTTTTTGCCGTAACAATGAAGAAAATGGGAATTGATTTCACCTTTGTTTCGCCCGACTGCACACCCGAAGAATTAAACGCGGCTTTTAAGCCAAACACAAAGGCGGTTTTCGGCGAAACAATCGCAAATCCCGCCTTAACGGTGCTTGATATCGAAAAATTTGCCGCCGCCGCTCATTCTCACGGCGTTCCGCTTATAATTGACAACACCTTTGCAACCCCTGTAAATTGCAGACCGTTTGAATTCGGCGCCGATATCGTTACTCATTCCACTACAAAGTATATGGACGGACACGGCGCGGGCGTAGGCGGCTGTATAGTCGATTCGGGAAAATTCGACTGGACGAAATACCCCGAAAAATTTAAGGGTCTGTGCACGCCCGACGAAAGCTATCACGGCATCACATATACCGAGCGCTTCGGCATTGAGGGAGCATATATAACAAAGGCTACCGCTCAGCTTATGAGAGATTTAGGCTCGGTTCAGTCTCCGCAGAATGCGTTTTTATTAAATCTCGGGCTTGAAAGCCTGCATGTAAGAATGAAAAAGCATTGCGAAAACGCGCTTGCAGTGGCTAAATACTTAGAAAGCGACGAAAGAATTTCGTGGGTAAAATACCCGGGACTTGAAAGCGATAAATATTATAAAACCGCAAAAAAGTATATGAAAAACGGCACCTGCGGCGTTGTTTCGTTCGGCGTTAAGGGCGGAAGAGATGCGGCTGAGAAATTTATGGAGAATTTGAAAATCGCCGCTATCGAAACCCATGTTGCGGACGCAAGAACCTGCTGCCTGCACCCTGCAAGCACTACCCATAGGCAGTTAAGCGACAGCGAGCTTATTGCCGCCGGTGTTTCTGCCGACCTTGTAAGATTTTCGTGCGGTCTTGAAGACAGCGAGGACCTTATAGCCGATATTAAACAAGCACTTGATAAAGGACTGAATTAAATGCCGATTAAAATTCCGGATAATCTGCCGGCGGTAAAAACCTTAGCCTCGGAAAATATTTTCGTTATGACCAACCGCCGAGCGGTTACTCAGGATATCAGACCTCTTAAAATCCTGCTTTTAAATCTTATGCCGAATAAGATTGAAACAGAAACCCAGCTGTCCCGTCTGCTCGGAAACTCGCCCTTGCAGGTGGATCTGACGCTTATTCATACTAAAAGCCATGTTTCAAAAAACACATCTGCCGAGCATCTTATAAATTTCTATAAGACCTTTGACGATGTTAAGAATGAGCGGTTTGACGGAATGATAATAACAGGCGCGCCGGTTGAGCAAATGGAATTTGAAGATGTTGAGTATTACCCCGAGCTTTGCGAAATTATGGAATGGACAAAGTCCCATGTGCACAGCACCTTTCATATCTGCTGGGGCGCTCAGGCAGGGCTCTACTATCATTACGGAATAAAAAAATACCCTGTGGAAAATAAAATTTTCGGAGTTTTCAAGCATAAGGTCACCTATAAAAACTCAATTCTTTTCCGCGGATTTGACGATAGCTTTATGGTTCCTCAGTCCCGCCACACAACGGTTAAAAAAGAGGAAATAAAGGCTGTTAAAGAGCTTAAAATCTTGGCTGAAAGCGATGAAACGGGCGTTTATGCGGTTTCGTCGAAAAGCGGCAAGCAGATTTTCATAACAGGCCACAGCGAGTATGACGCGAATACCTTAAAAAATGAATATTTCAGAGACTTAAACGCGAATAAGCCGATAGAAATTCCCAAAAACTATTTCCCGGGAAACAATCCGCAAAATGAGCCCGAGGTTACTTGGCGCGCTCACGCAAATCTGCTTTATTCAAACTGGCTTAACTACTTTGTTTACCAGACTACACCGTATGATGTTGAAAAGATAAATAAGTAAAAAACCGAGCACCCCGCAGTTTTCATTATCGTGAAAACTGCGGGGTGCTTGTTTTAGACGCTAGACATTAGATTTTAGACATTAGACTAATGTGTGCCTTACGGCACTTGTTATAACCAAACCCTATCGGCTCAGCCTTTTAGGCTGACCCACTTCCCCTTTCGTCTAAAGGGGAAGCTTGGGTTTTAGCAGAAACTAAAGCAAGGCTCCCTTCTTATGCGTCAGCATACAGAGGGGAGCTGTCAGCGTTAGTTGACTGAGGGGTATTCTTCCAGACGCTAGACATTAGATTTTAGACATTAGACTAATGTGTGCCTTACGGCGCGCAATTAAAAAGAAATTCCTTTAAGTCTAACATCTACCATCCAGTATCTAGTATGTGGGGTATTTTCTAATGTCTAACATCTACCATCTAATATCTAAACATGGCAGTGAGCGCAGGAAGCGCAATCGGGGAAATCCTTTTTATCGTAGGAAATTCCGTTTTTGTCATAATAATCCTTGACCGCCGCCTTGATTGCCTCTTCGGCTAAAACCGAGCAGTGCATTTTGTGTGCCGGCAGACCGTCCAGCGCTTGGGCAACGGCTTTATTTGAAAGCTTGAGCGCCTCGCTTAAGGGCTGTCCCTTTATCATTTCGGTAGCCATTGAGCTTGAGGCGATAGCCGAGCCGCATCCAAAAGTCTCGAATTTGACATCGTCTATAACATTATCCTTGATTTTAAGATATATCTTCATTATATCTCCGCATTTTGCGTTTCCGACCTCGCCTACGCCGTCGGCATCCTCAATAACTCCGACATTTCTCGGATTTTTAAAATGATCCATAACCTTTTCGCTGTAAAGTGCCATAATTATTACTCCTTATAATTCAAAATTCTTTCTGCCCTCGACCTTGTCTCTCCAAAGAGGGGACATATCTCTTAAATATTTAACTACTTTTTTTACGGACTTGATAATATAGTCTATCTCTTCGTCGGTTGTCTCTTCGCTGAGCGACAGCCTTAAGGAGCCGTGCGCGATTTCATGAGGTCTGCCGATTGTAAGCAGAACATGGCTCGGGTCTAAGGAGCCTGAGGTGCAGGCAGAGCCTGAAGAAGCGGCAATTCCCTTATCGTCAAGCATTAAAAGCAGACTTTCTCCCTCGATTCCCTCAAAGCAGAAGTTGACATTTGAGGGGAGACGGTTTTCAGGGTCGCCGTTAAGCGCGCTGTGAGGAATTTCCTTAAGCCCTGCTATAAGCCTGTCCCTTTTTTCGGTGATTTCGGGAATTGTTTTTTCAAGATTGCCTACAGCTTCCTTTAAAGCCGCCGCCATTCCTGCAATTCCTGCAAGATTTTCTGTTCCTGCCCGTTTTCCTCTTTCCTGAGCACCGCCCTCGATGAGGTTGTAAAGCCTTATACCTTTTTTCGCGTATAAAAATCCTATGCCCTTAGGGCCGTGAAATTTATGAGCGGATACCGAAAGCATATCAATATTTTGCTCTTTAACATCAATTTTTATGTGACCTGCCGCCTGAACAGCGTCGGTGTGAAAGGTTACCTTTTTTTCGCGGCAGATTTTTCCGATTTCCTTTATCGGAAGAACCGAGCCTATCTCATTATTGGCAAACATAACGGTTACCAAACAGGTTTCGTTGGTTATCGCATCATTTACCTGCTCGGGCGAAATATTACCGTAAGAATGAACGTCAAGATAGGTGACCTTAAAGCCCTCTTTTTCTAGCTTTTTAAGTGTGTGTAAAACAGCGTGATGCTCAAATGCGGTTGAGACAATATGGGTTTTGCCCTTTGCTTTTCCTGCATAGGCGGCGCTTAAAATCGCCTGATTGTCTGCCTCGCTTCCGCCCGATGTAAAATAAATCTCATTAGGCTCGGCGTTTATACATTCTGCGATTTGCGTTCTCATTTTTAAAAGCTCCTCGGCGGCTTTCTGTCCGACAGAGTGGAGACTTGACGGATTACCGTAAATCTCTTCAAAGTAGGGCTTCATTGCGTTTACCGCCGTTTTGCTCATTTTTGTGGTTGCGGCATTATCGGCATATATATACATTTTGTTTCCTCCTTAAACATATAAATTTACTATGTATATATTATCACCGAAAAACATACTTGTCAATAGGGTTTATAAAAAAATACGGATTTCTTTTTTTAAGAAATCCGTATCAGTCTGTCGATAAACTGTAAATTAGGTAGTGTTGCGGTGTTTACACTGCATTTTGTTTTTTCGGCGACATGTGCGGCGAAAAAACACCTTATAAGCGAAAAACCGCTTAATTCAGCGGTTTTTCAAGGACACTGG
>DBKZ01000059.1:7452-14431 GCA_002297415.1 Ruminococcaceae bacterium UBA737
TTCCCGTCCAAGAGAGTGTCGATTTTTTCGACACTCTCATACGGATTTCTTTTTTTAAGAAATCCGTATTTTAAAAGTATTTTTATTGTTTTTTAAGTCTTTCGTCAATAGCCGCCGCCGCTTTTTTTCCTGCGCCCATCGCAAGAATAACGGTTGCGGCTCCCGTGACGGTGTCTCCGCCTGCGTAAACCCCGTCCTTTGAGGTCATCATATTTTCGTCAACAACAAGACAGCCGCGGCTGTTTGCCTCAATGCCCTTTGTTGTGCTTCTTATAAGGGGATTGGGGGATGTTCCTATCGCCATTATAACGGAATCGACATCTATAACAAATTCGCTTCCCCTGATTTCCTCAGGTCTTCTTCTACCTGAACTGTCAGGCTCGCCGAGCGCCATTTTAACACATTCGATACCCTTAACAACACTGTTTTCATCGGTTAAAATGCGTTTCGGATTTGTAAGAAGCTTGAATTCTATCTGCTCTTCCTTGGCATGCTCGATTTCTTCTCTTCTTGCAGGCATTTCCTCGTCGGAACGGCGGTATATTATGTATACATTTTCGGCTCCGAGTCTTTTTGCGCACCTTGCCGCGTCCATAGCGACATTTCCGCCGCCTACGACCGCAACGCTCTTTGAGCGCTTTATCGGGGTGTCATAGCCGTCAAGATAAGCCTTCATAAGATTTATTCTTGTTAAGAACTCATTTGCGGAATAAACTCCTACGGTGCCCTCGCCCTCAATGCCCATAAATCTCGGAAGTCCCGCGCCTGAGCCTATAAATACGGCTTTAAAGCCCATATCCATTATTTCGTCAACCGATAAAACCTTTCCGATAACCATATCGGTCATAATTTTAACGCCTGAATTTTTAAGACCCTCAATTTCTTTTTTAACGATTGATTTCGGAAGTCTGAATTCGGGGATACCGTAAACCAAAACGCCGCCTGCCGTATGAAAAGCCTCGAAAACGGTTACATCATAACCACGCTTTGCAAGGTCTCCCGCACAGGTAAGACCCGACGGGCCCGCGCCGATAACGGCAACCTTTATTCCGTTTTTCTCAATTTTTGATTCGGGCTCGGAGCAGTTATTCATAAAGTAATCTGCGGCAAATCTTTCAAGTCTGCCTATTCCAACGCTTTCGCCCTTTATTCCGCGGACGCATTTGCCCTCGCACTGCGATTCCTGAGGGCATACTCTTCCGCAAACGGCGGGAAGAGAGCTTGTATTTGAAATTATTTTATATGCTTCCTCAAATTTTCCCTCGGCGATTTTTTCTATAAAATCGGGAATCTGAACATTAACGGGACAGCCCGAAACACAGGGCTTATTTTTGCAGTGCAAGCATCTTTTTGCCTCTGCCATAGCCATTTCTTCGGTATAGCCTAAGGCGACCTCTTCGAAATTTTTATTTCTTACGAGCGGATCGAGATGAGGCATCTCGGTCTTTTTAGGTGACATATCAGCCATTGTTGTTTACCCCCAGTCTGCAAGCGTGCGCTTCCTCTTCCTTATAAAATCCGTTTCTGCGGATAAGCTCGTCAAAATCGACAAGATGACCGTCAAAATCGGGTCCGTCAACGCAGGCAAATTTCGTTTCTCCGCCCACGCTTACTCGGCATCCGCCGCACATTCCCGTTCCGTCAATCATAATCGGGTTTAAGCTTACTATGGTCTTTACTCCGTAGGGCTTTGTTGTAAGAGAAACAAATTTCATCATAACAACGGGGCCTATCGCAATTACAAGGTCATATCCTCCGGTTTCTAAAAGTCTTTTAAGCACATCGGTTACAAAGCCCTTTTCGCCGTAGCTTCCGTCGTCGGTAGTGATATAAAGCTTATCGCAAACGGATTTCATTTCGTCTTCAAGTATTACAATATCCTTGGCTCGAAAGCCTGCAATCATTTCGGTGTGCACGCCCATACTATGAAGCGCCTTCGCCTGCGGATATGCAATCGCACAGCCTACGCCGCCGCCGATTATAATAGCCTTTTTAGGCGTTCCGAATTCGGTAGGACATCCTAAGGGTCCCACAACATCCTCTATATAATCGCCTGCGTTTAATGAGACAAGCTTTTTGGTTGTAAATCCTATCGCCTGAACAACGATTGTAACCGTTCCGTTTTCGCGGTCGAAATCAGAAACCGTAAGCGGAATTCTTTCGCCCTTTTCGTCAATCCTCACAATTACAAACTGACCTGCTTTTACCTTCTTTGCAATAAACGGCGCTTCGATTTTCAGCTGGGTTACGCTTCCGTTTAAAACATTTTTTTCAATAATTTTAAACATTTTATCCGCTCCTTTATTCTGTGACAGCTTTTTTAAGCTCTTCTGTTTTATCGGTTTTTTCCCATGTGAAGTCGGGGTCGGATTTTCCGAAATGACCGTAGTTGCAGGTCTTTTCGTAAATCGGGCGGAGAAGATTTAATTTATCTATAATCGCCGCCGGTCTTAAATCAAACACCTTTGTTACAGCCTGCGCTATTTTTTCGTCGGGGTATGCTCCCGTGCCGAAGGTATCGACATGCACCGAAACCGGCTTGGCAACGCCTATCGCATAAGCCAACTGAATTTCGCATTTTTCCGCAAGAGAAGCGGCGACAATATTTTTTGCAACATATCTTGCGGCATAAGCGGCGCTTCTGTCAACCTTTGTCGGGTCCTTGCCCGAAAATGCTCCGCCGCCGTGGCGGGCAACTCCGCCGTAGGTGTCGACTATAATCTTTCTTCCCGTAAGTCCGGTATCGCCGGCAGGACCGCCTATAACAAATCTTCCCGTCGGGTTAATGAAAATTTTTGTGCTTTCATCAATCATATTTTCGGGAATTATCGGCTTTATAACATTTTCAAGTATTCCGTCCCTTAATTCCTCAAGGCTTACGCTTTCCTTGTGCTGGGAAGAAACGACTATAGCTTCTATTCTTTTAGGCTCATTGCCCTCGTATTCAACGGTTACCTGAGTTTTTCCGTCGGGATTGAGATAATCTAAAATCCCTTTTTTGCGGACCTCTGTAAGTCTGTAGGAAAGCCTGTGGGCAAGATATGCAGGCATCGGCATAAATGATTCGGTTTCATTGCAGGCATATCCGAACATCATTCCCTGATCTCCGGCACCCCTTAAATCGTATTTATCGGCGCCGTTTTCCTTGTATTCAAGCGAATTGTCAACACCCATTGCAATATCGGGCGACTGCCTGTCGATTGAAGTAAATACCGCGCAGGTGTTTCCGTCAAAGCAAGCGTCGGGTCCGTTATATCCGATATCGCAGACTGTTTTTCTTACAATCTGAGGAATATCGGGCATGGCAGAGGTTGTAATCTCGCCCATAACGGTTATAACACCTGTTGTGCAGAAGGTCTCGCACGCAACGCGGGCATTTTTATCGTTTTTTAAAATTTCGTCAAGTATAGCGTCGCTTATGCGGTCGCATACCTTGTCGGGGTGACCCTCGGTCACCGATTCCGATGTGAAAAGCATTTTTGACATTTTTTCATTCTCCTGTTACACTACCTATCAAAAAGACCGCTCGAAAGCGGTCTTATATAAAACCTCATCTTTCGGATAATCCGCAGGATTTGGCACCTTAATTATAAATCAGGTTGCCGGGCTTCACAGGGCCTGTTCCCTCAGCCGCTCTCAATAAGGAAATATTAAATTTCGACAGCTATTCTACTCTTTCGTATACACTTTGTCAATAGCCTTTAAAAAACATTCGGCTTGAAAATATTGTAAGTATTGCTACCGGTTTGATTTTTGCCGATATATGCGGTATCTGATGAGTCTGTCATGAACCGACGAAACGCAGACTATACTTTATATATAATATTGCCCGCGCCGCGAAAAATAAAATCAAAAAACACTTGCATTGTCCGGCACTTTGTGCTAAAATATCTAAGCATTTGTTATCCGTCACAGCTTCGATGACGGGGTTTAATGCCGAAGCGGCATGGCCGCACCACATTAAAGCGGGCGCTCCTCTTTCATCTAATTTGTTACGAACGTCTGAAAATCAACGGAGGAATATAAAATGGACGCACTCAAAGTTATTGCACAGGATTCGCTTAAAACAGGCGACGAGATCCCCCAGATCAAGATCGGTGACACCGTAAAGGTTTCCGTTAAGATCCGCGAGGGCGAGAGAGAAAGAATTCAGGCTTTCGAAGGAACCGTTATTGCCCGCAAGGGTTCGGGCGTTTCCGAGACCTTTACCGTTCGCAGAGTTTCCTACGGTGTCGGCGTCGAGAGAGTCTTCCCGGTACATTCACCCAACGTTGCTAAGGTTGAGCTCATAAGAAGCGGTAAGGTTCGCAGAAGCAAGCTCTATTACCTCAGAGACAGAGTCGGTAAGGCCGCGAGAGTCAAGAGCCAGGTCAAATAATTGTGTGAATGAGGGTGTAACATTTATTTGTTACACCTTTTTCACTTAAAACGGGGTTTACGCGATGCGCAGAGTCGAGGAATATTGGTTCAAATTTGAATATCCTGCCGCACTCTCGCAGGAGACGGACAGCGAAGAAGCGCTGCCCGAGCGGAATCAAAAGCTGTGGGGCGTAGTATATGACGCAGTTGCCACGCTCGAGTCGGCGGTCATTATACTCATGCTGTTCTTTTCGCTGGTGTTCAGACCCGCTGCGGTTATCGGCGACTCAATGCTCCCGAATTTCAGCGGCGGCGACAGGGTCGCGTGCGTACATAGCTTTTCCGGCTACGAGCGCGGCGATGTTATAATAATATCCCACGCCACGCGCAAGGATGAGTCGATAATAAAGCGCGTTATCGCGGTCGGCGGAGACACGGTGGATATAGATTTCTATAAAGGCACCGTCAGTGTCAACGGTCAGGTGCTCGACGAGCCGTATGTGAACACCCCGACGAATCTGAGCTATGATATGACCTTTCCCGTGACCGTTCCCGAGGGCAAGCTCTTTGTTCTCGGCGACAACAGAAACGATTCCCTCGATTCGCGTTCGACGGATATCGGCTTTATAAACGAGAACAAGGTTCTCGGCAAGGTCGTTTTCAGGTTCTATCCGTTTGACAGAATCAAAATAATCAAAAACTGAGCCGCAAGGCTTGAGATTTGAAGGCGGACTGTTATGCAGGAAAATAATGAACTTCAAATGAATACGGAAGAGCAGGCTGATGTTAAAAAGCAGCCGAAGAATTCAAAGGCGGTCAGCAATATCTATGATATAGTCTCCGTCGTTGTGTCGGCGGTCGCGGTGATTGCCATTGTTTTCACTTTTGTGACCCGCGTGCTCGTCGTCTCCGGCGCGTCGATGAACCCGACGCTCAATAACGGCGACACTGTGGCGATAAGCTCGCTCAAGCGCTCGTTTGACTATGGCGACATAGTTATCGTTGCCCAGCCCAACGCCATGCACAAGACGCTGATAAAGCGCGTTATCGCAGTCGGCGGTCAGACGGTGGATATCGACACGGAAAAAGGCGTTGTCTATGTTGACGGCAAGGCGCTCGACGAAAAATATACGCTCGAGCCGACCTATACCGCGGGCAATGTCGGGTTCCCCGTAACCGTTCCAGAGGGCAGTCTCTTTGTTATGGGCGACAACAGAAACGACTCGACGGACAGCCGCATGAGCGTCGTCGGATTTATAGACGAGAAATATATCATGGGCAAGGTCGTCGGCAGGATCATGCCGCTCGGTCAGTGGGATGTCTACTATAATTTCAATCCGGATTCGGACAAATAACCTGTCCGCGCTATAATATGCAATCAAGACGCAGCTTCGGCTGCGTTTTTTGCTTGTAAAGACAAAGTTTTTTTGCTATACTCATTTAGTAAAGTCGAAAAGCATTTTTTATATACGGCGCGCAAAATATGAGCGCATATAGTCCTAAGGAGGAAGAATTTTGGAAAACGGAGATCTTTATGTCCAGTGGTTTCCGGGTCATATGGCTCGGACGCGAAGACAGATAAAAGAGAGCCTGCCGCTCGTTGATGCGGTGGTCGAGATAGTTGATGCGCGCGTGCCCGTGAGCAGCCGCAACCCCGAATTGCCGGAGCTTATCGGACAAAAGCCGCTTATGGTCATTCTCAACAAATGCGACCTCGCCGACGAAAACGCGACGCGCCGCAGGATATCCGAGCTCGGCAAGCAGGGCGTGACGGCGATAGCTGTTGACTGCCGCTCGGGCAAGGGATTGAACGCCTTCGCGCCGACAGTCCGCCGTGTGCTCAGCGATAAAATTGAGGCGAACGCCCAGAAGGGCATGGCGGGCAAGCCGCTTCGCTTGATGGTAGTCGGTATACCTAATACAGGCAAGTCCTCGTTTATTAACCGCATGGCGGGCAAGAACAAGGCGAAAGTTGCGGACAAGCCCGGAGTCACGCGCCAGAACCAGTGGTTCAGCATCGGGAGCGGCATCGAGCTGCTCGACACGCCCGGCGTGCTCTGGCCGAAGTTCGACGATCCAGATGTCGGTCTGCGTCTCGCATTCATCGGCTCTGTTAAGGACACTATTCTTGACATCGAGCTTATCGCGGCGCGCTTCCTGACGATAATGAACGAGAACTATCCCGAGAGGATAAAAGAGAGATATAAGCTCGAATTTCCGCCGGAGAGCGAGGAGTTTGAACGCCTTGAGATGCTCGCAAGAAAGCGCGGGATGCTGATAAGCGGCGGCGAGCCGGACACGGAACGCGCGGCGGTCATGCTCCTCGACGAGTACCGCGCAGGCAAATTAGGCAGAATAACGCTCGACTGATAAAGGGAGAAAGATACCATGAAAAAGACGACTATTCTCAGAGTTATAGCTCTTTTGGCGGCTCTGCTCATGCTCTGCGCCTGCCAAAAGGCAGTGCCCGCAGGCGGCGAGGCGGAGAGCAACGATTCACAGAGCACGACCGCCGACTCGCGCGAGCCAGTCAGCGTGAATATCCTTGCCGTTGGTGATAATCTTATTCACGGGGTCATATACAATCAGGCGCACGCCCGCTCGGCGACAGGCGGCTACG
>DBKZ01000078.1:0-5760 GCA_002297415.1 Ruminococcaceae bacterium UBA737
GCGGTTAAACACCGCCTGTTGTTTTTACCCTGTATTCTTTACTGTACGCTTTTTCCGCCGTCAACATAAATGCTTTGACCTGTTATATATCTTCCCTCATCCGAGCAAAGAAGGCTTACCATTCCTGCGCAGTCCTCGGGCTTTCCGTAAAAGCCGACAGGGATCGACGCAGTAACTTTTTTTGCATACTCTTCGTCAGAAAGCGCCTCAATATTGCGGTCGGTATATATAACCCCCGGCGCCATATTATTGACTGTTATTCCGTCCTTTGCAAGCTGTAAGGAAAGCGACTGAACCATATTAGTCTGCGCCGCCTTAGACGCAGAATAGATAAGCATATCGGGGTGCGGCTTAGCCTCCTGAACCGAGCCTACGGTCACAATTCTTCCCCACCCCTGCTCTTTCATGTGAGGAACTGCCGCCTGAATGAGCAATAGCGAAGAAACGAAGTTGCAATTAAGCTGTTCATAGCTTTCTTCAAGCGAAATTTCGTCCCAATGCTTTCTGTACTGCAAGGAAGCGTTTAAAACGAGAACATCTATATTTCCCATTTTTTTAGCTAATTCCTTTGTTTTTTCCGTATCGCAAAGATTTGCGGCGATTATACTTGCTTTTCCGCCGTTTTTCTCTATTATTTCTTTGGTTTCCTCGGCTTTACTGGTATTTCCGGCGCAATGAATTATAACCTCATATCCGTCCTTTGCAAGACGAACGGCAATTGCTCTGCCGATACCTCTCGAAGAGCCGGTTACAAGCGCGCGTTTTGAATTTGCCATAATTTCATTTCCTCCAATCAGTTCTCATAAAACGAAACGCATAACGGATCGCCTATAAGTTCAAATGAATATTTAAATTCGGGTTTTGAGTTTTCAAGCTTTAAAACAGATACGCTTCCGCCCTCATTCGCGCATATAAGAAGATTATCTAAAATATCAAAATCCCTCGGATCAACTCCTCCGCATGGGGTGTTATCAAGCAAGGTAAGGTTTTCGTTTTCCGCTCTGAATCTTGAAATACAGTCGGCTCCTCTGTGAGATACATATAAATATCCGTCCTTAACCCTTATTGCGGCGGCTGTTGATTTACCCTTAAATTCAGGAATAGCCTCAACGGTATTTAAAAGCTTAAGCCTGTCGTTTTCAAAGCTTAATACGCTGACATTATTTGAAAGCTCATTAACGCAGTAAACATATTTTCCGTTTTCACTGAAAACAAGATGTCTGCAGCCGCTGCCCGAGGGTACATTTTCCTTTGAAACCTCATTTAACTCTGAATCATAGACAAATACCGTATCAAGCCCTAAATCGGTGCAAAGAATATAATTTCCGTCGGGCGAAAAGGCGACAAAATGTGTATGCGCCGAATCCTGACGCGGCAAATTTACTCCCTTTCCGCTATGCTTAACTTCTCTGTCAGGCATTTTTACAATATTGCCCGACAGATAGTTTACAAGATAAACGCCGTTACCGTTTCCCACGCATAAATGGCAAGGAACAATTCCCTTTGAGCTTAAAGCTCCGCCATCCTTATGAGGCGTTCCGTTCTTATCAATATCACAGGTAATAAGTCCGCCGTTTCCGTTACCCAAATCCCGAAGAAGAACATAGGCTTTATTATTTTTTATCACGGTATACATAGGTCTGTCAAGAGAAAGCTTATCGCAAAACACAAGTTTCTCTCCGTTTAAAGTATAATGATAAATTCCGCCGTTTTCAGCGCAGTTAGTAATATAAATATGTTTCATAAATTATAAAGCCGTCTGAGTATCGTTGGGGTCGCCGTTTCTTGCGAGGTCATATTCCTTCGACCAATCAAGGTCGCGGTATTCTTCCCCTCTCGGGTCGGTTTTGATCCACTCGACAAGCATATCGAGCATATCCTCAGACCAAGTGTTTTTATCAATCTGAGCGGTTGTAAATTTTCCCTGACAAATCATTTCAAAACCGAAATCGTCCTTTACATGGGTCTTAGCCGCACCCTCAACAACATCTGCCACAAGATGTGACGGAATAAATAAAACTCCGCCGCCTGCTCCGAAAACAACATCTCCGGGGAGACAAACCGCTCCGCCGAACGATGTGATATCGTTCCAGTCCTTCATAACAAACTCACGGATAGGAGTCGGGTCAATTCCTCTGTAATAAACCTGAACATCGGGAACCTTTTTCATCTGCTCAACATCGCGTACACCGCCCCAGATAACGGCTCCGCCGGTTTTTGTATGCTTTTGAAGAGCGGTAGTAAGATTTCCGCCTAAAAATGTTCCCTTATATATTTTATCATACATATCGCAGACTACAACATCGCGTTCTGTAAGCTTATCTATAACCCATTGGTTATAGTTGCCCTGAAGACCGTCTTCCGCACCCTTTGAAAACTGTACATCGTGAAGATCGGGGCGGGTCGGCACATAGGTGCAGGTTACAGCTCTGCCGACCAATTTTCTGCCGTCGTCATGCAGGGTCGAAAGCGGAGCAAGACCGCCTCCGACAAACTGATGCTCATAGCCTAAAACGAATATCGGCTTCCAGACCTCCTCTAAGGTCATTCCGTAAAGTGCGTCAAGGTATTTGTCCTCAACCTTAGGTCTGCCGTCAGGCAGGCGCTCGCCCTTCCAAAGCGGAGTAAGCTTAATTATTTTTTCTCTGTCATTATAATTCATTTTTAATCAGCTCCAGATTCTGTCATTTGAAAATTCTCTGTCCCATTCGTCGGTAGGCTCAAAATATCCGGGAATTTCGCTGTTTATATGTTCCTTAATAACCTCTTCGTTAAGATCGTCAAAGCCTATTCCGGGCTTTTCGGGAACTGCTATAAATCCGTTTTCAAATATAGGATTCTTAATTCCCGTAACCATATCTGCCCACCACGGAACATCGACAGAATGGAATTCAAGAGCAAGAACATTGTGCATAGCAGCAGCCGCATGAACGGCGGCAAGACAAGCAACGGGGCTTTCAGCCATGTGAATTGCGGTAGCAACGCCGTTTTCATCGGCGATGTCGGAAATCTTTTTAAGCTCAAGCGCTCCGCCGCAGGTTAATATATCGGGGTGAATAACCGAAACTCCGCCTGCCTTTATGATTTTTTCAAAGCCTTCCTTAAGATAAATGTCCTCGCCTGTCGCAATCGGAATAGTAGTGCTGTTTTTAAGTCTAACATATTCATCGGTATAAATCCACGGAACCATATCCTCAAGCCACGCAAGATTATAAGGCTCCATTCTCTTTGCAAAACGGATGCAGTCCTCAACGCAGACATGGCCGAAATGGTCTATCGCAAGAGGAACCTCATAGCCTATAACATCTCTTACCTCTTTTACATAATTTTCGAGATAATCAAGACCCTTTTCGGTAAGATGAATTCCTGTAAACGGGTGCGCGGTTGTAACAATGGAATAGCTGTTCTGAGCCTTTACCATATCCGCGGTAACGCTGCCGCCCTGTACATTTAAAATGTGGGGAGCATATTTCTTCATATCGTCAATAAATCCGAGAGGCGCGTTAATTGTTCCGGGCTCGTCCATCAAAAGACCTATTCCGAGATCCATTTTAAGGAATGTAAAGCCCATTTCCATGCGCTTTTTAAGAGCAAGACCCATATCGTGACCGGTATGCTTTCCGTCAACATCGGTGTCACAGTAGACACGGACCTTATCACGGAACTTTCCGCCGAGCAGCTGATACATCGGAACACCGTAAGCCTTGCCTGCAAGATCCCAAAGAGCAATTTCAATTCCCGAAACTCCTCCGCCCTGACGGGAAGGACCACCGAACTGCTTTATCTTATGAAAAATCCTGTCAACATTGCAGGGGTTTTCTCCCAAAATTCTGCTTTTAAGCATTAAAGCATAGGTTTTGCTTGACGCGTCGCGAACCTCGCCGTAGCCGGTAATGCCCTGATTTGTCATAATTTTAAGAATTGTGCAGCGCTTGGGTGCGCCGTCAATATCGACAAAGCGCATGTCGGTAATCCTAAGATCCGACGGATTAGAATAGGTGTTCATAATCTTTCCTCCAAAATAAATTACGATTGACTAATAATAGATTTAATGTTACAATCTACTTGTATTTTAATAAATTAAGCGGTTGTTTTCATCAACTATATTATTGACTTTGCAAACTATATTACGATTTTAGAGGTAAGCCTATGATAAACGAGCTTGGAGAAATAAAGGGTTCGGACGGTAATATTCTTATAAGGGCATGGGAAGTCACCGTCCCCGAAGGTATGCGCGGAATAAGACTTCACAGCCATATAAGATTTGAAATCACCCTTATAAATGAAGGCACGGGAACCTATCTTATAAACGGTAAAGAGCATAAAATCGAGAAAGGAAAGATATTCGTCACCGCAAGCAACGAACAGCACTGCGTGACAAATGTCGGACTCGGAGGACTTAAAATGACTAATTTGCATTTTGAGCCGCGCTGTCTTTGGGGACGAAGCTATGACAGCCTTACCGATAAAAACATAAATTTCTGCTTTTCACACAACAAAAGCTTTGATAACTGCATTCCTAAGGATAAGGCAGACAAGCTGACTCAGATTTTTTGCGAAATAACCGAGGAATTTAAAAATAAAAACGAGGAATATTCCCTTAAAATTAAATCGCTCCTTAACTTAATGCTGATTACGCTTATAAGGGACCACGGATATTCCAAAGACACCGTAAGTTTAAAAAAAGACCGATTTAACTGCATACGAAACGCAATTAAATATATAGATTCGCATTTAAGCGAGCCTATGAGTCTCGAAAAGCTTTCCGAACTTTCGGGAATGAGTCCGAATTATTTCTCGGCTCTGTTTCATAATGTCAGCGGAATAACGCTTTGGGATTATTATAATTCAAGAAGAATAGATAATGCAATATTTTTGCTTAAAGAAAATACAGAGCAGAATATTCTCGATATTGCTCTCGCCTGCGGCTACAATAATACCGCAAATTTCAATAAGGCATTTAAAAAGGTTACCGGAACGACTCCTTCAAAATACAGAAATTCCGACGATATTCTTTTATAATGTAAATAATAAATAAAATAAGTGCAATAATAAAATAAATCATTTCAATATGAAACGGAGATATTTTATGTTTACCGCACTTATAAGAACACTGTTTTTCTATCTCGTGATTACAATTGCAATCCGCCTGATGGGAAAAAGACAAATCGGAGATATGCAGCCTAACGAGCTTGTTGTCACACTTCTTATTTCCGAGCTTGCCGCAATTCCTCTGCAGGATATGGATCAGCCGATTTTAAGCGGAATTTCGGCAATAGTATTTCTGGTTATAATTGAAATACTTGTTTCTGTAGCATCGCTTAAAAGCTTTTTTGTAAGGAAAATGATTAACGGTCAGTCGGTTGTAATCATAAAAAACGGCACTGTAGACCAAAAGGCAATGCAGGATGTGAGAATGACCGTTTTAGACCTTGTAGAGCTTTTGAGAGGTCAGGAGGTATTCGATATTTCTCAGGTTGCGTTTGCCGTATTAGAAGTAAACGGCGAGCTGAGCGTGCTTCTTAAAAACGATGAACAGCCCGTCACAAAAAAGGAAGCCGGCATTAAAACTGAGGCAGACGCTTTGCCTCTTCCCGTTATAACCGACGGAAAAATCGTAAAAGAATCGCTTAAAGCCTTAGAGATAAGCAATAAAAATATTACAGACAGGCTCAAAAAGAAAAAGCTTACGCCCGAAAATGTATTTTTAATGACGCTTGACCGAAACGGTACCGAAAATATCGTTGAAAGAGAGGCGGG
>DBKZ01000078.1:5808-25000 GCA_002297415.1 Ruminococcaceae bacterium UBA737
CCTTATACCTGCCGTTATTCTTACTTTTTTCCTTATATTTATATGTATATTCTCACATGTAAAGGTCAAGGAACTCGGAAACGCGACAAAGAACGATTTAAGCTATGCCTTAAGCACCGTAGATAAAAAGGACAAGAACGAGACCGATAACGCAATAAAGAAATTAAATAAAAAATGGGACGACCGCTGCAGAACCCTTTCTCTTTTTGTAAACCGAGGCAAGCTTGAAGAAGTGAGCGATAAAATCCAGACTCTTAAAAGCTATACCGAAAGCAAGGATGAGTTTGAAGAGGAATGTACTCAAATAAAGGTTTTGCTTGATGCAATAATAAAAGAACAGGACTTGACTATGAGTACCTTTTTTTAATTATAACGTGCATATAAATCGCAACCGATTTATATGCATATTTTATTGCATATTTTGCATATTATTTTATGTCACTTCTGCATATTATGCGCAAATTAAGTTCATTTCAGCCTTATTTGTGCATTTTTTATATAATGTGAAATGATAAAATATGCATGTTTGTGAATAATTTATTCATAAATATGCTTGACTTTCTGCATAAGCGGTGCTATAATACAAACATCAAATTTAAACACGCGGCAAACACCGCAAAACCAAATTAAAGAAAGAGGAAACAAAAATGAAAAACTTAAAGAAAATCGCAGCGATAATTTTATCCGCTGCACTCGTAGTTGCTCTTGCAGCCTGCGGCTCATCAAAGAATTCGAACAGCGATTCTTCAAACAGCTCTTCGGACAAAGCCGAAACACTCACCATGGGAACAAATGCTTCCTTCCCTCCTTATGAGTATGTTGATGATAACGGCAAGATAGTCGGTATCGACGCTGAAATTGCTCAGGCAATCGCTGATAAGCTCGGAATGAAGCTTGAAATCAAGGATATGGAATTTGATTCACTTATCCCTGCTGTTAAAGCAAATTCAATCGACCTTGTTCTTGCAGGTATGACTGTTACAGACGAAAGAAAGCAGTCGGTTAACTTCTCTGACAGCTATTCAACAGGCGTTCAGGTAGTAATCGTTAAGGAAAACTCCGAAATTAAAACTGTTGACGACCTTAAGGGCAAAAAGATAGGCGTTCAGGCAGGAACCACCGGCGACTCTTACTGCACAACGGATTTCGGCGAGGAAAATGTTAAGCAGTTCTCTAACGGCTCTCTTGCTGTTGCCGCTCTTGCTAACGGTCAGGTTGACTGCGTTGTAATTGATAACGAGCCTGCTAAGAACTATGTTGCCGCTAACTCCGGTCTTAAAATTCTTGACACCGAGTATGTTACCGAGGACTATGCTATAGCAATCTCCAAGGACAATGACGAGCTTCTTAAAAAGGTAAACAATGCCCTTAAAGAGCTCAAGGACGACGGCACCGTTGATAAAATCGTAGGCAAATACATAAAAGCCGAATAATTTTAAATAGGAATAATTTTAAGGGCGGCTGTTTAACCGCCCTTAAACCCGTATTATAAGAAAGGAAGAAAAAATTGACAGTATTGAATTTTGCCGACTGGATTGCAAGCGCGCCTTCTTGGCTTACGCATCTTCCCGAAGGACTTCAGCAATTATTTTTTCAGTTGTATCAGACATTTGTATATCAGAACAGGTGGAAATTTTTCACAAACGGTCTTAAGGTTACTTTTATAGTAACAATAGGCGCGTTATTTTTAGGAATTATATTAGGTCTGATTGTAGCTATCATCAGAACAACACATGACACTGTTTCCTCTAATTCAAATAAAAAGCATATAGGCCTTAATTTTATAAACTGGCTGTGCCAGCTTTATCTTACCGTTATCCGCGGAACACCTATGATGGTTCAGCTGCTTATAATGGGATTTGTAATTATGGTACCGAAATCCAACGCCGGAATGATTTTATGCGGAATTATCACTCTCGGAATAAACTCCGGCGCTTATGTTGCTGAAATCGCCCGTTCGGGACTTATGTCGGTAGCCGCAGGTCAGACAGAAGCCGGAAGAAGCTTAGGCTTTAACTATATTCAGACAATGTGGTACATAGTTATTCCGCAGGCTATAAAAAACATTCTCCCTGCCCTCGGAAACGAAATGATAACACTTTTAAAGGATACCTCGCTTGTTTCGGTAATAGCGCTCCGCGATGTTACAAAGCAAGCTCAGAATATAGTCAGCAAGACATATCAGGCTTATGTTCCTTATATCAGTCTCGCGGTTATATACCTTGTAATAGTTATCATTTTAACCAAGCTGCTCGGAATATTTGAAAGGAGGCTGCGTAAGAGTGACCGCTGATAATAATGTACTAATCAAAGTTAACAACTTAAAAAAATCCTTCGGCGATATCGATGTTTTAAAAGGAATAACAACCGATATCAAAAAAGGCGAGGTTGTAGTTGTAATCGGACCATCAGGCTCGGGCAAATCAACATTTTTGCGCACCCTTAATCTTCTTGAAATGCCGACGGGCGGAAATATTTATTTTGAAGGCACGGATATAACCGACCCTAAGGTTAATATAAATCTTCACCGCAGAAAAATGGGAATGGTTTTTCAGCAGTTCAATCTATTCCCTCACATGAATATTCTTAAAAACATGTCAATTGCCCCCATTAAGCTTCTCGGCATGTCAAAGCAGGACGCCGAAAGCAATGCGCTTAAGCTTCTTGATAAGGTAGGCCTTAAGGACAGGGCTGACGCATACCCCTCTCAGCTTTCGGGCGGACAGAAGCAGCGAGTTGCCATAGTCCGCGCGCTCGCTATGAATCCCGATGTTATGCTTTTTGACGAGCCTACCTCCGCATTGGACCCCGAAATGGTCGGAGAGGTTTTAAATGTTATGAAAGACCTTGCACAAAGCGGTATGACAATGGTTATCGTAACCCACGAAATGGGCTTTGCAAGAGAGGTTGCAGACAGAGTTCTGTTTATCGACGAGGGCGTTATATGTGAAGAGGGCTCACCCGAAGAGCTGTTCTCTAACCCCAAAAGCGCAAGACTTAAGGATTTCTTAAGTAAAGTTCTTTAATATTTAATTATTCAGGCACGCAGTATGTTTTTTTAACATACTGCGTGTTTTTTCATAATATATATTGAAGTCTGTCTTCAATAACTTTCAGGAGGAATATATTTATGGCTGACAACAAAACCACCACAAATGAAGTCGGCAGCTTTAAAGAAGCGGTATGCGTAGATGTCGGAAGAGTCTATGATTCCTGTTGCGAACAGTACCGCGCCTTTTAGAGGACTACTCTTTGACCTCGGGAAGACCGGCAATACTCGTAAGTAAAGAAATCGCTCCGGCGAGCAAGGAAGCGGAAACAACCACCTTCCAATCGACCGTTGAAATCAGAGCCGAAGTGCCGATTGTTGCGACCGCAGTCTGAGCTACGGTTTTAACAGCACGAACGCCTGCAGCTTTTATCCAACGCTTAAAGTTCTTCATCATAAATCCCTCCTATCGCATAAGCTGATTAACTCTCGACTGCACTGTGTTATAATCATAACCGGCAGCAGTTAATCTGTTCTTTCTGTCTGCTCCGTTACCCAAAAGTCCTTTGATAACTTCATGGGCTATTTCGTCAACAGATTTCTGTGTAGGCTTTGAAGTGCCTAACATTTCATCAACCTTTGCCTGTACAGCGTTATAATCGTAACCCGCGGCGGTAAGACGGTTAACCCTGTCCAGACCGTTACCCCAGTCGCCGCGAATAACTTCCTTTGCAAGTTCGTCTACCGATTTACCTGCTACGGGAGCGGCAGGCTTTGCTATCGGCAAATCAGTATTAAGATAAGCGGTGGGGTCTATGCGCTTACCGTCTTTCCATACTTCAAAATGAAGATGTGCGCCGTAGGCATTTCCCGAATCGCCCATATATCCTATTGCCTGTCCCTGTTCTACACTCTGACCGTTTGCGACATACACCTTGTTTAAATGAGCGTAAAGTGTTGCGTAACCGTTGCCGTGGTCGATTTTTACGCAGTTTCCGTAAGAAGCGTTACCCTTAGAGCCTTTGGCATTTTTATAGCCTGTCTGACAAAAGATAACCTTACCTGCGGAGTGAGCAATTATATCATCGAGCAAAGACGGTGATTTAACAACATCTACCGCATTATGTACCGATGAATAACCCTGTGTAATTCTGTGTTCTCCTGTTTTTAAAATTCTTGACATTTTTATTCCTCCTATTTTATAACAAGCGCAAGTATTGCGCCTAAAATAATTCCTATAGTGCCGGTTAGAATTCCTCCGATAATCAGTCTTTTATAATGCTTATAATCTTCGGTCGGAGCCCTTTCAAGCACATCCAAACGATTATTTATTCCAGCAACTCTTTCAGATGTGTTTTTTGTTTGCTCAGCGATTTTTTCAACGGCTGAGGTAAGTCGGCGAATATCTTTCACATCTTCTTTTATTTCGTCGAGCTGATGAAAAATACTCTTATCCTGTGCTTCAAGCTTTGCTACTCTTTCGATTAACTCTTGCATGTTTTCCCTCCTTAAACCGTTGTTTCTTCGTCCGTAGTTTCATCAGAAGTACCTGTTTTACTCCATACAACTTCTCTGTCATATTTTTGATATGGTAATGCCGTTGTGCCTTTTACTATCTGAGGATATAAAGTTACATTTATTTCAGTACCTGTAGGTGTCGCTGGAACAAATAGATATATAGAACTTTGTGAAGCATAGGTAGAATATACCGCTGTAACAGGTTCACCTTTAGAAGATAACCCGTCAATTGTTGAACCACCTGTTGAAGTATTTGCAAAATAAACATAACATTCAGGACTTCCACCGCTTATAGTATAAGTCTCACCAACTTTTAACGCTTTATCAGGATTGCTTGTAAAGTTAAACAATGTGGTATATGTATAAGAGTCAGAAGTTTTAGTACCCGAAACCGCTATTGAACCATCTTCATTTATTGTTGCTGTTATAGCCGTATCTGGATATAATGTAGTAGTAGAACGGAAAGTATACGGATACGGTATTAAATTCGGACTTTTAGCAACTACAACCTTTTCTACATCTTTAGGTGCTATATAAGGTTCATATGGTAAAGCCGAAGTGCCTTTGTTTAGCATAGGTTTGAAAGTGAAATCCTCAAAAGTACCCGTATCATTTGCTAAAATTCTTACATAACCGTATACTTGATTAAATTCTTTATCCCTTAAATCTATTGTCTTTGTTAAACTATCAATATTATTTACCGAATGTGTAAATACCCACTTATTGTCTAACTGAAAATCCAGCAGGAACACTGCTGTATGAGCCGTATCATTTATACTCATAGGACAAGACATAGTGTATATATCTTTTTGAATATTGAAGATTTTAGCGTCTGCATTTAAAGAAAGTTGAGGATATTTAGTATTATCTTCAATACTTCCATTAGCAATTATCTCACCGTTATCATTTGTAGTAAAGGTGATACCGTTGTCATTTAATGAAGAATATCGGTAAGGATAAACAATCAAATTACTACTTAAATTAACCCTAATATTTTCAGGATTTATACTTTTATAAGGTTCATAAGGTAATGCTGTAGTGCCTTTGTTTAGCATAGGTTTGAATACAAGGTTTTCGACGGTTATACCACTTTTTATTCTTATCGCGGCATATATTCCTTCAATGCCGTTAGGTGCTTCTATCAAAGCACCTGCACCTATATCTCGCACATCTTTAAAATTTATATTATTGTATCTAAAAGCAAAATTCATATAATAAGCATTAACACTACCATTTTGAGGACAACCGCTTACAAAATAACTACCGCTTGGTAATACTTTATTAAGCCAAGCCCAACACTTAAATGAAGCGTCAGCGGTAGCTGTTCCGTTTGCCGTTATAGTTCCGTCTCCATTATCAGTAAATGTTATACCGTTAGTAGTAAGACTTGTTTGTTGATAAGGATACTGTATTAAATTATTACCTGTTAAATTTAAGCTCATTTAATACCACTCCTTAAAATATATCTATTGTTAATGTTTTTGTTGTTTCGTTGTAGTCAAATGCCGATTTATTCATTTTTAATGCGTCTGCGGTATCTACATAGGATTTTGGAGTTGCGTCAGCGTCTTTTACAGGGGTATTCATTTGTAAGTTACCGTTACTGTCTCTTGCGCTTATAACGCCGGCAGTTGCTGAACCAAAGTTGTATGGAATGGTATTTTGTACTCCGGCAGAAGCTCCTGTGGCATATACTTTATAGGCATTGTTTACTTTATCAAGCTTGCCGTCAATATTTTCCTGTAAAGTTGTATCAGCATTTTGCCTTGCAGTTGCTTCACCTTGGATTTTGGTATCTGTATAAGACTTTGAAGTGTTGACGGCTTCCTCTTTCGCAGTTGCTATTTTACTTTCTGCGTCAACGGTTTTGATATAAGCGGTTAAATCAACATTAAAGCCGAGTTCGACCCAAGCACGGCCGTTCCAAGCATATTCTTTATCGCCTATTTGGTAAACATCACCCTCTTCGGCGTTTTTAGGTAATTTATCATAGCTCGCAACTTCGCCCTTAAATTTAAAAGCGCCGGCAACCTTTTGATCGATTTCTTCACGATTATATGTTTCGGATTTTTTATACCTGTCGGCAAGAGAAGTGTTCGTTGCATTCCGCAGATTTCCCAAATTGGTCTCTATTGCCGTGTCAGCAGATTTGCGTGCAGATGTTTCAGCTTTTAAATCTCTGTCAAGGCTTTCTGCAGTATTTCTTAAATCGCTTATTTCGGTGGATTTTTCGGCGAGCTCAGCGGTAATATCGGCTACATCGGATTTCCTTTCTGTTGCTTCGGCAGCCAAATCATCAGTAAGTATTTTTTCAGACCTTGCCGCACGAAACATTTCCGTATCTATTTTCTGATTGAGGTTTTCTTTTATTGTGTCGACATAATCCTTTGATACATCTCCCTGCTCGCCTTTAGGACCTTGCGGACCTGCTTCGCCCTGTTTGCCGTTGAATTTTCCGTCATCTGCGTCTTCTCTGACTGACTTCGCAATATTTTCGGCCTCTTTCGCTTTTGCAACCGATTTTTCACATAAATTAACAAGCTGTTCATACACATCCGGTGTGGGGTCAGACGGTGTTTCTCCCTTCTCATATCCGGACGGAGTAACAGTCACCGAGGCAATTCCGGTTGTAATTCGCATAGTGTCCTTGTTCCCGAAAACCGAAACAGTGAAGCTCGGAGCTTTAATAACCTCGAAAGGAACAAGCACCTTTCCGGTATCCGGAATAATAACATTGTACGGAATTTCGTCCGGACCTCTAAACACCGCCGTCTTAACCGTTCCGTTCCAGTCGGCCGAAAAAGAAAATGCGGCAGTAACATAATCCACTGAATCGCTTACAACGGATGTGCCTAAATTCTTTATAATTTGTTTTTCTACTCTTAAATCAATATTCATCCTAATCCTCCTTCATAAGGCCATACCCGAATCTCGATATCCGCGACATCGGTATAGCCCAAATGTAATACCATAGATGTAATTATCCCTGTAAAGGTCCCTGAAAAAGCTGTTTCAATCTGCACCAAATCCCCGATCCGCTCGTTTTCTACGACGATTTTTGCGCTTACAGTCCCGGGGGATTCAATAAATTTCTTAATATATGGAGATTTCTGGTCTGTAGGAGACGGCCACCCCTGCGCAACTGTAAATCTGTCGAATACTTTTTCATTGGTTGTGGCGTTCGCCGCAAAACTTGCTTCATTTAAAACTGTAATATTGTAAACCATAGGTGTCATTTTAGACCCGTGCAACGGTACAGTTCGGTTTGAATACGGTACACCGTCAACCGCTCTTAAGATTGTATAATTATCTCTATATCCCCCAAAATTCTTAACTTGATCGTCGCTAAAACCCTCAGCAATCGCACACGGCGGATCGGCAAAATAGTATTTTGAATCCTTAACAAAGTCGCCGTAAACTGTTTCAAGAACAACCGAATCACTTTTTACTGTCTGATAATCCTTAAGCTCGTAACGCGCCTGTGTAAAAGTTTCGCTTTTAGTGAATTTTGCGTCGCCTATTATCTTTTTTCTGCCGTTGTAGTTATCAATAAAACTTGTAATTTCGGTCGGAATGTCTCTTAAGGTTATAAAGCTTGCTCGGGAACTGTCAATCATTTTATTTAAAGCCCATGCAATCTGACATAGACCGTAAAGGCATGAATCCACTTTAATCCAACCGTTTAAACTGTTTAAATTAGAATTTCCGCTGTCAATCCCAACATTACATGCTTCATAAATATCGGCCAAACAAATTTCAGGATAATCGTGTGCCCACTTATCATAAAGATATTTTTTAGCTTTACCTTTCATATCCTCGGCGGTAATTTCAAAAATATTTTTAGCTGTCTGCTGACAGTCGGTTATAAAAAATCTTCCGTAATACTTACCGTTATGGTTCACATCAAATTCACGCACATTTTGAATTCTTTCAGCCATATAATCGTCAAGCTTAGCTGTAAAGTTGCATGTATTCACCGCAACATCATCAGAAAGAACATTTAAGTTTTCATAGATTTCAAAAGACATGAATTTTGAAATGCTATTGTATAGTTGTGTATAAAATGTTCCCTCAAAATCATCAAGTCTCGCTTTTTTGTTTGCCTCTTCGGTGCTGAGAATTTCTATTTTAATTTTCTGTATTTCATGATTTAAGTCAAAAAAATAATGTTTATAAATCCGTGTTTTTTGATAGGCCGAATTTCCCCAAGTTCCTAAATAATCGTATCTCAAAAGTGACGGAGCAGTTAAAACAACATCGTCTTTGCCGTAATAGCTTAATGTTATTCTAACATTTTTAATATTTGAGTATGTTGAATCGTTCTCGAGATATTTTGTGATGAGGGTTAACTCTCTGATATCACTGTCAAAAATAGGGACTATTATCGTAGGCAAAGCATTTTCGGGAAAATTTCCGTTAGAATCAGACGATGACGTTGACGCGAATCTTCTTTTGTAACCGTCTTGAATAAAACTTATATTGATAAATTCCGAATGCACCACAGTTGAAACCCACTCAGGAAAATCAGTTCCATCATCAATATATCTTAATTTTTTGCTTGTGTTGAATGTAACTTCCATACTACCCCTCCGAATATCCTTGCAGCGTTCCGCCGGCAAGCCATTGACTGTCCATAGCAGTGAAGGTTACCTCATAAGTTTTGCTCCACACCCTTTTAGGCTTTTCGGAAAGCAGGGTCCTCTCACATTTTGAAACATATATCTCAGTTGTCATATAGCCGTCATCGAACGGTATTTTAACCGTATGGTCATTTTTAGGGTTTGAAAGCACTCTGTAAAGCGAATTCCATTCCGTATCTGTACAGTTTCGCTCGCGCCTGATAGTGCCTGTACTGTTAAAGAATGTGCCTACATACTGCAGATACATTGACTTGGTTCCCTGCAATCTCCCCGACTGGTCGCCGTTTAATATATCTGCAGTTTGTTTGTAACCTTTCAAGGTCCAAGAAGCATTGTAATTTACATTGTCAATAGTTATCATAATTAAATCAGAACACCGTTGAGCGTTCGTTTTCCTTTCTTATTTCAAGCCCTAACAGCCTTATAAGCGGAGCGAGCTGACCCGTTGCGGTAATAGTATAATTCGGGTTTGTTTCTTTCGAGCTCGGTTTATACTTTTCGAATGCCGCCAAAATATTCTCAACACTGCCCTCTAAGAACGTTTTACCTGCAGGCTGGTCATTTACATAGGCAAGTGTAGGCGAGCCTCCGGGGAGTACTGCACCGGTTGCAAGCGCAGGCGCTTTTAATTTAATATTAGGAATTCGAACATCACTGAATTTAATATCCGAACCAAATGCTTTTGCAATACCGTAAATCAATCCTCTCATCGGGATGAGTAATAAATTTAATCCGTTGATCCAATTGTTCGCTACATCAACAATCCATTTAAGCGCTGCCCAAAAGCCTTTTCTTATTCCGAGCCATAAATCGCTGAAAAATCCGCCTATCGCACTTGTAAACTTTTTAACTTTATTAAGAAAACCGTTAGGATTAGCGGCAACTGCCGCAGCTAAGCTTGCCGCACCGGCTAAAATCAGTCCTAAACCGAGAGGAATACCTACGCCGGTAAGTAAAAGGATAATTCCTATTACTATCAAAGCACCGCCGATTATTGCGAGAATGGTCTGAATAGTATTTTGAATGCTTTCCGGCAACGAGTTCCACATGGCTTCAACTACCGTGGCGAGACCCATTGCACCGACAATCAGCAATCCTAAGCCTAAAGGAATGTTTGCGCCTGTACAAATCAATATAAACCCAAGGGTTAAAGCGGCCGCAGAAATTATTGTTGTTAAAACCGCGATTACGCTTTTGACTTCTTCGCTCATCGAATTCCAATTCGCCGCTACAACCGCGGCAAGCCCCATAGCACCTAAAATCATTAAGCCTAACCCGAGACCGACATGAGCACCGCTTAAAAGTAAAATTGTGCCGATAGCTAACATAGCGGCACTCACAATCGCCGTTATTTTATCGATTTTCTCCTGCATTTCCGGAGAGAAATCCTTCATAGGAGTAACAGAGGATCCTGCCGCGTTCGAATCGTCGGAATCAGAGCTTGAATTAACAGCTGTCTGCAAAGTATCAAAGCTTGCTGTGGCTTTTTTAGCTTCCTGACCCGCCTTTTTTGTATTCTTTGCAGTAGCACTCATGCTAGTTGCCATTTTTTGCATTTCGGAAGTGCTTTTTCCTAAAGCTCTGCTCAGAACGCTCTGAATTGCCTGCGTTATTAAAATAACCTTATCAAGAATCCATGTTATAAGCGGTTTTATTGTTTGCGCTACGGTTGTGGTAATAACCATAAGGTTATTTTTTAACTGCTCATATCTTGATGAAATATCTTTATCCTGTCCGAAAATATCTCCTAAAGCATTTCGCATAGATGTAAAAGCTTTTGTTAATACAGAAAAGAACAATGCGGATTTTATAAGCTCTTTGATTCTTCTTAAATTTCTGTCAAGACCGGATTTGTTATTTTTTAAATGCTTAGTAATATCCTTCCAGCTTTTACCCTGCTTCTTGATTTCTCCGTTCTGCTCTTTTGTCTTTTGAGTGTTCCCGAGTATCTTTGCACCTATAACATCAAGATTTGATTTTTCAAGAATGAGCTCGGCATTATACCTTTTTTCTGAAATTTCTTTTTCTCTTATTTTATGATTAAGGCTTTCCCACGATTTCTCTAACTGCCTTACATTGTTTAAAGCGGCTTCGGCACCTTTTTCAAGAGCTGCCATATCTCCGCTTTTTACCGTTGTTTTTCCGCTTTGAACATCGGCTTTTAAATTATCTAAAAATAAAGCTTTTTTGCCGGCGATATCTCTCGCTTTTTTTAATTCCTCGTTAAGTAAAGCTTGCTTTTCTTTAAGTCCTTCGATTTCCGACTTTGTATCGGATATCCTGCTTTTAAACTCTTCAACCCTTGTTTCACTCTGTTTCCACTGAGCTTCAAGCTTTCTTTGCTTAGCTTCGGCTTCCGTAATATCGTAATCAATATTAAAAATCAAATCTTCTGCTATTGTTCTCACTCCAATCCGAATAACTCATTTATTTGTTTTTGTTCCTCTTCGGAATATTTATCCTGTAAAATAACCGTGTTGCGGTTCGTGTTTAAAAATTCTCTTTCGCAATCCTCAAGCTTTTTATTTTTTGCAAGCTTATCTCTGATTTCCACTATAGAAGAAAACATACATTCGCCGCGTTCCTGCAGATAACCGTTAAAGGTCCACCAATGCAAAAACGGCAGCTCGCGAACATCTAAAACATTCGCAATTTTATTAACCGCCGAAACTACTATATTGTAATCCTGTTCCCAATCCATAAGCCGCGGCGAGGATTGAGTTTCTTCATAATCTCTGCCGCAGTCCACGAACCAACGGATTTTATCTAAAGCTTCGGGAACATCTTCGTCGGGTATTTCATCATCATTCACATAAAGATTATGAAACAGAATATAAGCACGCTGTCTTGCCCCGAGCTCAGGGTCCGAATAAGAGACTATCGCGTTAATAACATCTCTGAAATCGCAATAAATCTCATACTGCTTGCCGTTAACCTTCAGAGAGTAAGGTAATTCCGTTATCATTTCTTTAGTGCAGGGTGCATGCCTTTTTTATCGGTGTATGATTTAACCCTTTTATTAAGCTTTTCAAATCTCTTGCCGAATTCTTTTTCGATAACCGGCAGTATAGCGTTTATAAATTTCTCAAAAAGATAAAATCCGTCAGCGTCAAGAGAAAGTGCAGAAACACATCCAAAGGCAGTCTCTGATACCGGATATCCGAAAGCATAATCAATTTTAGCTTTAACGAATTCGTCAATTTCCCTGTTCTGCTTGATTTTAGCTTCAATACCTTCGACTTCCTTTAAGCCGGAAGCATATTTTTCAATTTCATCATAAGCTTCTTCAAGCCTTTCGGGGAAATTTGCGTCTGTAGGATAAAAATAAATATATTTATCCGAATTGCCGAGCTGACATTTAACCGCTTCTATACCAAAATCTATTTTCATAATGAATTTCCTCTCGTTTTTTATTCTACTTCAATGATAACACGCATATATAAAAGTCAATAGCGGACAACAAAAAAGCACCCGCGTGTTGCAGGTGCTTGACAAAATATCATATTGTGGTATAATAAGGGTGGATAAGGTAAACCGATAGACGGTTAACCCTCATTAAGTAATCTAAAAAGATTTAGACCGCTTGCTTGGAGGCTGGGCGGTCTATTTCTTTTTGCACACTATGGTAACAATAAGAGTAATGATTGAAACAATCAAAATCCCGAACGAAAATAAATCGTTTGTTGTTATGTATCCCATTGGCAACGCCCCCTTTCGAGGGCAAGATTTAACCGCCTACCGTTTAGGCTTACCTTATCACGAAGCATATTATAACATTACACGGCAGAAATTGCAATGCAAAATCTGCCGTGTGTTTTTATCTGTCGCTTACTTTCAATTCCCGTTTGAGTGCTTCTTGCAAAGCCTGAGAAAAGTTAATATTTGCTTTTTCCGCCGCATAGCAAAGCCAACTCGGAAGAGTACAATTTTTCTTAACTACTCTCATTTCGTTTTTACGCCTATACTCCGAAAAATCAACATCTACAAGTGTCACGATTTCGCCCGAAGATGTTTTTACATCATCAAGCTTGCGCGGTGTTGGCAATACTTTTCCGTCATCTTCCATATCAACGCCCATTAAGCCGATAGCGTCTCGCGCCATTTCAATAGCGTCGGTTAAATCCTCGCCTTGTGTGTTAATATCAAAATCGGGAATATAAACCGTAAAGCCCTTATCCTCGGGCGTAAGCAAAATAGGATATGAATTTTTCATATACATTTACCTCCATTAAAAATATAAAACTCGGACGGCGCAAGGCTCATTTGAGCCCTCGCCTTTTTATTATAGCCCTTGCAAGATTTTCTTTTAATTCCCTGTGCCTTGGAATTGTTTCATTCTCTTTTCCGTTGGTATAAATATCATGCCCCGCTCCGTTCCTTTTTAAGTACCAACCGTTTTTTTCAAGTAACTTTATAAAGTCCGCTCTTTTCGTTTATACCATCTCCCTCTATGTCTATATTATACGCCTTTAATGCGTATATGTCAAGACTTTTTTTAAATAATTTTAAGCGCTTATTTCTCTTTCAATTACCGGAAGAAAACCGTAGGATTTTAAAAGGTTGTATATAAACAATCTTCCCTTTTGAGTCCATTTCGTATTCATAACCGTTCCGGTCCTGCCGTCAGAGTGTGTTATTGTCACGGTCTCGGAGTGCGTAAAGCCGTTATTATGGTATTTTGAATATAAAAGCCATTGACCGCTTTGCTTATATTGAACTCCGTAACGGTGAAGCATTTCATTCAATGCCGTGCCCGACATCCCATAGTCCTTTGCTATCTGAGTGACGGTGACAAGGCTTTTGCTTTGCAGGATTATATCCGTATAGTCCGCTTTTGGCTTTAATTCGCCTATAATCTGCTTTTGTTTGTTGCATTCGAACTGTAACAGCTGTCTTTGCTCTCTTTCAACCTTAAGCGCCTGAAACGCCGCTATCGCTATATCCGGATTCGCGAGAAGCTCTTCGGTAGCGTACATTCCGTGACTTCTGATAGAGGGTAAAACCTCACTCGTAACCCAACGCTTGAATTTCTTTGCGGTCGGGAGCTTGCTTGAAAGTATAAGACTGTATAAACCGCTTTCGTTTATGACGGTCATTCCCCTATTACTTTCAAAAGTACCGTTTTGGTAGTTTTGGCGGTCCTCAGCATCAACATGCCTTTGAATATCTCTGCTTCCGTTCTGATACCCGAGAATATCAGCCACATCTTTACCCACGAAATACGGCTCGCTGTTAATTTCGACCGTGCGAATTTTGCCGAACTCTTTATTTTCAAATATCTGTAATTCATTCATCGCGCAAGCTCCTTTCTTGTAGCCTTAGAGCCCTGCGCATAGCCGAAAACGAACGCATTATACATAACATCGAATAATTCATTGCTCGCTCTCTGAATGGCGTACATATCCGAAACGCACATCGAATATCTTGTGTTTATTTGACCTTTGAAGTCGCTGATTGTTTTCATCGTGTTTATAGACATAATTAAAACTCCTATCACTTTAAATTTGACAAGAGTTAATGTGTGCAGTATAATAAATATGCACAGAGTATAACTCTTGTGTTTGCGATAGCGTAAACTGACGCTTTGGTAGAGGGTAGTTTGCGCTATTGTCTTTTAATCATCCTTAATTTTAATCACTATTTTTTTGTTTTCGGTATCAATCACCTTTTCAAGTTCTACATTTTCTTTTGTGAAACCACAACTGCGAGCTTCGGCAGAACCTATATTCACGGTATAACTTGTTATATGCCCGTGATTTCCTTTTTTAGGCGAAAGTTTAATCGGTTTTGATATCAGATTATTTTCCCCCTTTCTTTTTTTGCAGTAATTTTAACACAAGGTATTTGATGATTTTAGCGATACCTAAGCATATCATAACAACTGCAAAAATTGTTAAAAATTCTTTCATAAACTGCCTCCTTGATTTTTTGGTTTTTTTATGATACAATCAAGGGGTGGGTAAGCCCCTCGACCGTATCAAGCTGTTTACAGTTTCTTGATAATCAAGGCGGTTAAAACCCCGACTATCAGGTCAATCAGTCCGTTAATAAGTAACTGTGGAAGGTTAAGCTTGGACTTGGTTGACCGTCTTTTTTTATGACCCATTTTGTCACCCCCTATCTCTTGGATTGATTATATTATAGCATAGCGTTACGCTATTGTCAAGTACTTTTTCAAAAAAATTTTTTACACAAAAACCGCCCTTATAAAAAGAGCGGTTTTAAAATTATTTAGTTACAGCTTTCTGCGAAGCGGTAGGAGTATATTCCGTAAATGTCGGCTTTGCGACTATCTCCGGAACTGTTCCGAAGGTTTTAATACCGGAAAGTGCTATACTTACATCGTTTGTAACTACACCCTTTCCGCCGGCATTATCCAAAGTTAAGGTACAACCTGTTTCTTTGGTCGCCAAACATTTGCCGCTTTCGTCTCTTAAATATCCGTGAACGATAAGGATCTCGTAATCGTTCATGAGGTCCTCGCGGTCGAATATCTTAAGCTTAACAGCCTCTTCCAAAAACTTAGTAGCTTTAGGATTCAGATGGTATTCTGACATCTCAAGCTTTTCCGCCTTTGAAAGATTATCGAGATAATGAACTCCGTTTACATCGCTGATTTCGCTTGAATCATAATTTGAAGCAATCGAAGCGCTCTCCTGCTTATAACCGAGCAATTCGAAATCTCCGTTCGTATCGTCACCCTTCTTAATATAAACCGCCAGCATTTTGCGCTTTATATCTGCAGAGCCGACATCGGTTGTATTGTCTGTCGAGGTAAGCTTAAAAGTATCTCTGAAAGCTTTAAGCTGAGCTTCTGTCAATGAAATCACTTCCTTAAAATTGTATTTTTTATTTCTTTTGAAATTGCGTCGCCGTACAAATCCGCGGCAACCTTTGCCCAAAAGGCACACGCATTCAGGTGCTGCTCTTTTGAATATTTTAGATTTATATTAGTCTTACGCTTTGTTTCGCCTTTTTTTGCCCAAGAAGAACCTGTTGTCGGCGAAACCATAAGCTTACCGTAATATAAAAATCTCGCGTTAGGAGCTTTGAAATGAATGCCGTCGTCTTCAATCGTAATATTGCTTGCGGTCAGACCGGTTTCAAAAGGTATAAATTTAAACATCCGTTTATACCAGGAAACCAATCCAACTCGTTTCGCTTCCGGAGTACTGAACTTTTGAAGATTTTTTTCAAGATAAAAAGAAATTGAAACCTTGCTCATTTTATAGCCTCTGTATAGTCCATAACATAACAAACTATCGGTATGCTGAATTTGGCTAAGTCCGAATTTTCAATCGAAGGTGTTGACGGTGTAAGGTATGTCGTTTCTATCCTTTCGACCTTATAATCTTCTCCGAAATCGGGAAAATTTCTTTTTTTGTTTTGCTCGGAAATCCAATCAATAAGGGTTTGAACTTCAAGAATACTTTCGATATTTTTATTTTTCTTAAGCATTTTCTTTAAAATTGCCGAGAAAGAAATATTCTTAAAATCAAACACTGTAAAAATTACCTTATGCAAAACCGAACCGTCGATATATTCTTTATCTTGACTTCTGTCGATTTCAGAAGTTACAATCTGCTTCGCCCCGTCTTCGGCATTTATAGCATTAACGAACAGTTTGTTGTTTTTAATTGATTCACATGAAAGCAAATATTCGGCAAAAGGTGTTATAAAATCCATCAGCAGCCCTCCGCTTTTATGTGTGCAAGGTCACCGTAATTATTAACCGTAACCGATTTGACCGTAAACGCATTATTTGCACACCTGTATTTTTTTAAAATGTCCGCCGCGCGCATACCGTTTGTATATTCGTCGATTTCATCGTCGATTTTTCCGACGATAATAATATCCTCGGCATTGACAATTATATCCCCTAAAGGTATTCGAACGATAGTTTGATTTTTAACGCTGCCTAAATCCGAGGAAGTCGAATAAACAGGTGAACTTTTAGCAAAACAATTATTCACGACCCGTCTTATGTATTTGACTTCATCGTCTTCTCCGACCGATTTATTGTATATTGTAAGCGTCTTGTTCCACCATTCGGGATATTTCATCAGTCAACCCCCATATACATCAAATCGGTTTCCGAAAGATAAGTATAAATAATATCATAAATTTCGTCGGAACAGCTTTTATTTGAAGAATAAGAAACTGAATAACCGTCATTGCTTTCGGACTGTACGCTTTTAACTGTGCCGTTTGATAAATTACTCGATATATAATCGACGAGCTCAAACATGCACCTTTTAACTTCATTCGGTATCGCTGTTGACGGTATACCTTTAAGCCTTGATTGAGTATACATATCAATCATTCTTCCGGCGCGGAATTCAAAGCGGTTAAATGCGTTTTGTTCCAGCTTACCGCCGTATCCGACATAATCAGAATAGCTTAAATACATTTAACCGCTCCTTTCGTTACGATTTCGGTTTTTCGGTTTGCTTGGTATCGGGCTTTTTGCCCTCAACCTGTTTTACGGTTTTTTTGTTATCGGGGAATACTAAACCTACAGTTTTCATAATATCGCCCCTTAAGCCTTATGATGAAGATAAAAGCCCGCGGCTTTATTCTCATAACCGTCTACAAGTCCGTAAGCTCTGTAGGGGAATTTATATGCGTCAGCGGTCTGATTCTCCTGAGGAGTGATAACCTTATTTACGGTATGCTTTGTATACTGAATGGTCGCAGGCTTATGAATGATAAAGAAGTTAATATCTTTACCGCCGCTTGCTTTAACATAACCGCCGACCTTCTGATTTACGCCGCCGTCAGACGCGCTTGTATCGGTTTTACCGTCATAGAGAGTAATCGCAGTATAAAATCTGCTCTGAGGCACAAGTATTACACTCGAAAATCTGTTAAGCACTTCCTTGCTCTTGGTTGTATCCAAATCCTGAACAAGGCCGTAAAGCGTAGGAGTGATAAAGAGAAGTCTGTCTTCCTCGGGGACCTCGTCTTCATCCATTTTGGTAATACCTGCGCGAAGAGCTGAAATAACATCCGCACCGGTAGAAAGAGTTGCACCGGCAGAGACCTTAGAAATACCTGTAAGGCCCGCATATTTTGCAAAACGGAAAGCGTCAAGCTCAGGGACAACCTTAGTTCTGATAAATTCGCCGGCAAGCTTGCCGAATGCAACGCCTGCGGTTTCTTCATCGTCCATAGCGTCAACGGTGAACGCGCGTCCTCTGTCATAATTGAACTCAACGGTTTCGTTAGTTACGGAAACATCGCCGTCAACATAACCGCCGTTTCGTGAATAGTCTCCGAGACCGTCCATTGAAATTTTCGGAATAACAATTTCGTGAGCGTTGGAGCCTTTCTGAGTAAGAGACATATCGCCGTCAAGAACAGCGGTTTTAGCCGAAGCCTTATAAACATCGTCTATCTGGTCGATATATTTCTTAAAAAGAGTAATTGAATTTGCCATTTTAATATCCTTTCTTTAATTTTTCAGTCCCATAACCGACCTTGCTTTTGCAATTTCATCGGCTTTTGAACTGTTTTCACCGCTTACTGGCGGATTTACAAATTTTTCTTTCGGTTTGTAAACATCCCTGTCTTTTATTACCGCGGCATAAACATCACTGTCGGACTTTCCTGCGTTAGCCTTATCCGAAACAGCGGTTTTAAAATCCTCGTATATTTCCTTTTCGGCATAAGAATTATAGAATTCGTTATCGCCTTTAAGAGGAGCGAATCTTTCGCGCATGGTATTTTCCAGCTCGGCCGTCTGCTGTTCTTCCCTGCGTTTCGACTCTGCCGCTTCGAAGTCCGCAACCTTTTTCTGAAGCACTTCAAGCTTTTCCTTATCGCCGTCGAAGTTTTTGATTTTTTCGGATAAATCGTCATTAAGCTTTTTCAGCTCTATGATACGGTTTTTCTTGTCCTCAAATTCTTCGATTCCGCGATAGCTTTTTTTGACGGCTTCGTCAACCGTCTTTTTTTGGTCCTCGGTTAGCTCAACATTTGCCGACTTCAAAATTTCAAGAATATTTTCCATATTTTATCTCCTAATCATAATTTATTATCCGCG
>DBKZ01000078.1:25088-44530 GCA_002297415.1 Ruminococcaceae bacterium UBA737
ATATATAAAAGTCAATAGCGGAACAGAAAAATATCAAAATACAAAATTGTGCGCAAAAAAGACTGCCTATAAAAGACAGTCTTTGACTAAAAACTCAAATCACATTAAAAAGGTTTGATTCCTATTACCTCATAATCTTTGAGCGTAAGTTCAGAAAAACTTTTTTTATGGGTAAAACAATACTTACGCATTGCGGAAAAATCTTCCTCAAATTTTTCGCTGTGCTCTACAGAATTCGGCGGAGTAACGTATCCGCCTGCTTTTTCGGCTAATTCATCCAATTTGCGCATGTCTCTAATATCTTGCTCCGACATCATTCTCGCTCCTTTTAAAAATAATTTTTTGCTACGGAACAATAAACGAATTAAGCTCACGAATTGTCATATCAAGCGGTTCTATTCCTTTTTCTTTGCAATATTTACTGATAGCACGGTAGTTATAATGAGGTTCGTTTTCAACATCGGAGTTTAATGCAACATATCCGCCTGCTTTTTCAGCGATATCGTCAAGTTCGGCAAGTTTTTTTATAAATTTTATACGCTCTTTTTCTGACATTGCTATTTTTCCTCCAAAGGATGTTACTCTACCTCTTCAATAGACTTAATATCAGATTCAAAATAGCCGAATCCGCTCATTGAATCTTTAGTGGGATATATTTCGATACTCCATTCACCTTCGGGATTATTTATCGCTAATGTATAGTCTGTAAAATAACCAACTCTTTGGGAATCGTCCGTATCAGTTACCCTTACTTTTTTCCCTAAAAGACAAATAATATCTTTTAATTTGATAAAAAATCACTCCGATATACAGCAAACTTTTGAATCATATATTTCAAAATAAAGTGAGGCTGCTATTTCAGCAACCTCAAAACATGAATAAGTGCTTGGTAAGCGTGCCATTCCCCTACATCTACTCGGGTTTCCCCTGTCATGCCATCGGCGCGTGGTCGACACGAAATTTGCCGCCTCAAGCACCATCTTGTTCTTTTCACAAAGTTTTTGGCTTTATCATTTTTTATTGAAGATATTTCTTTGTAAACTCCGTTTGCTCAAAAGTTAAAACATCGTTTTTAATAAATATTTTTAAAACGATAGGTGCAGGCGTTTCGTCCAAAAGACCCTTTTCGCCTTTAGAAGCGTCAAAATATTGTAACCAAATATCATTTTTGCTCCAGCTTTGAGACATTTTTTTGACTTTTTCAAAATCAAGATTATTGTCTGAGCAATATTTACGGATTTCATTTTCGTATTTAGAAAACATCTTACACACATCGTTCACCTCTTCTCGAAAGTACGGAAATTGCCTTTAGAATTATATATTACAGAATTGTCCTGTCTAAAGCAAGACAATATCATATAATCACCGTCAGAAGGTTGCATATTCAAATCGTTAAGCCCAGGATGAGTA
This sequence comes from Ruminococcaceae bacterium UBA737, assembly GCA_002297415.1. Taxonomy (GTDB): domain Bacteria; phylum Bacillota; class Clostridia; order Oscillospirales; family Acutalibacteraceae; genus UBA737. The sequence goes on from DBKZ01000078.1 coordinate 26,499, forward strand.
TGACCACTCCATTTATATCCTAGCTCGCTTAACAATTTTGCTCTGTTAATATCTACATTAACGCTAAAAGCATTACCACGAATTACTAAGCGTTCTTTTCCTTTTGTAAACAAAGCAAATTCATCTCCAGTTATTGCGGTAAGTGCAGCCAAATCAGACATGTTGACATTACTTTTATTCACAATAACTGTGCTGTCATAATCTTTTAATACATCTAAAATCCGCTTTTGCCTGTTATTAAGCGGTCTGTTATAAATTAAAATGGCATTCGGATTTCCCTTTGCGGTGTTTCGTTGTTCAATAGGGCTATCTATGGTTTTGATTGACGCCATCCTCTCACCCTCTGTATTTATTATACCATTTTTCACAGAATTGTCAACCGAAGATATCCTTTTGTATCCATCAACATTAGTTCTGCCGTATTTAGGCTCAAATCCGTTGTCTCGGCAAAATTTTGTGTAATCCTTAAGCGCGGCATTCAAATCTCTTTGAGTTCGCTTTGCGTCAAGCTCATTACCTGCAGCCGAAAAAGCCATTCTTCTGTCCTTAAGCTTTCGGATGTTGCGCTCACGCTTTCTCATTTCCTGCGTAAGGCTGTATTTTTTTAAGCTGTTATTCTTAAGCGCCTCGAGTTCTGAATCGCTGTGCGCCGGTTCTGAGGCTCCTATCACAATAGGAAATTCAAAATGCTTACAGTTCCATTGTCCTATAGGCCTGTCAAAGCCGGCGTAATCATTGCCGTTTACATCCTTGCAGTCTTCCCCATTCTGCATTTTGCTGAATTCTTCGTTAGAAAACTGTCTGCCCTGAACATTAACATGATCCGGAGCAGAAAGCGCATGCGCAGAAAGCTCCACGCCGTCAGACCCATAGCTTTCACCGTTATACAAAAGCATTTTTTGACTGAGTTCCCGAACACCGTCGAGAATGTTCATCCTTACCGCTGAATCAACGCGCCTTGAAACGCCGCTTTCAAAATCGATTGTTCTGAGGCCGCTGTCAGATAAATCTCTGACAGTGCTTCGAAGAGCGGTATTATAATCAACCGTGCCGGATAAAACTTGATATATAGCCTTATCTACTGCCTGCGTGTAAGCCCGTCTCAAGGTTAAAGGTTTTCTTCCTGCAAATTTAAAGGCATAGGTATCGGAAAGGTTTTCATATTTTTCAAGCGTAGTTTCTTTTATCGCTCTTACTAAATTTTTGAGATATTCGTCATTTGCCGTACTTTTAGGGGCAAGCCCCCGAAAACTATAATATTGCTCAGCAAAGGCATCGTTTTCGTGCGCCGCCTTATCAAAAATTTTATTGATTTCCTTTTTATTCAGTTCGGTATATTTCCCGATTATTTTGTAAATTGTCTTTAAGTCTGCTCCTGCAAAGGCAAGTGAATTTGCAAGTTTATGTATTTCGGTAGGCCTTAAATCTCCTATGTTTTTAAGCCTTTTACAGATAACCTCAATAACCTCCGCGTTTTGTTTAATAAGATTATCCGCAACCTTATCCGGAAGAGCCTCAATCCAATTCTCGTTTAATAGGTTGTTCATCTGTTATNNATATCATCCTCTGCATAAGCTCTGAGCTCCTGCATATATTTTTGGGCTTCCTGTTCGTCAATACCTTTAACCCACGAAACAAGGTCCTCGTCCTTAAGGCAACCGGCGGCATGTGCCTGCAAAAGCTGATTGAATTTCTCCGCGGTTTGCTCAATATAATCGTAGCTCCAATCGTGAGAAACTTTGAAATCTCCGTAAGGAACCGTGCCGTTAAGCGTCATAATAATGCTTATAGCATTAAAAAGCATTTTATTTCCGTGAGCAATTGAAGACCGAAAGCGCTTAACGAAAGAAAATGTTTTTTTCAGACTGTTGTGCATTTCCGTAGCTGTGGCAAAAGCCGTCTCAGGAGCTGTAAAAACGCCCCTTGAAAATCCGCAGCACATTTCAAGCACCGAAAGATTTAAATTTATACCGGCTTTCCATTCTTCTTCGTTTATTTCCGGTGAATATTCCTTAATCGAGTTTTCTACAGTGCCGTTGAGGTCCGGATCTCCCACGATAAATGTTTTTCCGGCTAAGGAATATTCTTTTTTACCCTGCAAGCTTCCGTCTTCTTTCTTGAACATTCTTTTGCCGACAAATATTACAGCCTCTTTACGGTTGAACTCCTCGTTATACTGTTCGTATTTCTTTTTGACATTCTCGACCACTTTTTCATTGCCGAATGTTATCGGAACACCGTTTGAAGAATTGTAATTATCACGGTTAAGTGTAGGACAACGATAAAATCCAAAGAGCAATTGGTCAGATAAAATATATTCTTCGGTTTTAAATTCCTTCCACCGAGTGCGAAGAATATCCGTCTCATTTCCGTTTTTAAAAGCGAATCTTTTTATCTCTACGATTTTACCGGAAACGCCTGAAATAATTCTTTGACTCTCAAAAAGTTTAAAACTATCGCTTTCGGCTACATACCCGTCAAGCTGCATTATCACACCCTTGATATTTCTGCCGATTGCGTCCGTAATCATGAAATTATCGTTTCCGATTAGGTTGACCCCGATATCCTCACCGTCTGAAAACGGTCTTATTATACATCCGCCCGTAGCCAGAGCAATTTCTGCGGCGGCTGTCTCCATATCTTCTTGGTAATAATCCTTGATTTCTCTTATTGCTTTTGCGCGTTCGCTCTCACCTTCGATAATGATATCACTGTCATCAACCGCAATATTAGCAACTACTGCAGCACCTATTGCCAAAGGATTAAAACCTTTATCGGCAAAGCTTAGGTTACTATCTTCAGTCTCTGTTACTTCAAGTCCGAGCTTAACGGCTATTTTTTTAATAATACCTTTTACAGATTCTTTAATATTCATTTTCTTCTCCTTCGTTTAAGTCTTCATCCTCATATAAATCCTCGCGCCTGCTCTCCTTAATAACGCGATTAAGCGCATAAATCAGAGCCATAACACAGTCCTCACCAAGCTTAGGATATTCACTTGAAAAAGTTCCGTCTTTCAAAAGTTCAAATTCAAGCTTAGTCATTTCGTCAGCCAAATGCGGAGTTCGTTCTCGGTCTACTACAATTTTATTGCACTGCCTTAGCCATTCCCAACAATAATCGCGGCCTTTATTCATGCCCCAGCGTTTAACAGCGCCGACAACATCAAATCCCCAATCATTCATTTCGGAAATATTGTCCGGCCTTGCGCTATCTGCTATTATTTCAACATTTTTGTATTTTTTTATTTTATTAGCAAAGGTTGAGTTCTTACAGCGCCTTGAATAAACCTCTTCGATAGGATAAAGAATATCCGTTTCAAAATCATAAAAACATTTTATAAAAGTCTGAGGATGTTCATATCCAAAATCAAGACCATAATAAAAATAAGACATTCTTTTTATTTCATCGTCGGTTATTTTCCTGAGCTCAAGATTTTCAAATATCGCTCCGCCTGTTCCGGTAACCTCGCCCAAATAGTTATTAGCGTAATATTTAGGTTTGTGTTCTTTAAACCACTCCGCGCGCTGAAAGAATCTTTCTCCAAGCCATTCCTTAGGAACATTATAATAATAACTATGTGAAATGTAAGAAAGCCTGTCGCCTACTTTTGAAGCTGTATACTCATTCATAAAATTGTTAGCCGACTTCGGTGGATTGAAAACCTTAATATTTATCGCCGGCGCGTCCGCTCTGATGAAAGTATCATAAATGTTATCCAGTTGTTCAATGCCTGCCATTTCGTCACATTCCTCGTTTATAAGGAGTTTTATATAGCCGAACGAAAGATTATATGACTTTAAGCTCAAAGGCTTGTCAGCTCCGACAAACAAAACACATTGTCCCGTCTTTTTATATTTTGCCATAAGCGGCGATGTAGTAAATTCCCAATCGTCAAGCTTATTGTGCCTCGTAATTGTTTTCATAAATTGAGAATATACAGAGTTTCTCAAATCTGTTTTATACCTTCTTGTAACCACGCAATGCGCCTGAGGGTCATTTCTAATCGTTTCCTCTACAAGAGCGCTCCAAAAATTTGATTTTATAGAGCCGCGTCCGCCCTTTAGAATAATTTCCTGAATATCGCTCTTACCGTCAAAAATTTTATGCACGGTCCTGTAGGTTTCAAGAAAATCCACTGTAATATCCGTTATAGGAATCGTATAATCCGAATCGGAATCGTCTTTGACATTGCTTCTTTCAAGATAACTTTGAAGATTTTGAAATGCTCCGACATTCCCGCACATAGCAGCTTTTATTTGGCCTGCTATCATAAGCGCATTTACCGTCATTTCGTCTTTTTCAAGCTCTCCGGATATTTCCTTAACTTTTTCTTTATCTTTTTTATTAAGCTCACTGCAGAGCATTTTTTCGACGATTTTAGCAGTATCGCGTTTTCTCCTTCGGATTTCTCCGCTTTTCTTTCCGCCTGCTCGCTGATCGTCCACTGTTAATTTGTGAGTAAGATTTTTTTCATTTGCCATTTCACCACCCCATAAAAAAGGACTACTATTTAATTCAATAGTAGTCCCAAAAATATAAAAGTAAATAGCGGAGCCGTTATTTCTTTTTTTGCATTAACGCTTTGTATTTTCCGTAAGTATAGTTAGTATTATGTTTTTTATTATAATGCTCGAGTTCATAAATTGCGGTATGCAATCCCGAATTATCAAATTTCCTTTTAAAATACGGGCTGTTTGTCTGTTCTCTTGCTTTTTTGGACCTTGCCTTGCGCATGCAGGATTCGCATTTAATATTCCGTTTCTTACCCACGCTGTAAATTACGCTTCCGCAAATTTCACAAAAATATTGATTCATACCCTCTCTTTCCCATTATTCAACCTTCCTTACAAATTAAGCTCTTTTGCGTATTATATTTTTTCTGCATACTTACCACCCTAAAACTTTCATATTATGTTTTTCTAAGAGTAAGTTAATGAAGTATGAAGGTATTTCAAATTTGTCTTCAAATAATTTATAATAACCTATACCACTATTTTCATCTTTATAACGAGCATTTGACTGCATTTCATTTAACTTATCCAATAATCCTCGTTCATTAAATGTACGAATAATATTATCAGCAAGCCTGATTATTTCTTCTTTTGTATCCCTGTAAATAATACAGTCTTCATATTGTTCATCAAATTTTGTCAATTTAAGTCCATAACCATTTTCAGCATTATATTTCATTTCTTTTCCTCCAATACTTTTTCTGCTTCTTCACGAGTTAAAAATACGATTTTACCTATGCTTGTTATCGGATATCGTGTTCCGTTCGCTATAATGCTCAAAGGATACAACTTACCGCTTCTGCCTATCTTCGTACTAAACTCTGTTACTTTTATCGGCTTAATTTTCCACATATTTTTATCTTTCAAGTGATACGCACCGTCAAAATAATACACCGTATCTCCCAACTTACACGGCAAATGCACCCATTCGGAACGATTGGTGAAATTGTCACAAATAAACCCATCATCACAATTTAGATGTTTCTTTTCTTTGTTCAACCAATAACAGCACGCTTCATAATGCAGGCAATCTTTACAAGTCATTCTGTATCACTCCAATCTAATGCTTGACCACAATATCTACAATAAGGGCTTGAACCAACCAATGTATTACAAGTTGGACATACTATTTCACTTCTTGTTTTTCTTGGCTTTTTAGGTATCTGCTTTTTAAGGGCAATAACAGCAATTTCCAAAGCCTCGCCGCCTCGTTTATCTCGGTATATGCAACCGTGTTCAATCGTGTTTATCGCTTCTTCGTTTGTCATTTTTTCTCACCAACCATTTCTTTTAAGAGATTATCAAGCAATGCTGTTGAAACAAAAATATAGTTTCCATTTCTATATCCTTTCAACCTCTCTGCAAACTCTTTGTATGCTTCGGCTTTGGCTAAATTGTTGGACTTATTCAAAGCACTTATTAACTGCTGGTCTGCTTTATATGTTTTTTCCAGTCTCTCAATCTCCGACCTTTGGCGGTTGATAAGGTTGATTGATTCTTGAAAATCAGGTTCTTCGTCGCATTGTTTACAACAACAGTCTTTACAACATTCCAAAGCCTTTATAATTTCCTCATCAGTAAATTTCTTATCGGTCATTCTTCGTCTTTCCTTTCTCCATAACTGCAAAAATCATCGGGTTTCATTGGAAATACTGTAAACAAACGATTACATACATTGCCTAATAATTCTGTATTCATAGTATAATGTTTACAGTTTTTACAACAAATAATTTTAACCATATCAATAAATTGGATAGGTATTTTTCTGTTATTCATTCTTCTACCTCAAACATATTGATATTTTGGCTTAACATAATATCCTTCAGATATTTGAATATCAAACATTTCGGGGTGTTTGTTAATATAATCTTTTGTGTCATTTTCATTATCAAATTCTTTAACAACTTCAGTAACAATATTGATACTGCTATAATTAAAATCGTTTGTTTTCCCTGTTAAATAGACTTTCATTCTTCTACCTCCGAATTAAGCCGTTCTTCAATTTATAAATCACTTGTTTATTTTAAATTTTCGTCACTCATCATTTTCATTATTTTTAAACTGTCCGCCTGTATGATGTGGTCATTTATAATCTCCTTCTCCGCTTTAGTGATTTTAAAATATTGTTCGCAAAGGCGAAAAATATTGTTTTTAGTTATTTCAACATTATCTGCCTGCAACTCCATACCATAAATCGACTGCAAAGCAACCGTGTAATCTTTCCGTTTTTTGCACCTTGAGAACTTTCTTCTTAAAATTTCAAGAATAAACACACCCTCGCCGCAACACGGCTCTAAGAAAGTCTTGCTTATATCTTCCCAAACATCATTTGGTATTAAATCACACATTGCATTGACTTCTCTTGGGTTTGTGAACACTTCGGCGAAATCTTTAACCCGTTGCTTGCTCTTGATTTGACTCATACCGCTTAATCCTTTCATCTCTTCTCTTTTTCAATTTGAAATAATTATCCCAAGCTTCTTTTGTATTGCAGAAAGGTTTCCGCAAAGGGCGCAGACATAAATGGCTTTCTCGGTATTTTTTGTTCACTGCCGCCTGTTTTTCATAGCAAGCTTTACATAATCTGCTATCTCTGCCGTCTGTATTTTTTTGACCGTTCAGCTTTTTTTCGCAGCGAGCGCACAATCCATATTCTCGCCGTTCGGAGCGCGGTATAATGGTTTTATCTCTCCGCCTTTCCCTATCCTTTATTGAGCAGCGTAAACATTTTGTAAAACCTTTTCGAGCGGGTTTTCCGCAATTGGTGCACAATCCTTCGGATTTTCTTTTTTCGTATCTCTCTTTGGATTTTTCTCTTTTTCTTTGGTATACTTCTTCGGTCGGTTTTCTTGACTTAAATTTCTCGTTACAATCAAAGCATAATCTTCTTCCACCTATGGTGTACGCATCTTGTTTGCCACATTCTGTACAAAAGTGGTAAGATTTAAACCAATCTCTTCTTTCCTTCATATATTTCCTGTGATAAGTCCGTTTGTCCTCGATGTTTTTATAAGCCACAACAATACACTTCCTTAATACTTTGTTTTTCTGTCAATCCCATAATTGTGAAAAAATCTTTTTCATAGTTTTATATTCGCACGGAATATCCGAAAAGTTTTCGCCGTCTATACCGCAAATTATCACCGGACCCACAAAATCCTGATGTGCGATCGTGCAGCAATAAGGTAATTTTTTTATTTTGCCTTCTTCGTTGCAAATAATAACTAAATCCGAGCAGAGTGTGACTGCTTCGATATATCCGCCTACGGTCTTTTGAAGATTTTCAAGCGTATTACTGATATATACATGCCTAGGCTTTTTATCCGGTTCTTTGATAATTACACTGATTTTTCGTTTCATAGGCTAATCTCCTTATATTTTCCGTCGACTTTTCTCCAACCGGTCGGAAGTCTGCGAACAGTGACTTCAATGCGCGGATCTGAATCAAACTTTTTAACCGTTGAACATTTTACAATCTGAATATCATCCTTGTAGGCAATACCGTTTAATGCGTCAAAGACGATTTTTTCTATATTATCATTGTCCGGCTTAACCTCGGGGAAAAGCTCGCCGGCAACAGCCGCCGCTTTTTGCTTTTTATTGAAACTCGCAGGTATCGGCATATAAGCGACAATAAACACGCTGAGCGGACCGTCTGTTATTTTGCCGCCCTGCTTATGGTAAGCATATCTTATTAAATTTTCATATTCCGAAGTCTTATCCGGAGTAAAGCTATGTACCTTTCCTGTAAAACGATTTCTTACTGTTCTGGCACGCGCTTTTCCCTGCGGTTTTCCGTACACTGTAAATGTTATCAAATAAATTACCTCCTAATCATCATTATCGAGCATTTTTTCAAACTCCGATAAATCATAAGCCGCAAAGCTTTTTTCGTTTTTCCTTTCGAGCTCAGACCACCGTTTGGCATACTCTTTCCATTTGTCCCTATGCTTCCATTTATTACCTTCGTTAAAGTTATAAAATGTTTCGGGGTTCCCTTTTAGTTGTTGTTGTTTAAAGTAAAGCTTGACTTCCTCAAACGAAGGAATATATATATTACTACAACTACTAATATATACTTTACTTTCCTTTACTTTACTTTGTGAATTGTTGCATACATTTACTTCGTTATTGCATACATAAACCCCGTTTTTGTCTGCATTATCTTCCGCAGTGGGTATACTTATTAAGAGGTATTTGTTGTCGACTTCAAAACATTTACGGCGTTTGCAAACCGTCAAGTATCTTTTTTGTATTCCCTTACTCGTAAGGATGTGATACTTGTTAAACATTTTTTTGTCGAAAACACCCCGTCTGATCGAAGCCTGTATTATCTCCGAAACAAAATTACCACCTGCACCTATCTCGCGTGCAAACAATAAAGCCACCTCGTATGTCCAGTCGCAGTAAAAGCCGTTATCGTAAATCTTCTGATAAAGCTTAATTATTACTGCAAACCCAAGCAAACCGTATTCTGCTTCGATCAGTTTTATGTTATCGTCCATTCGGACGTCAAGCGGAAAATAATCAAGACCTTTCTTTACAGGTCTTCCCATATTATCTCCTTTTTACATTTTCTGCCGGAACCCTGACAACGCTTAACCCGTTTTTATCAAGCAGCTCAGCCAGTGTCACAAATTTTCCGTTTTCATTTTTTGATATAACAGCATTTACGCATTTAAAATCAATTTGTTCTTTATGTCCTGCAGAAATACTTATAAGCGCCGATACCGGACTTTTTTCAAGCAGTGCAATTCTTAATTCTTCGTAATTCATTCTTCTTTCTTCCTCTCTAAGAAGTGAACCTCTTTTGCAACTATCTCAAAAGCCGTCCTGTTATCTCCGTTTTTATCTTGATACTTTCGGGTTTCTATTGAACCCTCGATTCCTATAAGATTTCCTTTTCTGAAATATCTTGTTATAAACTCGGCCGTGCTTCCCCAAGCTACTATATTCAAGAAATCGGTTATCTTTTCTCCGTCCGCCTTATATGCTCTGTCTACGGCTACAGAAAAGGAAGTAACACTTTTTCCGGTAGTGGTAGTTTTAAGCTCAGGATCCTGAGTTAATCTTCCGGAAAGAATTACTGAATTAAACATCGGTCCTCTCCTTCTATTAAAGTGTACTGTCCGAAGCGTTTGAGCGTTCCGTCCAAATTCTTCTTTGTAACTATCTTTACATTAAATTTGTAACCGGAATTCTTAAGCTCGGAAAGACGGGCGGAAAAATTGTAAATTCCAAGCTTCGAGAAAGCTTCGGCAGGTGTAATGGTTTTATGCTTCATAAGATATTTTAAAAGCTGTTCCTTTTGAGACATCTGTTTTCTCGCCATTTTTAAAACCTCCATTTTTTATAAATAAGATCCTCTTTATTCCAATACGGATATTTTTGTTTTAAATAGTCCTCTATGACCTTTTTAATTTCGGAATGCAATTTTCCGTTGTCAAACTCATAATGCTCACTTACCGTCAGACAGACAAGATTTTCGGGAATTCCTAAACCTAATCTTGCACGGGATATGTAATGAGCAATTTGAATGTTTTCGCGTTTACCGCTCAATATGCTTGCCCCATTATCCCGCGCAAGCACTTCCTTTCTGACTTTTGGCGAAATGTCGCAGGCTTTTGAAATTTTACTCATATCTTATCAGAGCAATTTCCTCGGGCGTTGCAACTTCTATTCCGTTGTTTTCGCATTCAATTCTGACAAGCTCAATAAGCCGTGACATCTGAGCCGTATCGTAAGCGGAAGAGCCGTAATAATTGATTATATTTGTATAACCCTCAAGCTTGCTTTCGGTCTTTTCGCATATCCACCCAGCGCCCCTGCTCTGCCAGTTTTCAATCCAAGTTTCAACCGCGTCATTTCTTATCGGGGTCACTACGCTGTTGCCGCCGACTTCTTTGACTAAAATGCGGTATATCTCATTAGGCGGAAGCTTTATTTTTGCGGAAAGCTTGTTGCAAAGGCTCCAAAAATATCCGTTTGCGTCAAGACTGCGCTTGTCTCTCCATAAGCACAGCTTTATTCTTAAATTTTTATTTGCATATTCATCATAGACATTAAGAATCTTTTTAGGAACTCGGAGAGATAATATGCAATCTCCGTTCACTGATTGGACTACATCTTTTATTTGGCATTTTTGTTCGAACATATTATCTCTCCTTTCCAAGTTTTAAAACAAATACAGCAATTCGCCCCATACCAGTCTAAAGCTGTGGTAGCGTATTCGGGCGCTAAAAGCTGAATTTGAATTTTGCTTATCGGCCTGTTCGGCGGTCTGATAAACTCGCCTATCCACTCTTTTCCTTGCTTTGCGCAGAAGTCAAATCCGCCGCTTATCGTTTCTGTGATATTTACTTTGTCGGTAAAATAAGCCTTGAATTCCTCGCCGTCAGGCACTATAAGACAGTCTCTTAAATTTCCGCAGGCAACAAATATAATTCCGTAATCCGAATCAAGGACCGTTTCAAATCCTTCAGGCGGCTGATAAGGTGTGTATTCGGTTTCCGCGTCAGAGCTGTATTCCAAAGTGGTCTTTTCTTTTGTCTTTCTGACAGGCGCAAAGAAATCCTCATCGGAAAGCTTCTCGCCCTTAGGCTTTTTCATAGCTCCCTCAAGATTTACATCTGTTTCGACTCCCTCAGGGTATAAATCAATATTTCCGCCGAAATCAATGACGGTGCAGCTTGTTTTATCAGGAGCAGTTCTTAAAACTCTTCCGACCTTTTGTACCCATTGACCGTGTGTACCGTTTGTATCGAAATCAACGATATTTCTAAGCTCCGGATAATCGTACCCTTCGGTTGCTATATCAACATTTATAAGCTCGGTCGCATTTCCTTTTTCGAACCTTTCTATCTCTTCTTTCCTCGAAATATCATCAAGACCGAGAGAAAGGTAAGCCGGTTCCCTTTTCAAATTTTTAAGCTCTTCAAATATCGCTTCGCAAAATTCGTGCGACGGAGCGAAAATTATTGTTTTTCCTTCTTCCTTAAGATTTAAATAATCCTTGCATAGCTTTGAAATAAGCGCTCTGCCCTCAAGGTCATTAAGTCTTAAGTTTTTCGATAAGTGCCCTTTCTCTTTTCCCTCTTCGGTTAGGAAAACAGGCGAAGCGTCAATAAATTTCGGCCTTACAAGATAATGGCTGTCGATTAAAAAGCGAGTTGTTATCTGATAAAAGTTATCAAATAAGCTTATAAGCGGAAGCTTGTCCCCGCGATTAGGCGTAGCAGTTACTCCGAGTAAACACATATCGGGATTACCGAGCCTGTTCCACTCTATTATGTTTTCATAAGTAGAAGCTTTTGCGTGATGAGCTTCGTCTATAACAATCAAATCAAAATAACTATTTGCAGCAGCAAAATCATTTAAAAGATTTGTAACCGTTTGCACCATTCCGAAATGCACATATCCATGTAAGCTTTTCCTTACGGATGTAATCTCGCTTGTAGCCAGCTCCGGACAAACCTTCGCAAATTTTGTGTGATTCTGATCGTGAATTTCCGTTCTGTGGACCAAAACCAAAATATGCGGTTTTCTTTTATGCGTTGCATAAAAGCCTCCGAAAAATCTTCCTATCGCCGCGGCCATCATAATTGTTTTTCCTGCGCCTGTGCCGGCAACAATAAGAGAATTCTTTCTCTCATATAACATATTGACCGCGTGATTTACCGCCTTGTTCTGATATGGCCTTAATTCAAATCTTTCCATTGTCTTTAGGCTCCTTTATCAGAAACGCACCCGCAGCCGAAAAGCTTCCGGTATATCCGTCATCGGATATAAATTTGCTGGCGTTGTATTCTTTTGCGGTTTCGATTATCTTCTGTAATTCTTCTTTTCTCTTTTTATCCGCTTCATCACAAGCGTTCTTGCTCTTGACATATTCGGAAAGATCATATTTTAAAGATAAGTTTTTGTTGTAAAGAGTGTTTATCCGAATGCTTTCGATAATATTCTTTTGAGTATCGTTCGCAATAAACGCGGTCGGCTCGTTCCTGTTTTCAACATCCTTAAAAAATCTTTCAAGGCATTTTTTTATAAGCATTGCAAGATGTTCGTTATTGTTAAAATAAAAGTGCTCGACAGTCATGTTTTCTTTGAGATACTCAATTCTTTTTTTCTTAGACATCTGAGTTATCTTTCCGCGTTCGAAAACCGTATCTTCTTTCAAAATCATAATCTGCAGAATATAGAAATCCGCTTTAGAACAAATAATCTGATACTGCGCCTGAACAATATACTTATAAGGAATTCCGTTTTTAACCGTTTCAGGGCGCATAGTTTTTTGCTCGCATACAAATCTTCTGTTAGGTTTAACAATTCCGCCGCCTCTGTCAAACGGTCTTATGTCCTTAGCTTCGCTTATTCCGCTTATGTCAAGGCTTGCTATAAGCCTGTCCGAAGCATAAACCTCACCGGCTTTAAGTCTTCTTTCTCTTCCCTTCTGAAGTACATACACACCGTAAGGCTCGGCGGCGTGACCGTACTCCGCAAGCTCAGGCTCTAAGGCTTTCTTTTGATAAACTCCGTCGTTTAAAATTTTGTGGTAAAGCGCCCATGCAGATGTATAGGGCTTTTCGGTTTTAAATTTTAAAGCGTCTATTCCGCAGTTCTGAAGTTCTTCTTCGGTAGAATAATATCTGACAATATCAAAGACCTCACTTCCGCCGATTCTTGTTTCTCTTGCTGTTTCCCATGCAAGAGTTCCCTGCTTAAGGTTCACTCTTTTTATCTGCATTTGCTTCACCGCCCTCAACTATATATTTTTCAATAACAGGCCATAAATTTTTGCTTTTTTTAATGTTCATAATGGAAGCATATTCACGGTCAATAATTTCCTGCTTTTCTTCTCCGTTCTCAAAGGCCTTCTTTATTTCCTCGGCTTTTTGCGACGCAAGCTTCGGGTTTGCCTTAAATATTTCAAGCGTTTCTTTAACATCCGCTTTTTGTTCGGCTGTAAGCTTATTCAGATCTATATGGCTTTCGGTTTCGCCGAGGTCGGGAATATTTATCTCCGGCATAGTACTCTGAACCTCAAAGCTTTCCTCATTGTCCTTTTCAAAAGCATATATCGTTTCTTTAAGCTCGGGCAATACCTCGCGCACTCTTTTAAGCGCTCTTCTGATTATTGTTTTCTTTACCATTTCGCCGGTCCATTTGTACCAAATGGAATCGGTATCATATTCGTTTGTTATAACCTTTCTTTTCCGGGCTTTGCCGTATTGGTCGGTGTAGGCAACCCATTGAGATTTAAAAAAGCCTTTTTCGCTTGATTTCGCAATTTCATTAAGCTCATCGTTTGACATCTCATCATTTGTCATAAGGATTCTTTTTCCTGAGCTTATTTCCGTTACTTCAAGCCGGCAGATATATTTACTGAAATATTTATCTACAATTCGTTCGGCAGTCATTTTTCTGTCGGCATTAAACCGCCTGTCCTCAAGAGTGTAAAGAATATTGCCGTTATAGAAGATCTCTTTAAAATATGTTGTGTCCTTATCCTCTTTCGGTACCGCGACAATCGTGTCCGTTATTCTGTAACCTTTCCTCGCGGCGGCTCTTAAAAATGCTTCTACCCTTGCGGATATCGTTATAACCTTTCCGCGTTTGATAAAATCGATCTTGTCATAATCCTCAGCTATTATTCCGCCTTGATTTAAAGTCTGCAGATCCGAAAGAAAGGTATTAGCGGCATTCAAGGCTTCGCGCTGTGTCAGACTTCCGAGCGATTTAAGCGAATCTATCGCCTTCACCGCAAAAGGAATGCAATTTGTTTTTATTCCTATCTCATTTTTTAAAACATTAAACATCGAGCTTTCCGAGCAGGTCAGCTGATTATATACCGTCATATTATTCATCTTCGCCGCTCCTCTTATGTTTACCGTAAGAGCTTAATGCGCTGTACATAGCGGTATTTGACTTTTTAAGCTTGTCTACCCACTTTGAAAGTACAAATGCAACATAAGTGATAAGCGAACACCAGCCTACAAGCAGCGCCCAAATAATCGCGGTTATAATCGCCGCGGCTCCGTCTAAATAAAATCCCATTTTTTAAACTTCCTTTCAAATTTCAACCTTTTTAAGACTTTTTAATACACACTCGGGGCAAAGCTGATAACCGTCAAATTCATAAAGCTCATCAGCTTCGTCTTTGCAGTTATCACAGTAGAAATGCGGTACCGATTTAAGCCGGCAGGACTGAGAGCATGCTATGCCGCAGTCTACACAGTCATTTTCGTATCTTACCATTGACTTTTACCCCTTTCGGTGTTATAATTTAATAAAGCTTTTTTGTAGTCCGCTTGCAGTTTCCCATTTATCTGCAGGCGGATTTTTAATGTCCTCATTTTTTTAAGATCCTTTCTTTATTCCGGAAAGCTCCGGTAATATTCTTTTAAATACGGCTTTTGTTCATTTGCTTTCATTCCGAGTCTGTTCATCAGCTCCGGAAGAAAGCCTTTTTCATTATTACAGCGCTTTTCAATACTGCTCAGCGCTCGGTCGACGGCATATTGAAGATTATCTTTATCTTCAGCCCGCTTTTCCTCGCTTAAATTCGGCATTAAAGTAATTACTATCGGACCGCCCGACCTGAATTTATCCGTTATACTTACAACATTGCAGTTATCGGGAACTGTAAGAGCCTTTCTCGCGTTCGAAGAAAGCTCTGTCAGATAATTCAATTCTTTAATGCTTACTGTATTTTCCATAATCTTCTCCCCTTTCTTATTACTTATGTTTTTTAAAATTTGTCCTATGATATGAAATCCGTAAAAATCTATTTATCATAGAAGATCTCAGTTGCTTTTTTGTCTTCACTTCCGAAAACATCCGATGACAATATTGAGCATTTGCCTTTGTCTGTTCCTAAAAAATCCAATGCTTATACAAATGGTAGGTCATTTGCTAAACTTAACCGCCCAAATTGTCACCGGATGTTTTCGGAAGTGGAATGATTATTTATTCGTTACGATTTTCAATCCGGATTTCTTGCTTTTCCAATTCCTCAAGATAAGCTGTCAGTTTGCGAAAAATCTCTGAATTTTCGAATCTGCACCAATCGAGGTAAGGCAATTCAAAAGACATTTGTACTACACGCGGAGACGAAATGCCGCTGAACTCATCAATAAAATAAATGCTTTTGTGACTGTTCTTTTCTTTCGCTTCCTGCAGCCGATTTTCTAAATCGCATATTCTGACTTCGGGAGAATGCTTTATATACTTTTTAAGAATTTTACTTCCGCCGTCTAATACGCTTAATCTTTCGTCAAGCTCATCAATTCGCTTAAGCAATTTCTTTTCGCTTGAGTATCCGAAAATATTTAAGGAAATCATTAAAATAAAAGACAGTATAACTAAAATTGAACTCATTTATTCCACCGCCTTTAAAACATCACGCGTCAAGGCAAGTAAACTGTCAGCTGTTACGCAAACGGTTGTTTGTCCGCCGTTTGCAATATAAAGAACATGAACATATTCTTCACCGTTGCGGCATAACTCGTATTCCGCCCGTTCGATATCCCTGTCTACCGCTCTTAAAAGCAAAGTTAATTCTCTTTCACAAAACATTCTTTTAATCTGATCCATACTTTTTTATCTCCTTTAATACTTACCGTAATAACCCTAATATCAACAATAATATTTGGATTACTTCAAACACTAAAATGATATAAAGCAAAGCTTTAAAGCTGTTAACCTTTTCACTGCAGTTCGCAAGAAGCAAAAGTATTTTATCTCTTGCAGATTGCGGTAATATTTTTTTGGGTTTAACTTTCATTTCTATCTCCTTTTAAAAACGGCATAAAAGATGTCGTAGAGTTTTTGCTGAAACTGCCGTTAAATTAACTGCGGAATAAGAATTAAAAAAATCAACGGCGGACATAGCGAACTTTATCATCCAATAAACAAAAATAATTGAGACTATAATCCTTACGATTGCAATAATTAAAGTGAGTATTTCTTTCATTTTTATTTCCTTTCTAAATTTCATTAAAAACATTGAAATTTTATTGATTATTCGCTATAATGCATTTATCATTTAATGGAAAGATAGATGTTAAATATGAAAAGATTTGCAAAATTTTATCTTATCGTTTTCGCGGTTGTTTTCATAATAAATTTAATAAGATATATCCTGTGTTCGTATTATCAAAAGGTTTATAATTTGAATTTTAAAAATAAAACCGAGACAAAAAACTTTCGAATAAAACCTTTTATATACCCTTTATTTAAACAGGGTGATATCGAAATCCTAAGTTCCAAAATTGATATAATTGCTAATAGAACATATATCGAAGATTTTAATAAAGCTTTTGAAAGCGCCAAAGGAGTTTTTCTGCATAATATATTACTTTCTTTTATATGGCCTTGGCTCGCAATACAAACCTTATCAATGTTCAAGCCCATTGAAAAAATCAATAATAAGATTCTTAAACTGTTTATTGGAATTTTTGAGATATTTATTGCATATCTTGTTGGGCTTTTTCTAGATACAACGGGCATTGGTAACAAAATCCTAAAATCTCTGCTCGCTGTTCTATATCGCATATTTGACTATACACCGTAGAAGTATTTGGTTTGAAAATCTTATTTTCTCTAAATGCTTCTATTTTTTCTAACTTAGATTGTAATTTTTGCAGTTTGCAATCTATGCTAAAATTTATGGCGATAGTTATTAAAAATAGGAATAATGCTGATATTGCAAACAATAGAATTTTCATATACTTTCCTTTCTAAGTTTGATTTTTTAAGTGTGTAACTTATAAGTTACTTATCTTGCAAAAAAAATTTCCATAGGATTATCAATGTGCAAAAGGCCAATTAGGACATCAATTTCATTGCGCCCAAAATTACCTGTTTTCAAGCGGGAACGGAAAGTTTTAGGGGACATTCCAAGCGCATTTGCAAGGTCTCCTTTATTATATCCGTTTTTTACTGCTTCGCCCATTAAAGCATTTACATCGAGCATTTTATCGCCTCCTTGTAACTTCTTAAGTTACTCATATTGTAACACCGTTCTCGTAACTTGTCAAGCACTTTTTTACCTTTTTTCGGGAAAATATTTCTTGACAGGCAACTTTTTTTATGTTATACCTATGTGTAAGAGGTGATTTAATATGACCATAGGCGAAAAAATTAAATTGCTTAGAACGCAAAACAATTTAACACAAGAAGAACTCGCCAATTACGCCAATACCACAAAGCAAACCATTCACAAGTATGAAACAGGTATAATAACAAATATCCCTGCAATTAAAATAAAGGCTATATCCGAAAGGCTTAATACCTCCCCTGCTTACTTAATGGGCTGGGAAGATAAAGACGAAAACATTTATAAATACAAAAATGTTATTCCTCTTCCGAAAACATCAAAAATTCCTTTGCTCGGAGAAATCGCCTGCGGAGAACCTATTTTTGCAAATGAAAATATAGAATGCGATGTCGACTTACCCGAAAATATCCGTGCCGACTTTGCTCTGAAATGTAAGGGTGACAGTATGATTGACGCTCATA
>DBKZ01000078.1:44554-56996 GCA_002297415.1 Ruminococcaceae bacterium UBA737
ACGCTCATATTTATAACGGGGATATAGTTTATATCAGACAGCAGGCTACGGTCAATGACGGAGAAATCGCCGCCGTTCTTATAGAAAACGAGGCTACACTTAAAAGATTTTACAAATCAGGTGATACAGTAACTCTTATGCCCTGCAACACCAAATGTCAGCCTTTTGTTTACTCAGGTGCCGAGCTCGAAAATATCCGTATACTCGGAAAAGCCGTAGGCTTTACAAGTACAAAGATTTAACAAATATTTTTGTATTTGTTATTGACAAATACTTTTATATTTGTTATAATATAATTGTCGGGAGGGAAAGCACTTGAAAAGTTACTCTTCAAGGGAAGTCATTAAAATGCTGAAAGCGGACGGTTGGTATGAAGTAAATGTTTGCGGTAGTCATCATCAGTTTAAACACCCCATAAAAAAGGGAAGAACAACCGTTAAACATCCCGATAAAGACATACCGAGAAAAACGCTTGACAGCATTGAAAGACAATCAGGGCTACTTTTCAGGTAGCCCTATCCCCTCTCAAATATATTATTCGGAGGTTTTTAAAAATGAAAAAAATTGACCGTTATTTTTACCCTGCAATATTCTCTTATGAAAAAGACAAAGAAATTGCCGTTGTATTTCCCGATTTAGATGTAGCGACAAGCGGAGTTGATGAGGATGACGCGCTTTTGTCCGCCCGTGAGCTTTTAGGCTGTGTTCTTTTCGGTCTTGAAGAGGACGGCGAAGAGATTCCTACTCCTACTCAATTAAAAGATATAAAGCTCAAAAACAACGAAAGAGCGGTTTTGGTAGATGTATTTATGCCCTCAGTCAGAAATGCAAATATAAACAAATCGGTAAACCGTACCGTAACACTCCCTGCGTGGCTTAATTCAGCAGCAGTCGAAAGGAACATCAATTTTTCTCAGGTTCTTCAGGACGCTTTACGCGCTCAAATAGATTTATGACAAATAATTCTTTATGCCTGTTAAACCAAGCCGTAAAAGATTATGACAAATACGGACTGTCCTCGGTTTTAGACGGTGTTATATATCGTTTTAAACATTGTTTCGATGTTTATATCAATAATCTCCGAGAATATTTAATCGAGCAGGGATATACAGATATAAACAGCCCTAAATCCGTACTAAAAACCGCTTATTCGGACGGTCTGATAAATGATGAAAAAGGCTGGCTTGAAATTCTCGAATCAAGAAACTTAACTTCTCACGTTTATGATGAAAAAACAGCTGAAAAGATTTTTGAAAACATAAAAACGAAATTTTTAAGTTTATTTGAAAAGCTTGCCGAAAATCTCAAATAAGGAAGGCTGATAAAACACGGAAAACAGAATTAAATTATTTGATAACAAAGAAATCAGAACTGTCTGGGACAGCGATAAAGAGGATTGGTATTTTTCTATAGTGGATGTTGTGTCTGTTTTGACAGACAGTATTGATGGTAGAAAATATTGGAACAAGCTGAAGCAACGCTTAAAAGCTGAAGGAAATGAAACGGTGACAAATTGTCACCAGTTGAAAATGAAAGCCGCGGACGGTAAAATGAGGTTAACCGATGTTGCCGGCACAAAACAGCTTTTAAGGCTTATTCAGTCTATCCCTTCGCCTAAAGCCGAGCCTTTTAAATTATGGCTCGCGCAGGTGGGCTCTGACAGGCTTGACGAAACGGCAGACCCTGAGCTCGCAATCAACCGAGCCTTGAACACATACCGCAAAAAGGGATATTCGGATGAGTGGATAAATCAGCGCCTTAAATCTATAGATATCAGAAATGAATTAACTGATGAATGGAACAGGGGCGGAATTAAAGAGGGACTTGAATACGCTATCCTTACCGACGAAATCACAAAAGCTTGGTCGGGAATGACAACAAAGCAATATAAAAGCCTTAAGGACCTCAAAAAAGAGAGCCTGCGAGACAATATGACGAATATGGAATTAGTTCTTAATATGCTCGCCGAAGCTGCCACAACCGAAATTTCAAAGCAAGAGAGCCCTTACGGACTTAACGAACATAAAAAAGCCGCTAAACGCGGCGGAACAGTTGCACAAAAGGCAAGAAAAGAATTGGAAGAGCAGACCGGAAAAAGCGTGATAAGCTCTGACAGTATTAAAAAATTAAAATAAAAAATCCGCCTCGGCACTAGCAATACCGAAGCGGACCTCAGACGGATTACACTACCAATATAACCCACCCAAACAAAAATGTAGTCCAACACTACGGTTATATTGTACCAAATCCGTCTGAAAAATGCAAGAGGAAAATCAGACGGTATTTTTATGCCGATTTTTCAGTATAATTTTGTGAGGTATAATATAATGAACACTGCGATTTATTTAAGAAAATCAAGAGCTGACGATCAAGCTGTCACAATAGAAGAAACTTTGCGCCGGCACAAAGAAATATTACTCGAATTTTCTTCACATCATCCGGACATTATTATTTATAAAATATTTGAGGATGTTGTTTCGGGTGACAGCCTTTATGCAAGACCGCAAATGCTTAAGCTCCTCGAGGAAGCCGAACAGGAACGCTTTGAGGCCGTTTTATGTATGGATATAGACAGACTTGGGCGCGGAGCTACAAGCGAGCAGGGCTTAATTCTCGAAACATTTAAGTATCATAGAATTAAGATTATAACACCGCGCAAGGCTTATGACTTAAATAATGACCTCGACGAAGAGTATGCGGAATTTGAGACCTTTATGGCTCGCCGTGAATTAAAAACCATTAAACGAAGATTGCACAACGGAACGCTTAAGTCTTTAGCTGAGGGGTGCTATTTATGTAATGCGCCGTATGGATATAAAAAATGTAAAATCAATAAAAAATGCACTCTTGAAATAAACGAGGATGAAGCTAAATTTGTCAGAATGGCATTCGAAATGTATGCCGGCGGTGAAGCAGGAACGCAGATAATCGCCGAAACCCTCAACGGGCTCGGAGCCGTTCCCCACCGTTCGGACCATTTTAACAGGACTTCCATTGCGGCTATGCTTCGAAACAAAGTATATATCGGCAAGGTGGTCTGGAACAAGAAAAACACCGTCAAGCGCGGAATTATGAAAAAATCCGTTACGGTCTACAATGACGAATCTAAATGGCTCGTTTATGACGGTCTTCATCCGCCTATTGTAAACGAAGAGCTTTTTAATAAAGCGAACGCGCTGCTTTCAAGCAGATATCATAAACCGTATTATGACGGCACTTTGCAAAACCCCTTAGGCGGTATATTAAAATGTCAGGTCTGCGGTTACGGTATGCAAAGACGGCCGTATAAGCCGGACAGGAAATACCAATCCACACATATTCTTTGCGGAACAAAAGGCTGTTGCGCTTCTTCAAGACTTGATTATGTTGAAACGGCAGTAATTGAAAGCATTTCTCAAAAGCTTAAAGAGCTTAAAGCTTCAAAGCTCTCCTCTGCTCCGCCGATAAATTATGAACCTATAATTTCGGGAATAGAAAAGAAGATCTCAGAGCTTGCAAGGCAAAAAGAAAGCCTGCACGATCTTCTCGAGCAGGGAGTTTATACAGTTGAAACATATATTGAGCGTTCGAACAACATATCAAAGCGCCGCGAGGAGCTTTTAAAAGAAAAAGAAGCGACTTTAAAAAAGCAAACCGAGCAACAAACCGCGGATGTGGATTCCATAATTAACAGAATGGAAAATCTATTACAGGTATATAACAATTCGGATCCGGCGACAAAAAATTTGCTTTTAAAACAGATAATCGATAAAGGATATTACTACAAAGAAAAAGGGTGGAAACCTAATCAATTTATCCTTACTTTGACTTATAAAGGAATTTAACCGCTAATTTTCATTTTGCCGATAAATCTTTAAAACCATAAAGCCGAAAATCGCCATTTCAAGCGGTTTCCGGCTTTATTTCTTACTCCTCTAAAAGGCGCGGTGTTGAGATCGTGACTGTCTCGAAGATCTGCGCTGTTTCTTCACTGCCGAAACTCAGACAATTATAAATCAGGCGGTAAGCGTAAGGCTTAAAAACGCAGAAGTACTTAATGTTTATATAGATGTTGAACCCGTTAATTTCAATAAGGGCTTTTATTCCTGCGATATGACATTCTTTTTCCTCATGACAATAGACTGTTTTACCGCACCTAACACCTGCCCTACCGAGGTTCAGGGAATTACAGCCTTCAGCAAAAAGGTAATTCTTTTCGGCAGCGAGGGAAATGTCAAGGTTTATTCAAGCGCACTTTCGGATAACACAGGCTGTGATACTCAGGCGCTTTCAACCTCGAATAATCCTAAATGCGTTGTTCAGTGCGTAGAACCCGTATCCTTAAGCGCAAGGCTCGGTCAGATTTGCGACACTTATGAAAATGTCCGCTATTTCCCGCAGAGCATTATAAACTATTTCGGAACTCCGCTTGAAACCAATTTACCGGCAGGAACGCCTACCGTTTTTGCTACCCTCGGACTTTTCACAATCGTTCAGCTTGTAAGAAATGTCCAGATGCTTATTCCTGTTTACGATTTCTGCATTCCCGAAAAGCAGTGCGAGGATTCAACCGACCAGCCCTGCGATGTATTCAGAAAAATCAAGTTCCCTACCGACGATTTCTTCCCGCCGAGACCGTGTAATGTAAGAGGCGGCTGCGGCTGTCAGAACGGCGACTGAACAACAAGCCTTAATGTGACAGGGCTCTGCCGAGAGCAGAGCCCTATTGTTTGCAAGGAGCTTTTATGAAACTTTTATATCCGACATGCGGCAAGATAAAAATTCTCGTTTCCGATTCGGAAATCAAGGAATATTTCGGAGGCTACGGCAATATCAGCGAGAAAAACTCACAAACGATTGAAAGTATAAACCGAATACTAAAAAAAGCAGTGCCCGAAAGGTTTCTGAAAAAGCTCGGAAACAAAATTCTTTTTGAAATGAGCAAAACCGACGGCGGCTGTATAATTTCCCTTTCTTCAAGCAATATAAAAAAGAAATCCGAATTATTACTTATATTTAAAGATTTTGAAAATTTAATATTTTTCTGTATTAGTTTAAAAACAGTGCCTAAGCAAAGCGGGCTTTACAAATTTAAAAGCAATTATATTCTGTTTTTGCCATCAAAGCCAAACAAAAACACCGTTACTTTTTCAAAGGAATTTTGCAAAGCGGTTATAGAGGATAAAAGAATCAGCGCCGCCGTAAAGGAATACGGAACGCTGATTTGTAAAAACAATGCCATTGAAAAAATCAAGAAAAGCTTTAAAGAGATTTAATTTCGTTTACCGTCTTTTTTAAATCCGAAGAATTAAAAACATAGCTTCCTGCCACAAGCACGGTCGCTCCTGCTTTTACCGCAAGCGGAGCGGTTTCGGCATTAATTCCGCCGTCAACCTCAAGCTCGACTTTTAAATTTCGTTTGTTTATTTCATTTTTTAACACTTCAAGCTTGCTAAGTGCCTGCGGCATAAATTTCTGTCCGCCGAACCCGGGCTCAACAGACATTACAAGCACCATATCACAATAGTCTAAAAGTCCGAAAACAGCCTCCGCAGGCGTTTTCGGCTTAATTGTTATACAAGACTTACAACCGAGATTTCTAATTCTTTTAAGCAATTCCTCATTGTCCGAGCCTGCCTCGAAATGAAAGCTGAGATAATCGGCGTATTTCGCAAAGTCATCAATATATCTGTCAGGACGGTCGATCATCAAATGAATATCTAAAGGAAGCGAGGTGTGCTCCTTTATAGATTTAATTACGGGAACTCCGAAAGAAATATTCGGAACAAACTCCCCGTCCATAACATCAAGGTGGACCATATCCACTCCGCATTCTTCAAACCTTTTTAAATAATCCGCCAGAGTTAAAAAATCCGCAGTCAAAACGGACGGAGAAATTTTTGTCATAAAACCAATCCCTTTCCTAAATATTTTATAATAAACATCTTTTGCTGTCAACTTCAAAAAAGGAAAAGTTTACATTTTTTTCACCATATCTTAAACCTAATGCTTTATAATGTATTTAACATAATTTAGAAAGATACGGTGATAATATTGAATCATTTAAAGCCGGAGTTGTTAGAATATATTGAAAAAAACGCGCAGATTTCAAACAGCGCTTACGGAATAAAGCCCGAAATGTATCCCGAGCACAATGTTATGCGCGGACTCAGAGATTTAAACGGAAACGGTGTTGTAACAGGACTTACCGAAATTTCTGAAATAAAATCAAAGGAAAAGCTTCCTGACGGAACAGTAAGACCCTGCGAGGGAATTTTAAGATACAGGGGCTATGATGTAAAAGAACTCGTATCGGGTTTTATGGAGGACGAAAGATTCGGCTTTGAGGAAACAGCCTATCTTCTTTTGTTTTCAAAGCTTCCGAGCAAAAATGAGCTTGATGAATTCTGCAATGTTTTATCGGCGTTAAGAACTCTTCCCGATTCCTTTGTGAGAGATATGATTTTAAAAGCTTCGGGCAAGGATATGATGAATATGCTTTCAAGGTGTGTTCTCGCCCTTTATGCTTATGACGAGAATGCGGACGATACAACGGTTAAAAATGTTTTAAGACAGGCTCTCTTTTTAATCTCGGTATTTCCCCTGCTTGCGGTTTACAGCTATAATGCCTACCGCCATTATCATTTAGGAAAAAATCTTTTTATAAAGCTTCCAAAGCCTGAATACACAACTGCGCAAAATATTCTTTATATGTTAAGGGATGACGGTAAGTTTACCGACACGGAAGCAAAAATTCTTGACCTTGCGCTTGTTCTTCATGCGGAGCACGGCGGCGGTAACAACTCTTCTTTTACAACGCATGTCGTAACCTCTTCGGGAACCGACACATATTCCGCTGTATCGGCGGCGCTCGGCTCTCTTAAAGGTCCCAGACACGGCGGAGCAAATATCAAGGTTGCAAAAATGTTTGACGATATGCATGAAAATATCGACATTGAAAACGACGCTCAGATAAAACAGTATCTTTGCGATCTTCTTGATAAAAAAGCTTTTGACTGCAAGGGTCTTATTTACGGAATGGGACATGCCGTATATTCTGTTTCGGACCCGAGAGCGCAGGTGCTTCACAGGTGCGCTAAAAAATTAAGCCTTGAAAACGGCTTTGAAAGCGAATACAATCTTTACAGCAAGGTTGCAAAATTCGCACCCGAAATAATTGCAGAAAAAAGAAAGATATATAAAGGCGTCAGCCCTAATGTGGATTTTTATTCGGGACTTGTTTATAAAATTCTCGGTCTTCCCTACGAGCTGTTCACACCGATTTTCGCAATTTCAAGAATTACAGGCTGGAGCGCGCACAGGATTGAAGAAATCCAGTCAAACGGCAAAATTATAAGACCTGCTTATATCAGCGTTAAAGACCCTAAAATTTATAAATCATTAAATAACAGATAAATTAAAACGGTTGCAGATTTTTATTTTCTGCAACCGTTTATTTTTAATCGTGTAAATAAATCGTTCTCGAATTTCGATGCATATAAACGCTCATTACAAGTCCGACGCCGAGATAAAGACATAAAAGCGAGGTTCCTCCTGCGCTGAAGAAAGGAAGTGTGACTCCGATAACGGGAAGCAAGCCTATGCACATTCCTATATTTATGGTAACCTGAGCTAAAAGCATACCGAAAAATCCTATACAAATAAGCTTTCCGCTTTGCTTTCTGCAAATTCTTGCAATATGAACCGCTCTTAAGGCTATGGCGCAAAGAAGAATTATAACAGCCATACAGCCTAAAAATCCAAGCTGTTCTCCGATACTTACAAAAATAAAATCGTTTTGTCCCTCGGGAACATATCCTACCTTTGTAAGAGTTCCTTTAAGCAGACCCTGTCCGAAAAATCCGCCGTTTGCAAGGGCTCTTCTTCCGTAATAAGCCTGAAAGGTCGCACCCTGAATATCGCCCTCGATATTAAAAAGATTGATAAGTCTTGAGCGCTGATCCTCATTCATAATAAAGAAAAATACAATAGGAGAAGCAATAAGCGCCGCAGAAAAAGCCGCAAGGAAATATTTCCACGAAACCCCTGCCGCGCAGAGCATAGAGAGCACTATTATTGCAAAAACAAGCGCCGTTCCGTCATCGCCCTGAAAATGAATAAGAAGCACGGGAAACGCACCGTGCAGGCACACGGGAATTAAATATTTAAGCTTGTTTATATTTTCCTTAACCTTCGAAATATGCGCGGAAAACGAAATTATAAAGCAAATTTTTAAAAGCTCGGAGGGCTGAAATGTTGTAATTCCGAGATTGAGCCAAGCTTTATCATCGGTTCCCTCAGGGGCAAATCCGATAAAAAATGTCAGAATAACGGGAATTACGCCGATTACTGCAAATATGTACCAGCTTTGAATAAACCTCTCATAATCAAAAGAGGATATTATAACCGCAAAAACAATACCCAAAGCCAAGGAAATCATCTGCACAAGAACAGGTCTTAATGTTTCGAGATGTCTTGTCGCGGAAAAAACGGCAAGACACCCGTAAGAAGAGGCAAAAAAGCACAGAAACAAAAGGACCTTATCCGTTTCGCGGATAAAATCCGCAATTCTTGAAATTATTCTGTTCAAGCAATCGCCTCCGATACATGCTACATAAAAATAAAATAAATTACACCGTATACAATTCCCGCTACGGTTCCGTAAAGAATTACTGGTCCCGCAACAGAAAATATTTTTGTTCCTATTCCTAAAATCTGTCCCTCGTTTTTAAATTCTACCGCCGGAGAGACTACCGCGTTTGCAAAGCCTGTTATCGGCACCAAGGTTCCTGCCCCCGCATGCTTGGCAATTTTATCAAAAACTCCGATTCCCGTAAGCAGACCGGCTATAACTATCAGTGTTGAAGGAACCGCCGCTCTTACAAGCATCTCGCTTAAACCAAGCTTAGAATAAAGCTCAAATAAAAGCTGACCTATAACGCAAATAAATCCGCCTGTTACAAAAGCGCATGTATAATCCTTAACCTTCTTTGAGGGCTTAGAAGCAGTCTTTACCATTTTTGAATATTCATTTTTATCGGGAAACATAATATCACCTGATTATAAGTTTTTATTATTTTGCCCGAAACAACAGAATTTATTTACTTTGGCTTCGCGGATCGTAATTTTCAAGGAATTCGTTCCATTCCTCTTCGCTTAACGTATCATTGCCGCGCTTGAATTCACCGTATGCTCTTTCGGTGATTTTTTTGTATTCACGGGAAATATAAAGCCTTTCCCTGATAACAATTACAGCCATAAAGACGCTTACAGCAAAAATAAGCAAAGCAGGAATAAAATGCTTCCAGTAATAATCCGCGTGAAGATTAAGTCTTGAAAAATCGTTGCCTTTAAAAAACCTTGCCTCAAGAATTACAAATACCGGCTGTGTTACAATATTCATTATAAGTCCTGTCAGCTTAAATTTAACAAAGAACAGAACAAAAGAAATAATTGTGATAACAAAAAATACGCAGGTTGTTCCTTCGTAACTTAAGTGATACTTTAAAACCTCTTTGCTTATACCTTCGCTGTCCGTAAGATGCAAAATCATAAGCAGCGAGACCATAAGCGAAATAAAAGAATAATATGCAAAGAAAATTATATAAAAAACCTTAAGCGCTTTAAAAAGCTTACCGTCGGTTCTTGCCGGCGCGTTTTTGTATTTATTTCCGAGAAATTCAATTCTGTCAAGAATTTTCTGATTTTTCTTCAAGGCTGAACCGTCCTTTATTACATAATTCGACTTAAAATGATTATAACATACTTAAAATTCCTTGACAAGTATTTTTAACGCTAATATAATCTTATTGGTGATTTATATGTCTGAAATAAATATAGTAATGGTTGAACCGGAAATTCCGCAAAACACCGGAAACGTTGCAAGAACTTGCGCCGCAACAGGTGCGAGGCTTCACCTTGTCGGTCCGATGGGCTTTAAAATCGACGATAAAAAGCTTAAAAGAGCAGGTCTTGATTATTGGCATTTCCTAGATATAACTTATTATGATAGCTTAGAGGACTTTTTTTCTAAAAACAAAGGTGATTTTTTCTATTTTACAACAAAGGGCAGAAAAACTCATTCCGAGGTTTCTTATCCCGACGGCTGTTATTTAGTTTTCGGCAAGGAAACAAAGGGTTTACCGGAAGAGCTTCTTCTTAAAAATCCCGATACGGCTGTAAGAATTCCGATGGCAGGAGAAATACGCAGTCTCAACCTTTCAAACTCGGTCGCAATTGCGGTTTATGAGGTTTTGAGACAATGGAATTACCCTGAACTTGAAAATTTCGGTCAGCTGCACGAATATAAGTGGGAAAATGCAGAATAAATTCTTAAAATGATATTGAAAAATTTTCAAAATGTGGTAAAATAATATTGTAAATTTTAATGTCTTGAAAGGATGTAAAAAAATGAACGCACTCAATAAAAAGACCGTTGACGATATCAATGTTAAGGGTCAGAATGTTCTGGTTCGCTGCGATTTTAACGTTCCGCTTAAAAACGGAGTTATCACGGACGAAAACAGAATCATCGCCGCTCTCCCCACAATCAAAAAGCTTATTGCCGACGGCGGCAGGGTTATCCTCTGCTCACATCTCGGTAAGCCGAAGGGCGAGCCTAAGCCCGAGCTTTCTTTAGCTCCTGTTGCCAAGAGACTTTCGGAGCTTTTAGGCAAAGAGGTTGTTTTCGCGGCTGACGATAATGTTGTCGGCGAAAATGCCAAAAAGGCTGTAAGCGAAATGAAGGACGGAGATGTTGTTCTTTTACAGAACACCCGTTACCGCGCGGAAGAAACCAAGAACGGCGAAGAGTTCTCAAAAGAATTAGGTTCTCTTGCCGATATATTTGTAAACGACGCATTCGGTACAGCTCACAGAGCTCATTGCTCAACTGTAGGCGTTGTTTCCTATGTTAAAGAGGCTGTTGCGGGCTATCTTATCGGAAAAGAGCTTAAATATCTCGGAAACGCTGTTGAAAATCCTGTCCGTCCGTTTGTAACAATCCTCGGCGGAGCTAAGGTTGCAGATAAGCTTTCTGTTATCGAAAATCTTTTGAATAAAGCTGATACTCTTATTATCGGCGGCGGCATGGCTTATACCTTCCTTGCCGCTAAGGGCTACAGCGTAGGAAAATCTCTTCTTGATACCGAAAAGATTGATTATTGCAAGGATATGCTTAAAAAGGCTGATGAAAAGGGCGTTAAAATCCTTCTTCCGGTTGACTGCAATATAGCAGACCACTTCCCTGATCCTATCGACGGCGAGATTGAGGTTAAAACAGTTGACGCTGATAAAATCCCCGATGATTATGAGGGACTTGATATCGGACCTAAGACAGCGGAGATTTTTGCAAATGAAGTTAAGAATGCAAAAACAGTTGTATGGAACGGACCTATGGGCGTATTTGAAAACCCGACTCTTGCTCAGGGCACCATTGCTGTTGCAAAGAGCCTTGCCGAGACCGACGCTGTAACAATTATCGGCGGCGGAGATTCTGCGGCCGCTGTCAACACCTTGGGCTTCGGCGACAAGATGACTCATATTTCTACAGGCGGCGGAGCTTCTCTTGAATTCCTTGAGGGCAAAGAGCTTCCCGGCATTGCAGCTCTGAACGATAAATAACATTGCTGTCGGGCTGCCGCGCGAGGAACACCGAATTTATGTTTTTCGGCGTTATCCGAGTGCGGCGGCTTTGATTGTTTAGAGGAAAAAAACTTTATGAAAACATCAACTCAGATTGAATTTGGATCTGTGCTTGTCGGTGAAGAACGCACGGTTGAGCTGATAGCAAAAGCCGGGTTCGACGCATGGGATTTTTCAATGTTCTCAATGTGCAGATACGATTGGTCAAGCGGAAAGCTGCTTGAAAACGACCACCCGCTTGCCGGTAGCGATTATCTTGCCTTTGCGCGGAGATTAAAACAGATAGGTCTTGATAACGGAATTGTCTGCAATCAGTCTCACGCGCCGTTTCCGTCCTCTGTTCCGCAAATAAGGGACTATTTCAAAAGAGCTGTTGAATGTACCGCGGAGGCGGGCGGAAAGATCTGCGTTATTCATCCGGATAATAACAAGTCTTCGGAGGAAAACGCCGAAATGTATAGGGAGCTTATGCCGTTTGCCCATCAGTACGGCGTTAAAATAGCAACCGAAAATATGTGGAACTGGGACGGCGCGAAAAACGAGTCCTGCTTTGCCGCCTGCGCAACCTCTGAAAGTTTTGTTGAACATGTTGACGCCGTGAACGACCCGTTTTTGGTCGCCTGCCTTGATTTGGGACACGCGGAAATGCGCGGCTCGGCTTCGGGTGCCGTTAATATGATAAAAGCGTTGGGTCCCCGCCTGCAGGCACTGCATATTCATGATAACGACCGTTGGCACGATTCCCACCAAATTCCTTTCTCAATGGATATAGACTTTGCCGAAATCGTCAAAGCGCTGAAGGAAATAGGCTACGGCGGTT